>CAUJHO010000060.1 GCA_963205025.1 Pseudomonadota bacterium | reverse complement strand
GCGGGCCTTCCAGGGCCTCGACACGGGCCAGGTCGAAGAAGTCGATGCGGCGGAAGTTACGCCCGCCCAGAGTGCTGGACCCGACATAGGCACCGTTGACGAACAGACCGACGCCGGAATCGGCGCTGGTGGCACGCTGGGTACCCGAACCGCGGACCGAAACCTCGGCGAGGTTCTCGGATTGCAGGCTATTGAAGCGAACCCCCGGCACCGTCGCCAGCAGATCGCCCGTGCCCTGAAGCGGGCCGCGGGCTCTGAGGTCGTCCTCGGTCACGGCCGTAATGGTGCCCGGCACATCGCGGATCGCCTCTTCGCGGCGACGGGCAGTGACGACGATATCGCCGACCTGAGTCGCTTCACCGGCCTCATCCGGCTGGGACTCTTCGGAGGCCGACGCGGTCGGGGTGGGTTGGTACTCCCTGGCCAGCACGGCACCGGGGACCATGGCGGCGATGAGCGCGGCCGACGAGCAGGCGAGCAGACGAACCATTTGATTTCCTATTCCCAGTCTTGGTGCCGGCCTTCTTCCTGGGCCAACCAGACTCAACCATCTTCCTGTCGAACCCGACTGTCAAGATTGTACGACAATTCTGCCTTCATTGCGCCACGAGGTGTAATGCCCGCACCTCTCTGCCCTTCAAGGCCATTCCAGCGACTATCGTGATCTCCGGCCGACGGCCTTGAGCCCCGCCCTGTTGGCTCGCGCAGCAGGCAGTCGGTACAGTTGGACCGAGCGCGACCGGACGAGGGCAGGCTCCCTTCGGACCACAATCACCATCACAATCACTTTGTAATTGTCGTACAATTGATTGACATCTCGCGAGACACCGCCAAACTCGGCACGCTGGGCCGCCAAGAGCTCTCTGGGAGATGACGATGACGGCCGACACAGAGCCGAAGGCCCCGACCGGGATCAGGACTGCCATCATGGCTTCGGCCGGTGCGGCGGTGGAGTGGTACGACTTCTTTATCTATGGAACGGCGGCGGCCCTAGTGTTTCCGCATCTGTTCTTCCCGGCCGACCTGCCGCCTTTCGTGGCCCAGATCGCCTCCTTCAGCACCTTTGCGGTCGGATTCATCGCGCGCCCGTTGGGCGGCATGTGGTTCGGCCATTTCGGAGATGTCCACGGACGCAAGAAGGCACTGGTGCTGGCCATGTTCGTCATGGGGATTTCTACCACCCTGATCGGCTTGCTGCCGACCTATGCCTCGGTCGGTATTCTCGCGCCGCTGCTGCTGGTGACGCTACGGTTTGCCCAGGGGTTGGCGGTCGGTGGACAATGGGGCGGCGCGGCTCTGCTGGCCATCGAGAGCGCGCCGGCGAACAAGCGCGGCTTCTACGGCAGCTTCGTCCAGGTCGGAGTGCCTCTGGGCGTGGTCCTGGCCAATACGGTGTTCCTGATCGTCAGCGCCATGAGCAGCGACGAGGCCTTCCTGAGCTGGACCTGGCGGATCGGGTTTTTGGTCAGTGTTGTCCTGATCCTGATCGGCATCATGATCCACCTGACCGTAGAGGAACCGGCCGCCGCGACCTTGCCGGACGACACGCCCGTCGAGACGACCCGGCGGTCGCCCCTGGCCGAGGCGGCGAGCAAACACGGGCGCGCAATCCTGCTGGCCGGCGGGGCCTTCATTGCCAACAATGTCTGCTTCTATATCGCCATCACCTACGCCATCGCCTACGGCTCCACGACGCTGGGGATCGACCGCAATGTCCTTTTGGCTGCGGTCATGGTCGGCAGCGCCCTGATGATCCCGGCGCTGATCGCTTGCGGGGCGGCATCAGACCGATTTGGACGCAGCGGCGTCTTCCTGGCAGGGGCCCTGTTGTGTGGGCTGTCGGCCTTTGCGGTCTTTCCCCTGCTCGAGAGCGGATCGACGCTGGCAGTGTTCATCGCCATCCCGGTCATGCTCATCTTCATCTCGATGATGTACGGACCTCAGGCCGCACTGTTCGCCGAGCTGTTCCCGCGTGCGGTGCGTTATTCGGGCGCGTCCCTGGGCTACCAGATCGGCTCAGTCGTCGGCGGCGGTTTTGCACCGATCATCGCGACGGCCCTGTACGCCCAGTATGACGACAGCTTCCCGATCGCGGTCTATCTGGCCGCCGTCTGCGCCGTGTCGTTCGTCTGCGTGATACTGTTGGCCGGACGGCTTCGCACACCCCAACACGACTAACCGACTTCGCAGGTCGCGCCGCTATCAGCCAGGAAAGGTCGCGCCATGATCGACACCAATCGACGGACGTTTTTGGGAGCCGGTGCCCTGGTGCCGCTTGTGGCCGGCGCGACGAATGCAGCGGCCCGGACATCGCCGGCATCCATCGAGGCGGATCTGCTGCGCTATGTCGGTTTCGGCAACAAGCGCGCTGGCGGCCCGGGCGACACCGCCTGTGGCGAATGGCTGGCCGCCGAGCTCGAGAGTGCGGGCTATACCGTCGAACGCCAGGCCTTCTTGGCTCCCTATTTCGAAGAAACCCGCTGTGAGCTGACCTGCGGAGAGACCACCACCGGCGTCTATGCCCAACCTATCGTTCGTACGACGGGCCCTGACGGCGTGACGGGACCGCTGGTGCGTATCGATGGTACCGGCCATTTTACGGGGTCGATGACCGGTGCCATCGCCCTGGTGGATCTGCCGTTTGCGCGCTGGTCGTCCATGATGGCGCGCGCCATCCGTCGCCCGATCGAGGCCGCCTTCTCCGCCGGCGCTGTCGCGGTCGTAGTCATTACAAACGGGCCGACCGGCAAGGTCATCGCTCTCAATTCAGATGGCCGCCAGCCGATGTTCACCGGCCCCGTCGCCCTACTCGCCCCTGAGGTCGCCGGGCCGTTCCTGGCGGCAGCCCATGCGCGCGCCGAAGCCCGCCTCATCATTGAAGGCACAACCGGCCGCCGATCCGCCTTCAATCTGGTGGGACGTATTGACCGGGGACGCGGCCGCTGGATCGCCGTCTCAACGCCGAGATCCGGCTGGTTCGGCTGTGCCGGCGAGCGCGGCCCGGGCGTGGCGGCGTGGCTCGATGTCGCGCGCTGGGCCCCCGAGGCACTGGCTGACTTCGACCTGGCCCTGATCTGCAATACCGGCCACGAATATGAATACCTCGGCGCGACCGAGGCTATGCATGCGATCGCGCCGCCGGTTGAGGCCACCGCCTTCTGGCTTCACATCGGGGCCAATGTGGCCGCGCGCGACTGGCACGAGTTGCCGGGCGGCTGGTCGCCTCTGCCCAATGTCGACCCCCAAAGGGTGCTGTCGCTCAGTCCTGAACTGCTGCCGCTGGCACGCGAAGTCTTCGCCGGCCAGCTCGGCTACGAGGCTCCGGTGTCCAGCGCCGTGCTTTCGGCGGGCGAACTGGATGAAGTCATCCGGGCCGGCTATTCCCCCGCCGCCGGGTGCTTCGGCATTCACCGCTATCACCACGTTGACGGCGATGACGAACGCTGCCTGAACCCGCAGGGGACGCTCGCGGCCGCCCAGGGATTTCGACGTCTGCTGACCGCCGTGGCCGAGGCATCGGCCTAGGGCGGACCGAGCCGCCAGCCCGGTGGCGGGGTAGCGTCCACACACGCGGCCCCGTGTTCCGCCTGCCAGATATCGGCTGCAGGCGACGTCACCAAACCATCAAACGCAGATATTCACACACACGAGAGCGAATATTGACAAGTTTGTGGCTTCGTGTCCCTCTTTCCTCACAGCGTCGGCAAGCGTGATCGACGCCTTGGGAGGGAATTCAGATGAGGGCGATGCTACTTGCATCCGCGTGCGCGCTTGTGCATCTCGCGGTGTTCACGCCGGGCCAGGCCCTGGCGCAGGACCAGCAACAACAGGAGCCGGAGGCCGATGAGGTCGGCGAGGTCATCGTCACGGCGACCCGACGCGAAGAGCGGCTCCAGGATGTGCCGATCAGCGTCACCTCCCTGTCCCAGGACGATCTGAACGAGCGCGGCATCGTCAACTACGACGGCCTTGCGATCGCGACGCCGGGCGTGGTGCTGAACCGCGCCTCGGCCAACTTCAACAACTTCACGGCCCGCGGCATCGCCACCAACGGCTATGGCGCAAACCTGCAAAGCACGGTGGCCATCTATCTGGACGAACTGCCGATCTCGTCGAACGGCAACTCCACCATCCTGGATCCGAGCCTCTATGACGTCGAGCGCATCGAATTTCTACGCGGTCCCCAGGGCACGCTGTTCGGCTCGGGTTCGCTGGCGGGTGCCCTTCGAATCCTGACGCACGATCCCGACGCTTCCGGCTTTGACGCCTCGGCGCTGGTGGATCTGGGCCTGATGAGCGAAGGCAGCCTGCGCCAGCGCTACAACGGTATGGTCAACATCCCGCTGATCGACAATGAGCTGGCCCTGCGGGTCGTCGGCTTCTCGAGACACGAGGAGGGCTGGGTCGACAACGCCGGCACCGGCACCGAAAATGCCAATTCCCTGGTGCAATACGGCGGCCGCGCAATCCTGCTGTGGGAACCGACCGATCGCTTCTCCGCCCGGCTGATGTACTCGCGCGAAATCTCAAATCCGCGCGACGGCTCGATGGAAAATCCGCTTCGGGGCGAGGATGTGCGCTTCACCGACCGGCCCGACCTCTTCCAGAGTGACATGGCCAACTACAATGCGACATTCGACTATCAGTTCGATGGCGCGCGACTGACCAGTTCCTCAACCTTCTCGGACTACACTGGCCTGTTCTACGTCGACCTGGCCGGCACCTATGGCCAGGCCTTTGCCTTCGCGCTGGACGCCGATGCCTGGGATTCGACCTTCGTGCAGGAAACGCGGCTGGTCTCGGATCCGGGCGGTCGCTTCGACTGGTCAGTCGGTGGATTCTACTTCCGCAAGCGGCGCGACGTCGATTATGGCTACCGCTCCAATCAGGCCTACCTGAGCGCGCAAGGGTTCACCGGCCTGCCCGATGAATACTACAACCGGTTCGGCACCCACTTCATCAGCCACGAGATCGCGGCCTTCGGCCAGCTGACCTATCGCTTCACGCCGGACTTCTGGGTGACCGCCGGCCTTCGCTACGGCTCAACCGATGCGCAAGGGTTCACCGAGGCGGGGGGCTACAACTCGGACTATCTGACGCGCGCCTACTTCGCGTCTGTCTTCGGGTTCCCCAGCCCTGGGCCGCTGACAATCGTGCCGATTGCTGCGGCGGAGGGCGTCAAGGCCGAGGAAAGCGGCGAGTCGTTCCGGCTCAGCGCCTCCTGGCGGCCGGTCCCTTCGGTCACCGCCTATGCCGCGGTGGCTACCGGCTTCCGTCCGCCCATCGTGAACGCCTTCGCCGGTCGCGTCAGCACCATCGATCCGACCGACATTGTCATTCCCTACGGCGCGACGTCCGACAACCTGATCAACTATGAGGTCGGGGTGAAGGGCAACTGGTTCAACCATCGGCTCTTCGCCAATGTGGCGCTGTACTACATCGACTGGAACGACATTCAGGTTCAGGCCAACCGGGTGTCCGACGCGGTCCAGTTCGCCACCAACATCGGTGGTGCGTTCAGCCGTGGCATCGAATTCGAGGCCATGGCCATTCCCGCAGATGGCTGGACGATCGCCCTGAATGGGGCCTTCAACCAGGCTGAGGTCGATGACCTGACGACCCAGGAAGCCGCCATATCCGGGGCCATTCTCGGCGCGCGCCTGGCCGGTCCTCGCGCTTCCGGGTCGCTGCGTGTGACCTATGACTGGGAAATTCAGCCCGGCATCATGGCCAACGCCTCGGTGGCCGTCGCCCATGTCGGCAGCTTCCCCAACAGCTTCCCGAACACACCCGGTCGTCCGCTGATACCGCTGCCGACCTACGACGAGACCGACAGCTACACCTTCGTGAATGCCAACCTGGCGGTCGCCTTCGACCAGTTCACAGTCGGCGCCTATGTCGAGAACCTTTTCAATGATCGCTCGGTAACCTACGTCCACCCCGAAGCGTTCATCGATGCCCGCTATGGTCGGGTGAGACCCCGGACGGTCGGGGTTCGCATCGGCTACGAGTTCTAGACCGATGACCGCACCGGCAACGGCCGCCGGCCCGGACGCTCCTGCGCGTCCGGGCCCCCGGGCCTGGTTTGTCCTGTCCATCCTTTGTTTCGTCTATGTGCTGAACTTCCTGGATCGGCAGCTGCTGTCGATTCTGGCCAAGCCCATCCAGGACGAACTGGGGGTGACCGATGGCCAGCTCGGCCTGCTCGGCGGACTCTACTTCGCGGCCTTCTACTGCATTCTGGCCATACCGGTGGGGTGGCTGGCGGACCGGACAAACCGAACGCGGATCCTGGCCCTGGCCTGTGCCCTCTGGAGCGGCGCGACAGCCGCCTGCGGCCTGTCGCAAAACTACGGGCAACTGGCGGTCTCCCGCATGACCGTGGGCGTCGGCGAGGCCGGCGGCGTACCGCCCTCCTACGCCATCATCTCGGACTATTTTCCATCGGGTACGCGCGGCACGGCGCTCAGCCTGTTCAATCTCGGCCCACCGATCGGCCAGGCGCTGGGCGTTGCCTTTGGGGCCTCGATCGCGGCCGCCTATTCCTGGCGCGACGCCTTTGTCGCGGTGGGGGTGGTCGGCATCATCACCGCCGTCGTCGTCTTCCTGTTCGTCAAGGAACCCAAGAAGGGCGGCCTGGATCGTCCGGCCACCGACGCGGCCCCGGTCGAGAAGGCCGGCTTCTGGTCGACCTGCAAGATGTACTTCGCCAATCCGGTGCTGCGCGGCATGGCGCTGGCCTGTGGTGCGACCCAGTTTGTCACCTATGCTCTGCTGGCCTTTGCGACCCTGTTCCTCATGCGCGAAAAGGGCATGACCCTGCAGCAGGTCGCCGTCTGGTACGCCCTGGTTGTCGGCATCTTCACCAGCCTGGGAATGTTCGTGTCGGGTCGGCTGATCGACCGCCTGACCCGGCGATCCAAGGCCGCCTACGGCTGGTTGCCGGCGCTCGGCCTGGCCATCGCCGCGCCGCTGTTCGCCGGCTTCGTCTGGGCATCGAGCTGGCAACTGGCCCTGGTCTTCCTGGCCCTGCCGATGGGTCTGAACTATTTCTACCTGACCCCGGCCGTAACCCTGGTGCAGGAAGAGGTCGCCCCCAATCAGCGTGTCATGTCGGGAGCCCTGCTGCTGCTGGTCATGAACCTGATCGGCCTGGGTTTGGGTCCGACCTATCTCGGCGCGGCCAGTGACTGGTTCCGGGCCAGCCATCCCGACAACTCGCTGCAGATGGCCTTCTATACCTTGCTGCCCTTCTACGGCCTGGCGATTGCCCTGTTCCTGGGCCTCGCCGCCAAGATCCGCCGCTCTGCGGCCCAGGAGCCGTGATGTCATTTCGAACCACCATCAGTCTGCTCACCGGCGTCGCCATGGCCGCCTGTGTGAGCGTGCCAACCGGCCTGGCCCAACCC
Organism: Pseudomonadota bacterium; assembly: GCA_963205025.1. Lineage (GTDB taxonomy): Bacteria > Pseudomonadota > Alphaproteobacteria > Caulobacterales > Caulobacteraceae > Brevundimonas. The sequence continues at coordinate 7,425 of CAUJHO010000060.1, read as the reverse complement.
GTCGTCGAGGCCCCGGCCGGAGCCGTGCGCGGCGAGGCGCTGGACGGCGTCAACGTCTTTCGCGGCATCCCCTACGCCCAACCGCCGGTCGGCTGGCGGCGCTGGCACCCGCCCGCCGAAATGGACAGGTGGTCAGAACAGCGTGACGCCACCCGGTTCGGTCCGGCCTGTCACCAGCCCACCGCCCGCGGAACCAGCATCTATGCCGGTGACGTCCCCGAAATGAGCGAAGACTGTCTGTCGCTGAACATCTGGGCCCCGGAGCATGCGGAAAATCTCCCCGTCTTTGTCTGGATCCACGGCGGGGCCCTGACCACAGGCACCGGCAGCGAGGCCCTGTACGACGGCGCGCTCATGGCCTCCGAGGGGGCCGTGGTCGTCACGATCAACTATAGGCTGGGCGTGCTGGGCTACCTGGCCCACCCCGAGCTGAGCGCCGAGTCCCGCCAGGACGTCTCAGGCAACTACGGTCTGCAGGACCAGATTGCCGCCCTACGCTGGGTCGAGGCAAACATCGCAGCCTTCGGCGGCAACCCGGACAACGTCACGATTGCCGGCGAATCCGCCGGAGCGCTGAGCGTGCTGTATCTGATGGCGGCCCCCCAGGCGCGGCACCTGTTTGACCGGGCCATCGCCCAGAGCAGCTATATGATCTCCACCCCGGAATTGAGATCGAGCCGCCACGGCGATTTCCCCGCCGAAACGGTCGGGGTCTATGTCCAGGGCCAGCTCGGTCGGGCCAACATCGCTGAGCTTCGTGCGATGGACGCCCAGGAACTGACCGTCGCGGCCGCCGGTGCGGGCTATGCGCCCTTCGGCACGGTCGATGGTGTCTTCCTGACCGAGCAACTGGCCACCGTCTTCGATCGGGGCGAGCAGGCCCCGGTGCCGATGCTGGCCGGCTTCAACCAGGGAGAAATCCGGTCGTTGCGCTTCCTGGCAGCTCCGGCCCCGACTGACGCCCAGGCCTATGAGGCGACGATCCGCGAACGCTACGGGGTCCTCGCGGACGAGTTCCTGCGTCTCTATCCCTCGACCGACATCGCCGAGAGCCTGCTGTCCACGCCTCGCGACGGCCTCTATGGCTGGACCGCCGAGCGGCTGATGCAGCGTCAGACAGCCCTCGGCCAGAGGGCCTATCTATATTTCTTTGACCATGGCTACCCAGCCGCTGATGAGGGCGGCTACCACGCCTTCCACGCCGCCGAGATCCCCTATGTCTTCGGCACCCAGGACCGCACCCCACCCCGCTGGCCGGCGATCCCGGACACGGCGCAAGAACAGGCCATGTCTTCGGCCATGCGGGCCTATTGGCTCAGCTTTGCCCGCGACGGGGTGCCATCAGCCCCGGAACAACCGACCTGGCCGGCCTATGGCGACACGCGCGCCTATCTGGCGTTCGAACAGGCACCGGTTGCCCGCGAGCACCTGATGCCCGGCATGTTCGAACTGCATGAGGCCGTGGTGTGCCGTCGTCGCGCGGCGGGCCGCATCCCCTGGAACTGGAACTTCGGCCTCCTGTCCCCGCCCCTTCCGCCGGCGACGCCGCCCTGCCCATGATCGACAACGGCACCCACCGCCTGATGGCAGGCCTCAGAATCGCGACCACCTCAAGGTGGATTCCTCGCACGGTCGCCCGTAAGGATCAGCTACGGTCGACCCGCACGGGAATACGGAATGAAATGCGCTTGAGAGCTGAGTATGTCGACGGTTAAGCCACGCCTTGATGCACCTTCACCGGTGAGGCCGGGTGCCGCGACGACCGCCAAACCACGCCGGCGTCGCTCAAAGGTCGAGCAGCGCGCCGACATGATGGAGCAGATCCTGGATGCGGCGGAATATCTGTTCTCGATCCACGGCTACTACGGCGTCACCCTCAAGGATGTGGCCCAGCGCGTCGGCGTGCACCATACGCTGCTGAACTACTATTTCACCGACAAGAAGAAGCTCTTTGAGGCGGTCTTCGCGCGCCGGGCCGGAGTGACGGCCCAACTGCGGATGGAGGCGCTGGATCGCTACGATGCCGAGACCAATGGCCGGCCGACCGTCGAGGGCGCCTTGCGCGCCTTTCTCGATACTGACCTCGATCTCTACAGCGAGGGCGGCGAGAACTGGAAGAACTACGGGGCCCTGGGCGCGGTAATGTCCAACACGACCTTCGGGGCCGAACAGATGGACCTGCATTTCGATCCGGTGGTCCTGCGCCTGATCGACCTGCTCAAGAAGGCCCTGCCGGACTGTCCCGAGCGCGACATCTTCTGGGGCTACCACTTTGTGACCGGTGCCCTGATGCTCACCCTGGCGCGGACCGGCCGGATCGACCGGCTGTCAGGAGGGCTTTGCGATTCCAACGACTTCGGGGCGATCAAGGATCGGATGGCCTCGTTCATGGCCGCCGGTTTCCTCGAGATCTGCAAGGCGCGCTCGGGGTCGGGCGCCTAGCCGCGCCGGCACCGGCTCGGCACCTAGTCTTCGTCGTCGTCGTCCAACAGGATGCGGTGGGCAGCCCCATCCATGTCGTCGTACTGGCCGCTGCGCAGGGACCAGAGAAAGGCCCACAGCGCACAGCCCCCGAGCACCAGGGCTAGGGGGATCAGGAAGACCAGACTGTTCATCCCGGAACCTCGGCCATGGACGACGGCACCGGCACCGCAGGCCGGCGTTCGACGGTCGGTCGGGCCTCCGGCCGATCCACACGCTTCAGGCGCAAGGCGTTGGCGACCACGATGATCGAGGAGGTCGACATGGCCAGGGCCGCGATCAGAGGCGTCACCAGCCCGATGACCGCAATCGGCAGCGCCAGGACGTTGTAGCCGATCGACAGGGCAAAGTTCTGATGCACCAGCCGCCGCGCCTCACGCGCCACCCTCACCGCACGCGGCACCGCCTCGAGTCCAGGGTGCAGGAAGACGAAGTCGGCGGCGGCACGTCCGACATCGGCCGCGTCGGCGGGGGCCATGGAGGCATGGGCCGCGCTCAGGGCCGGTGCATCATTGAGGCCGTCTCCGACCATCAGAACGCGGCGACCTTCAGCGGCCAGGGCCTCGAGCCGGGCGACCTTGTCCGCCGGCAGCAGCCGCGAAGCAAACGCCGTCAGACCCAGCCGCCGCGCCACGGCCTCGACGGCCTCGGGTTCATCCCCTGACAGCAGAATGATCGGCAGGCCTGTCGCGCGCAGGGTTTCGATGGCCTCAACCGCCCCGGGTCGCAGGGCATCCTGCAGGGCGAAGGCCGCCAACTGGCGACCATTGCGCGACAGCACCGGGCCAGAGCCGGCCGGTCGTGCGTTCGCTGCGCCGGTCACGGCCCATTCGGAGCGCCCCAGTCGGTAGAGGTCCTTGCCGACGCGGGCCTCAATGCCGAGGCCGGGATACTCCATGACCTCACTCAGCGACACCGGCGAAGACGGGGCCGCTGCGGCAACGGCGCGGGAAGCCGGGTGCCGGGACCGACCGGCCAGGGCCCCCGCGAGCGCAAACGCAGAAGCGGAAATATCGGCGGCATTGACCAGGCGCGGCTGGCCCAGAGTCAGGGTGCCGGTCTTGTCGAAGACCACCGTATCGACCTGAGCCAACCGCTCCAGGCCGGCCCCGTCCTTGACCATGATGCCGGCCTCGAACAGGCGGCGCGCGGCCGTCACCTGAACCATCGGCACCGCCAGCCCCAGGGCGCACGGGCAGGTGATGATCAGAACGGCGATGGCGACCGTGATCGCCCGGTGCCAGTCGCCCCCGACCACCATCCAGCCCAGGAAGGTCAGCAGGGCCGCCGCATGAACCACCGGCGCATAGAGTGACGCCGCGCGATCGGCGACACGGCGATAGGCGGCGCGACCGCCCTCGGCCGCCTGCATCAGGCGCAGGATCTCGGCCAGGAAGGAGGCATCGGCCCGCGCGGTCGCGCGCAGGGTCAACGGGGCCATGAGATTGAGCGTTCCGGCCTGGACCGGGCTTCCGGGCTCAACCGGCCGCGGCGCGCTTTCGCCGGTGGCAATGGCGCAGTCCAGCTCCGAGCGCCCCTCCTCCACGATTGCATCGACGGGTACCCGATCCCCGGTCGCCAGCAACAGCCGGGTTCCAACGGCGATCTGTTCCACCGGGATGTGTTCGCGCTGGCCATCCTCGTGCAACACCGTCGCCCCGCGTGGGGCCAGCCGCGCGAGGCCACTGATCGCCGTGCGCGCACGATTGCGCATAATGTGGTCGAGGGTGCGCCCGATCAGGAGGAAGAACAGAAGGCTGATCGAGGCGTCGAAATAGGCATGCCGCTCATTCAGGACCGTGTCGTAGAGGCTGAGCGCGAAGGCCAGGGTCACGCCGATCGAGATCGGGACATCCATGTTGGTGCGACCGCGTCGCAGGGCCGACCAGGCCGACTGGTAGAAGATGCGACCGGCATAGATCAGACAGGGCAAGGCAATCGCCGCCGAGATCCAGTGGAAGATCTGGCGCGTCTCCGCATCGGCCCCGGACCAGACCGAGACCGACAGCAGCATGATGTTCATGGCCCCGAAGCCGGAGACGGCCAGGGCACGAACCAGCCGCCCCAGTTCGGGATCGCGCGTGTCTTCCACCGCCCCCGCGAGGTGGGCCTGAAAGCCGACCCGCTCCAGCGCCGCGATCAGGTGGGGGGCCGCATCGCCGCGCCAGATCACCGTCGCCCGTCGGGCAGTCAGATTCATCCGCGCGCTTTCAACGCCGGCTTCAGCCGCCAGGCCTTTTTCGATCTTCGAGATACACCCCGCGCACCGCGCGCCCGGGACCGACAGCTCTGTCTGGAAACGCCCGCCGCCGAGATCACGGCTGGCGAGCCGGATCTCGTCGCTGGGACTCATCGAATGGCCTTGTAGGCGTGCCAGCTGGCGTGACCCAGCAGCGGGAAGATGATGATCAGCCCGACCAGACCCGTGACCAGCGACAGGCCGCCCAGAACCAGGACGATGGCGGCCCAGGTCAGCATCACCGGCAGGTTGTTGGTGACCATGGAGATGCTCGATCCCATGGCGGTAAAGGCATCGACATCTTCATCCAGCAGGCGTGGGATGCCGAAGCAGCTGATGGCGAACGAAAAGGCCGCAAACAGACCCCCCACCGCCATCCCGACGGCCAGCATTGCCAGGCCGTAGTTGGTCTCGGTCAGCATTGGCACAATGTCCTGAAGACCCGGGAACGGGCGTAGGCCGAAGAAGAGGGCATAGATGATGGTCGCGGCCCGCATCCACAGCAGCATCAGCACGCACAGCAGGGCTCCGGCAAACCAGATCTGGCCCCCGGACGCCGCCCGCACAAACAGCATCCGACGCAGGCTGACGGGCTGGCCCGCCTCCAGGTCGCGGCTCTTCTGATAGAGGCCGACCGCCAGGAGCGGCCCGACCACCATGAAGCCGGCCAGGGCCGGGAACAGGATGTAGTCCAGGTGCAACTGGAACAGGCCGTAGACGATCGCCGCCGACAGCAGGAACACCGCCAGGCCGTAGATCAGACTGGGTCCGGGTTGCCTCCAGAGGTCGCGCCAGCCGGCCGCCAGCCAGCCGAAGGCGGCCGACATCGGCAGGTTGCGCCGGCGCTGTTGGGCTAGGGGCCGGGGCGCGAGGGTTGCGTCATTCGTCGTGGACATCTTTTTCTCCTCAGCAAGCCCGGCGAGCCGGCTGGAGGCCAGCCTCGCCCATGGAGTCCGTTTGCACCACACAATCCGGCTGGGACGTGACCGCCACCCAGACCAGATGTGCATTGGCGGCCACGACAAGGGCGACCACACCCGCGACCAGCAGCAGAGAGATCAGCCGCCAGTCCGCGCGTCGCGCGCCTGTCGCCGGGGCCTGCATCACCGCCCGGAGCCCCGATGCGCGTCGATATAGAGCGTCAGCATCCGGATATCCGCCGGCGACAGCCGCCCTTCCCAGGACGGCATGTGACCCTGGCGGCCGCCCTGGATCGTCTCATAGACCGCCTCCGCGTCGCCGCCATAGATCCAGACATCATCCGTCAGATTGGGCGCCCCCTGATTGCGGTCGCCGCGACCATCAACCCCGTGACACGAGGCGCAGGTCGTCGCGAAGATCTCGGCCCCGGGAGCCACCCGCCCCCGTTCAGCCGCCGTCAGGTCCTGACCCGACAGCGAACGGACATAGGCGGACACGGCCTGGATCTGGTCCCGATCCAGCGTCCCGAATTCTCCGAAGGCCGACATCTGCGAGCGCCGGGTCTGGGGATGGTCGCCGTTGATCCCGACGCGGATGGTCTCCGCGACTGTTTCCGGTTCGCCGCCCCACAGGCGCGGCGAGGCCGCCAGGTTAGGATAGCCGGGGCCACCTTGGCGGTCGGAGCCGTGACAGGCCGCGCAATTGTCCTCGAACAGGGTCGGGGCGGTCTCGTCGACATAGGCCATCAGGGCCGGGTCGGCGGCCAGGCTGGCGAAGGACTCGCTCTCGAGCCGGCTTGTGAAGGCGGCACGATCAGCGGCGGCGGCCTCAACCTGATGGGTCACCTCGGTGCGGTCGTTCAGCCCCAGCAGGCCGCGTGTATAGGTCACGCCCAGCGGCCAGGCGGGCGCGATCACCCAGTAGATCACGGAAAAGATGAAGGTGATCGCCAGGAAGGCCAGCACGACCTTGGGAACCGGATTGTCCAGTTCCTTGATACCGTTCCATTCGTGGCCGGTGGTCTTGCGGCCGGTCGGGGCGTCGTATTCGGGCTCGTCCATCACTCGGCCTCCGGCCGGTCGTCGGATTCAAGGATGCTGTATTTGGCCGCGTCGAACCGCTTTCGATTGGCGGGCCACAGGGCGTAGATCAACACGATGATCGACATCCCGATCAGGTAGAAAAGCCCCCAGCTCTTGGCGAAGGCGACGACGGTCTGGTGGTCGATGTCCACGCCCTACTCTCCTGCCGCCGGCTGATGGGCCGCGTCGGTGAGCTGCCCCAGGATCTGCAGATAGGCGATGACCGCATCCATCTCGGTCAGACGGTCAGGGTCGCCGTCGAAGGCCCGGATGTGGGTCGCCGCCCCATACCGTTCCCGCGCGCCGGCGGATGCCTCGCTGTCAGGATTGGCCTGACCTCGCGCATCGGCCTCGGCATTGGCGATCTGGGCGTCGTCATAGGGCACACCCACGGCCCGCTGCGCCGCCAGCCGATGGCTGAAGTCGCTTGTCCTGAGCGGCGTCTCGGCCAGCCAGCCGTAGCGCGGCATCACCGAGGCCGGCACCACGTCGCGCGGATTGATCAGATGCTGGGCGTGCCATTCATCGGAATAGCGCCCGCCGATCCGGGCCAGGTCCGGCCCGGTCCGCTTGGACCCCCAGAGCATGGGGTGATCGTACTGGGACTCGGCCGCCAGCGAGTACGGACCATAGCGCTCGACCTCGTCGCGCAGCGTCCGCACCATCTGCGAATGGCAGGCATAGCAGCCCTCGCGGATGTAG
>CAUJHO010000059.1 GCA_963205025.1 Pseudomonadota bacterium | reverse complement strand
TCGTCAGTAACCGATCCGCCGCCAGATCCAGAAAGGCCCCGAACCGGGACGTCAGGCCGAACCGGCGCGCGACCCACCCGTCGAGGATGTCGCTGAGCCCGGCCAGGGCGAACACCGCCAGCGCGGCCCAGCGTGCGACCGTCCCCTCCTGCATGATCAGCCAATACAGCGGGATCAGCGCCAACAGGCGGACAGCGGTGATCTGGTTCGCCAGCATGCGGCGAACCTGCCGCGATTTCGGACAAAAGAAAACGGGCCGGAGATGGCTCTCCGTCCCGCTTCCATTCCGTCGCTGCGGGACCAGGGCCCCGCAGCCAGGTCCATCTTACTTGATGGTGACCTTGGCACCGGCTTCCTCGAGCTTCTTCTTGAGCTCTTCGGCGGCCTGCTTGGAGACGTTCTCGACGACGTTCTGCGGCGCGCCTTCGACCAGGTCCTTGGCTTCCTTGAGGCCGAGGTCCGGGCGAGCACCACGAACTTCCTTGATGACGTTGATCTTCTTGTCGCCGCCGTCGGTCAGGACAACGGTGAACTCGGTCTGCTCTTCGCCGGCATCGGCCGGAGCAGCAGCACCGGCACCGCCGGCCGGCATGGCCATGGCGACCGGAGCGGCGGCCGAGACGCCCCACTTCTCTTCGAGAAGCTTGGACAGCTCAGCGGCTTCCAGAACGGTCAGGGTCGACAGTTCGTCGACAATCTTTTCGAGCTTGGACATTGGGTTGGTTCCTTGGGTTCAGTTCAGGTTTTGAGAAGCGGAGATGACCTAGGCGGCATCTTTGGCGGCATAGGCGCCAAACACGCGGGCCAGTTGGCCGGCCGGAGCTTGCAGCACGCCGGCAACCTTGGTCGCCGGGGCCTGAAGCAGGCCGACGATCTTGCCGCGCAGCTCGTCCAGGGACGGCAGCTTGGCGAGGTTGGCGACGGCCTGGGCATCCAGGACGTCCGTGTCCATGAGGCCGCCGACGATAACGAACTTGTCGTTACCCTTGGCGAACTCGGCCACGACCTTGGCGGCGGCGACAGGGTCCGGCGAATAGGCGATGGCGACCGGGCCGGAGAACAGGCGATCGCCCGCTTCACCCGCCGAACCGTCCAGGGCCTTTTGAGCCAGAGTGTTCTTCACCACCTTGAGGGCTGCGCCCTGGGCCCGAAGGCGCAGACGCAGATCGGTCATTTCCGCAACGGTCAGACCCAGGTTGTGGGTCACGACCACGGCACCGGACTCAGCGAAGACACCCTTGATGTCCTCGATCGACGCGGCTTTTTGTGCGCGGTCCATTGCGGTCTCCTAGTCGATGGGCGCCTGCGGGATTGCTGACGCCGAAAACGGCCCGTTCACTCCAGGAGACCCGGAGCGGCGAACCGCGTAAACTGTCCGAAGGAACGCCCGTCACCTCCGGCCTTTGACAGGCAGGATCGGTTCGGGACTTTCCCCGTCTCCCCACGGCACCAGAGGGCTCTCTGGCGGTTACGGCAAGGGTGGCCCCCTCGCCCCGAAGTTCTCGGACAGGACCGCCGAAAGCCGAAGCCTTCAACGGAAGCGGCGCTCTATACACGGCCCGGTCCGAAACTCAAGCGTTTCAGCCCTTTTTCTGCCGCGCAAACAGGCGCACGGTTGTGATCAGGACGGAGGAAAGCCATGAGCGAGTCGACCATTGCGCGGCGCGACAGCCTGGGTGCCGACGAGGCCCGGCAATTCTGGCCGGCGCGCCTGGTCATCGGTCTGACCCAGGGGTTGCTGCTCTGGTGGCTCTGGCGCAGCGCGACGGTTGCCGACGACCCGATGTGGCCGGCGACGGTTCCGACGCAGTTCGCGCCTCTGGCGCTGGTCTGTGCCTATGTGCCAATTCTGCTGTTGGGCGGCGCCGGCAGAATGCGCGTCCGAACGCTGATTATCTGGGGCCTGACGGCCACGGCCGTGCTGGCTCTCATGGCCTGGTACGGTGCCGCGCGTCAGACCTCCGAACAGCTCGGGAACGCTCTACCCTTTATCAGTTTTCCGCTGGCCGCCTTCTCCGCCGCTGCGCTTTTCATCATCCATCACCTGATCCTGCCCGCTGATCAGGCCCGACGCTGGCTGGCGGACTTCCCCGCCTATTTCGACGCGGCCTGGAAATCGGGCGTCCAACTGGTCCTGTCGCTCTCCTTTGTCGGCGTCTTCTGGGTGATCTTGGGCCTGGGGGCGGCCCTGTTCCATGTCATCGGTCTTCCTTTCCTGACGGATCTCATCTCTAAGGAATGGTTCGCGATTCCCGTGACTTGTCTGGTTTTCGCAGCCGCGGTTCACCTCGCCGATGTCCGCGACGGGCTGATCCGGGGTGTCCGCAGTGTCAGCCTCATGCTGCTGTCCTGGCTTCTGCCTCTGATGACGCTGCTGGCCAGCGGCTTCCTGATCGCCCTGCCCTTCACCGGCCTTGGCGGCTTGTTCGAGACTGGCAGCTCGACCGCCCTTGTTTTATCGGCGGCGGCGGGACTCATCATCCTCATCAACACGGCCTATCAAGACGGACGTGAGGACAATCGACCTCCGACAATCCTGCGGTGGTCCGTGAGGTTGGCAGCGCTGTTGCTGACGCCGCTCGTTGCGATCGCTTTCTGGGGCCTGTTCCTGCGGATCGGCCAGCACGGCCTGACGCCAGACCGGATCATCGCCCTGGCCTGCGCCGTCGTCGGAGCCGAGCACGCAGTCGGCTACGCCTTCGCGTCCATCATCGGTCAAAGGCACGGACGCTGGATGCAGCCGCTGGAGCGCACCAACATCTGGGGGGCCGTGCTGGCCGCGCTGTTGATTGTCGCCCTGTTCAGCCCCTTGGTCGATCCAGCCCGCCTTTCGGTGCACGATCAGGTGGCCAGACTGGAGCGCGGCGCGGTCTCGGCAGAGGACTTCGACTATCGTTTCCTGCGCTTCGAAAGCGGCGCGGCGGGCATGGATGCCCTGCGCCGTCTCGCTGAGTCCGACGACAACCAAGTCTCGGCCCGTGCGCGCGAAATCCTCGCATCCCGGGATCGATGGTCCACCCCGCGAGCCGGGCGGCCCGACGTCACGCCCCGCTACGAAATCGTTCCCGAGGGCGCCGTCCTGCCCTCGACCTTCATCGGTCCGGTAGAGGGGACGGACGACCGATCGTACTGCACGCGCGGCTCTCCCTGCTATGCTCGCCCGATCGACATCGACGGCGACGAGGAACCCGAGGTGCTGCTGTGGAGGTATCAGCTCGAATTGTGGGATCAGACCTCAGAGGGCTGGACGGCGGTAGCCGCTTACGAACAGTACAACTGCGGACCTCGGAACCTGACCGAATCCATAGCCGCGGCAGTGCCTATCGAATCACCCTGGCCCACCCTTGATCTCGGGAACGGCGTCTCGGCCTTTCCGAAGCCTCCCCTCCGGATTTGCGAACCCGGCCTCAATCATCAGCCACTGTCCTCGGGCGATTAGGGCACAAACCCCGCGATCAAAACCTTCAGCTCCGGCTCATCCACGGCCTCGACGGCTTCAAGCCGGCTGAACCAGCGGCGCTCTCGCTCATGCGCCTCGGGCCATGTCTCGAACAGGTGCGTCACCTGAAGTCCGTACAGGTCAACGCCTGTCAGCCGTTTCGCCCGTCCCACCAGCCGCTTGTCATAGGTGAAGGAGCCCACGCTGAGGGTGTCCATGACGCCGGTGGCCCCGGCCTCCTCCATCGCCTCCTCGGCGGCGGCCTCGGCGTCGGTCAGGCCCTTCATCTGATTGCCCTTGGGCGTCACCCAGCGACCCGTGTCGCGCGAGGTGACCAGCAGGAACTGGATCCGGTCATTCTCATCCAGACGCCAGCACAGGGCACCGACCTGCCGGCGTTTGGCCCTGAGCGTCCGATCCGTCACGTCAGGAACAGTCGGCCCAGCCAGAAGAAGCCGGCCCCCATCGCCGCACAGGCCGGAATGGTCACGAACCAGGCAAAGACAATGCCGCGCGCCACATTCCAGCGCACGGCCGAGGCCCGACGCGCCGCGCCGACGCCGATGATCGAGCCGGTGATGGTGTGGGTCGTCGAAACCGGCACGCCGAAATGGGTGGCGATGAACAGGGTGATGGCTCCGCCTGTCTCGGCGCAGAAGCCCTGCTGGGGCGTCAGCCGGGTGATCTTGGACCCCATGGTGTGAACGATCCGCCAGCCACCGCACAGGGTGCCCAGCGAGATGATGACATAACAGCTGATCACCACCCAAAACGGCACATGGAACTCTTCGCCCAGGAGCCCGCGCGAATAGAGCAGCACGGCGATGATCCCCATGGTCTTCTGGGCATCATTGCCGCCGTGACCCAGTGAATAGGCCGCCGCCGACAGCAGCTGAAGCCGCCGGAAGATCCGGTCCGCCAGCGCCGGGTTGGCCTTCATGAACAGCCACGACACGATCAGCACCAGCACCAGGGCCAGGATGAATCCCACCGTCGGCGACAGGAAGATGGCGAACACCGTCTTGGACACACCCGGGATCTGCACGACGCTCAGGCCTGCCTTGGCGACACCCGCGCCCAGCAGACCGCCGACCAGGGCGTGCGAGCTGGATGAGGGAATGCCCTTGATCCAGGTGATGATGTTCCAGCTGATCGCGCCCATCAGGGCCCCGAAGATCACGGCATCCGAGATGATGGCCGGCGAAATGATGCCCTTGCCGATAGTGTTGGCGACCGCCACCCCGAAGACGAAGAAGGCCGCAAAATTGAACCCCGCCGCCCACAGCACCGCCAGCGGTGGGCTGAGTACCCGCGTCGCCACGACCGTCGCGATCGAATTGGCCGCATCGTGCAGGCCGTTCATGAAGTCGAACGCCAGGGCAACGCCGATCAGCAGCACCAGGATGAGAAGCCCGACGTCCATGGCCTAGAGGTGCTCGACGAGAATGCCATTCACCCGATTGCGATGTCCTCGAAGCGGTCAATCACCTTCTCCAGATGATCGTATATTTCGGCCCCGATGATGTAGTTCATCGCATTACCGTCCCGGTGGGCCAGGAACAGCGCCTTCATACCCGCATCGAACACCTCGTCGGACTGGCTTTCCAGCCGCGTCACCTGCTCGGTCAGTTCATTCAGGCGATCCTGATTGCGGTTCATATCATGGAGCTTCTGCGTCAGCTCCAGCGTCAGGCCCGCGCACTGGACCGCAATATCGGCCAGTTCCTGCATCTTCGGCGCAAAATCGCTGACCTCATACAGGGTGATGGCCTTGGCCGTTTTCTGCATCTGATCGATGGTGTCATCGAGCGAATTGGTCAGGCCACGGATGTCCGAGCGGTCAAACGGGGTGATGAAGCTGCGCCGCACGGCGTGCAGGACTTCGCGGGCAATGTCGTCGGCGGCATGTTCGTCAACGACGATCTGCTCGCACCATTTGGCCGTCTCGGCCCCGCCGTTGAGCGCCTTGCGCATGGCGTCGGCACCGCTGACCAGGGTTCCGGCGTGGGCCTCGAACATATCGAAGAATCTGTCCTCGCGCGGCAGCAAGGTCTGAAACCACTTCATCACGCGGAACTCTCCTGGGCCGACGTCGGGCCTCCTCTAGACGAGTCCCTGCGCCCTCGTCCACGGACGAACACACCGGCGACATCTCTGTCTCGCCGATTGGCCGGCCCCAAAGCCCGATCAGTCTCCCCTCCGGGGGCCTACGGCGCGCGCACCGGGAGGTAGTCTCCCGCCACGAAGCCGTTGTTCCCGCAATAGTCGGGCTGGCCCCGTTCGCCGTCCGGCCAGGTCTCGGTCACGCGAAGAAAGCCGTCGCCGCGCTCCAGGCTGACCGTCACCGACCCCTGACCGTCGGGACGTCCGGTCAGGCGACCGCGACGCGGCACAGCCCTGATCTCCACCTCACAGATCCAGCGCGCCGCCTCAGGATTGACCGTCGCAATCTCGGCGATCAGCCGCCCATTGCCGGCGTCGCGAACCTCGACCGATCCGTACAGATTGCCCCAGATGCCCACGAGGCCGGGTCCGTGCGGAGCCTCGACCGAGTCCAGAAAGCTGGTTCGTCCGGCCATCTGGTCCCCGATGCCTCCGTAGTCGGCCATGACGGGATCATCGCGGCGATCATGGATAAGCTCTCGCAGCCTCAGGAAGGCCTGCTGATCCGACATCAAGGCCACGCGGGCCCGCGGGCCGAGCCGGGAG
>CAUJHO010000058.1 GCA_963205025.1 Pseudomonadota bacterium | reverse complement strand
GCCGCCCCGGGCCCCGCCTCGTGCAGAAACACCAGTTCCCCGTTCCACTCCCGAGCCCGCATCGACAGATTGCCGAGATGCTCCAGCCGCCCCTCCAGTCGGGCCAGCTCATGATAGTGGGTCGCGAACAGGGTCCGGCAGCGGGCCTGGTCGTGCAGATATTCGGCGCAGGCCCAGGCGATGGCCAGGCCGTCATAGGTGGCGGTGCCGCGCCCGATCTCGTCCAGAACCACCAGCGAGCGATCGGTCGCCTGGGTCAGGATGGCAGCCGTTTCGACCATCTCGGTCATAAAGGTCGAACGCCCCCGCGACAGGTCGTCGCCCGCCCCGACGCGGCTGAACAGCCGATCGACGACGCCCAGCCGCATCGAGGCCGCCGGCACGAAACAGCCGGCCTGGGCCAGCACGGCCAGCAGCGCGTTCTGGCGCAGGAAGGTCGACTTACCCGCCATGTTCGGGCCGGTCACGATCATCAGCCGCTTGGAGAGTTCGCCCGCACCATCGAGGTGACAGGCGTTCGGCGTGAAGGGATCGCCCTCGCGCGTCACCGCCGCCTCGACGACCGGATGGCGACCGGCCTCGACCGCAAAGACCGCCGACCGATCCACCGCAGGCCGGACGCAGCGCGCCTCTTCGGCCCATTCCGCCAGGGCTGCTGTGACATCCAGCTCGGCCAGGGCTTCAGCCTTGCCCTGCAAGGCCTCCGCCAGATTGACAGCCCGCTGCCTAAGGTCGTCGAAAATCTCGATTTCCATGGCCAGGGCCCGGTCGCCGGCCTGGGCGATCTTCGCATCCAATTCGGCCAGCTCGACCGTGGTGAAGCGCATTTGGTTGGCCAGGGTCTGACGATGGATGAAGCCTGTGTCAGCCCCCTGTCGAACCAGGTCTTCGCCGTGCTTGGAGGCGATCTCCAGAAAATATCCCAGCACCGCATTGTGTTTGGCACGGAATGGCAGTCCGCTGTCAGTCTGGTAGCGTGCCTCAAGGTCGGCGATCACCTTGCGGGAATCGTCGCGCAGCGTCCGGGCGGCGTCCAGATCGTCCGACCAGCCAGGTGCCACGAAGCCCCCGTCGCGAGCCAGGTGACCGGGCTGTTCGATCAGGGCGGTCTGAAGGTCGGCCTTCAGGGACGAGACGAGGTCCGTGGACGCGAGGGCGTCCAGCGCCCGGGAAATCTCAGGCGGCGGGCCATCGAGCGATGCGGCATCCGCCGCCAGCAACGTCAGGACCTGATCGGCCCGGTCCAGACCGTCGCGCAGCGCCGCCAGATCGCGCGGCCCGCCGCGCCCCAGCGCCAGTCGCGACAGCGCCCGGGCCAGATCGGGGGCCCCCTTCAGGGCCTGGCGCAGGGCGCGGCGAAGATCGCGCCGCTGATGCAGCCAGCCGACGGCATCGAGCCGGGCCGCGATGGCCCCCGGGTCCGACAGCGGCCGGCTGATACGCTCGGTCAGGCGGCGTGCGCCCGGGGCCGTCACCGTGCGGTCGATGGCGGCGATCAAGGAGCCCTCACGACCCCCCGTCTGGGTCCGGTCGATTTCGAGGGACACCCGCGTCGCCTGATCGATCGCCATGAAGCCGGCCTCAGCCAGCCGGCGCGGGGCCTTCAGAGCCGGCAGCTTGCCGGCCTGGGTCGTCTCGATATAGGCGGCAATCAGGCCGAGCGCCGCCACCTCGGCCGGCTCGAAATCGCCGAAGCCGTCCAGCGTCGAGGCCCCGTAGAGCCGCTCGACCCGATCGCGCGCCGCGCCCGACTCGGCCAGGGCCTGGGCCATCGGCTGAACCACGCCGCCCGACGCCTTCAGCGCCGCCGCCACGGCCTCGGCGGCACACAGGCGATCCCCCGCCAGGGTCTCGGAGGGGCGCACCGAGGCCAGGGCCGCCCCCAGCTGATCGCGCGCCACCGCCAGGCTCTCGACCTCGCCGGTGGAAATCTCGACCGTCGCCAGGGCCGCCCGGTCGCCGCGCACCGCCACCGCCGCCAGCCGGTTGGCGCGGCCGGCGTCGAGCAAACTGTCCTCGGTCAGGGTGCCGGGCGTCACCACCCGCACCACATCACGCCGGACCACAGATTTGGAGCCGCGCTTCTTGGCCTCGGCGGGATCTTCCATCTGTTCGCAGACCGCGACCTTGAACCCGGCCCGGATCAGCCGCGCCAGATAGCCGTCGACCGCATGGACCGGCACCCCGGCCATGGGGATGTCACCGCCCTGATGCTTGCCGCGCCGCGTCAGGGTGATGCCCAGTACCCCGGCGGCCGTCTCGGCATCCTCGAAGAACAGCTCGTAGAAGTCACCCATGCGGAAAAACAGCAGGGCGTCGGGCTGGCGCGCCTTGGCGGCCAGGTACTGGGCCATCATCGGGCTGGCGTCGATGGGGACGGGCGGGGGCGAGGGGGCGTTCATGAAGGCGCACAGGGTGGCGGATCAGGCCCGCCGGCTCAAGCAATTCCGGGCTGACGCGCGCGCGGGTCGGGAATAGGCTGTTTCGCGGCAATGGAGCGCCTTGATGATGGACGGGTTTACCGGATTCACGCCTGAGGGGCTGGCCTTCCTGCGCGGCCTGGCGGCTCATAATGATCGGGACTGGTTCAACGAGAATCGTGCGGTCTATGACGACCAGCTCAAACCGGGTCTGGCCGCCCTGATCATCGCGACGTCAAAGGCGATGGCGGCCCGCGGCCTGCCTCTGGCGGGCGATCCAAAATCCAGCCAGTTCCGCCTCCACCGCGACACCCGCTTCTCCAAGGACAAGCGGCCCTATAAGGCCCATGTGTCCGGCACCCTGACCCGCGACGGTCAGCGGATGAGCCCCGGCATGGTCTATATCCATATCGAACCGGAGCCCGTGGGCGGCATCGACCCCCTGGCCCTGCCGGACGAACCGCACGGTCATGGCCCGTTCGCCGCTGTCGGCTTCTATCTGGATGAACGAGCCGACATCGACGCGATCCGCGCCGCCATCGCCCGCGACCCAGCCGGCTGGGCCAGGGTCGAATCGGCGCTGGCCAGGGCCGGACTGAGGCTCGATCCGGGCACACCGGCCAAACGCATGCCCAGGGGGTTTGAGGTCCAGGCCGGCACCCCGATCGAGGCCGCGATCAAACGGACGCGCTGGATCGTGTCGCGGCCCCTGGGTGAGGCCGAGGTGCTCGCCTCCGACCTGCCTGACGTCGTTGCGGGGCTGGCCGCCGACGCCCGCCCCCTGCTCGACTTCGGCTGGACGGCGCTCGATCGGGCTTGACGGACCCGCGTTGTTCGTATTTTGTTCTGCAATCCCAGGGCGGGATTGGAGGCTGACATGTTCGCCAAGGTTGTCACCGTGGCGTTTGAGGGGGTGGAGGCCCGGCGCGTCGACGTCGAGGTGACCTCGACCTCCGGTCAGCAAGGCAGTTTTCAGGTCGTCGGCCTGGGCGACAAGGCCGTCGCCGAGAGCCGCGAACGGGTGCGTGGAGCCCTGGCAGGCATCGGCCTGGCCTTTCCGGCAAAGCGGGTTGTGGCCAATCTGGCCCCCGCCGACCTGCCCAAGGAGGGCAGCCATTTCGACCTTCCCATCGCCCTGGCGCTCTTGGCCTCCATGGGGATCCTGCCGCTCGACGCGCTCGATGGCTGGGCGGCGGTCGGCGAACTGGGGCTGGACGGACGGATCGCGCCCGTGGCCGGGGCCCTGCCCGCCGCCGTGGCGGTGGCGTCAATGGATCTGGGCCTGATCTGCCCGGAGGCCAACGGCCCCGAGGCCGCCTGGGCCGGAGATCTGGCGATCCTGGCGCCACGCTCGCTGATCGCGGTGGTCAATCATTTTCGCGGCACCCAGGTCATGAGCCGGCCTGAGCCCGGCCCCGCCCTGATCGGCGAAGGCGCGCCCGACCTGAAGGAGGTCAGAGGTCAGGAAATGGCCAAGCGGGCGCTGGAGGTCGCCGCTGCCGGGGGTCACAATCTGATGCTTGTCGGGCCGCCAGGGTCAGGCAAGTCGATGCTGGCGGCGCGGTTGCCGGGCTTGTTGCCGCCCCTGACCCCGCCTGAACTCCTGGAAACTTCGATGGTCTGGTCGCTGGCCGGGATGATCGCGCGCGGAGCCCTGACCCAGGCCCGGCCCTTTCGCAGTCCGCACCATTCGGCCTCCATGGCGGCCCTGACCGGCGGCGGGATCAAGGCCAAGCCCGGCGAGGTCTCCCTGGCCCACAACGGCGTGCTGTTCCTGGATGAGCTGCCCGAGTTCAGCCCCCAGGCCCTGGATTCCCTCAGAACGCCGCTGGAAACCGGCGAGGTGACGGTCGCCCGCGCCAATGCCCATGTCCGCTATCCGGCCCGGTTCCAGCTGGTGGCGGCCATGAACCCCTGCCGCTGTGGCCTCGGCGGGGCCGGCAAGGGGGCTTGCGGCAAGGCCCCGCGCTGTCAGCGGGACTATCAGGGCCGATTGTCCGGGCCGCTGCTCGACCGCATCGACCTGCAGGTCGAGGCTCCGGCCGTCACCGCCGCCGACATGGCCCTGCCGTCCCCGGCGGAAGGCACAGCTGAGGCCGCCGCCCGGGTCACGCTCGCTCGCGATCTGGCCTCCGAGCGGGCGCGCGATCTCGGATTGCCGGTTGATCAATCGTTGAACGCACGGGCCTCGGGGGAAACGCTCGACCGGATCGCGGCCCCCGATCAGCCGGGCCGCGACCTGCTGATCCGCGCCGGCGAGGCCGGCAACCTGACGGCACGCGGATGGACCCGGACCCTGCGCCTGGCCCGCACCATCGCCGACCTGGAAGGGGCCGACGGCGTCCTTCGCCGCCATATCGCCGAAGCCCTGGCCTATCGGCGCCCGGCCCATGAGATGATCGTGCCGACTTTTTCAGCCACTCCAACGCCCGCCTTGAGCGCCCGTTAATCCCGCATGTGCATGATGGCCTCAAGGAGCCAGAACACGCATGGCCAGACGGGTGAAGACCAGACCCCAGGACATCACCGCGCCCGACACCGGCAGTGGGGCCGAGTTCCTGCGCCTGATGAGCCACGAAATGCGCACGCCGCTGAATGGCGTTGTCGGCATGTTGGGCCTGTTGTCGCGCACACGGCTGGATGGCGCCCAGACGGCCTATGCCACGGCGGCCCGCGACTCGGCCGAGCATCTGCTGGGTCTGGTCAATGATCTGCTCGACTATGCCCGGCTGGAAGCCGGCAAGGTCGAGTTCGATACGTCCCCGGTCGATCTGGAAGCCCTGGTCCAGGGTGTCGCCGAACTGCTCGGCCCCCGGGCTCACGACAAGGGCCTGGAGATCGTCTGGACAGTCGACCCTGACGCCCCCGACGTCCTGTCCGACGACGGGCGGCTGCGTCAGGTCCTGTTCAACCTGGCCGGCAATGCGGTGAAGTTCACCGAGACCGGCGGCGTCCATATCGCCGTGACCCGCGTCGGCGGCCCTGATGCCCGCCCGGTATTGCGCTTCATCGTCGATGACAGCGGCCCCGGCGTGCCGCCTGAGGCTCGCGCCCGCGTGTTCGAACAGTTCGGCCATGTCGTCACCGACGACGCCACCCGCCATGGCGGCACCGGCCTGGGCCTCGCTGTCGTCGACCGGCTGGCCAGGGGCCTAGGCGGACACGCCGGCGTCGAGGATGCCCCGACCGGCGGCGCGCGCTTTTTTGTTGAGGCGGTGTTCGACGCCGCGCCGCCCTCGGCTGTGCCTGATCGTCCGTCTCTGGATCAGATCAAGGTCGCCGTCAGCTCTCCGAACCCCTTCATCCGGCAATCAGCCGCAGCCCTGGTCGAGGCCTCGGGCGGCCGGTGTCTGGACGTCGCCGAGGCGCAGCCCGACATCGTGCTGGTCGACCATGCCGCGGCGGAGGGAACCGCCCTGGCCGAGGTGCCGCCGGTTGGCCACGGTGTCATCCTGTTGCGCCCGGACGACCGCGATCTGATCCAGCGCTACCGCGATCTCGGCTTCGCCGGCTATCTGATCAAGCCCCTGCGGCGGACCTCGCTGATCGAGCGGCTCGCGACCGTTCTCCAGATCGCGCCGGGCCTGGCCCCGGCCCAGGGCCACGACGATGAGCGCGTCGCCAGGCCTCGGTTCGCCAGCCTCAGGGTGCTGCTGGCCGAGGACAATCCGGTCAATGCCCTGCTCGCCCGAACCCTGCTGCAGCGGGAGGGGTGCGCGGTCGAAACGGCGGCCTCGGGCGAAGAGGCCGTCGCCTCCATGGCCCGCGCCCGCTACGACCTGGTGCTGATGGACATACGCATGCCCGGTATGGACGGCGTGGCCGCCACCCGCCAGGTGCGCGACCGCGGCGACGACACCCCCATCGTCGCCCTGACCGCCAATGCCTTTGCCGAGGACCGCCGGGCCTGTCTGGACGCCGGCATGAACGATCACCTGGCCAAGCCCATCGACGCCGAACAGCTGCGTGCCACCCTGGCCCGCTGGACGAAGCGTGACAGTCGGGTAAAGCTGGCCTCCTGATCTGCGGCGCACAGGGCGCCCACACGGGGAGCCTGCGCCCATGACCGCCACATCAACCGCCGAGAAGCCCAAGGGTCTCGGCATCCTGCGCGCCGCCTTCACGGATCGGCGGACCCTGGCCATGCTCCTGCTCGGTTTCTCGGCGGGCCTGCCCTTCGTGCTCGTCACCGGTACCCTGAACGCCTGGCTCACCGCAGCGGAGGTGACAGCCTCGACCATCGGCGTCCTGTCCTGGGTCGGCCTGGCCTATGCCTTCAAGTTCCTATGGTCGCCGGCCATGAGTTCAAAGTTGCCTGTTATCGGGCGGCTGGGACGCCGACGCGGCTGGATGGTCACGCTGCAGTTCATCATCGCCGCTGCCCTCATGGTGGTGGCCACCTCTCACCCCGAGGCCCCCGGCGGCGTGGCGGCCATGGCGGCTGCTGCGGCGCTGGCGGCCTTCGCCTCGGCCACGCAGGACATCGTCATCGACGCCTGGAGGATCGAGGTGGCCGGCGAGGGGGCCCCCATCGATCTGCTCAGCTCTATCTATCAATTCGGTTATCGCATCGCCGCCCTGGCCGGAGCCGCCGGCGCCCTGTTGCTGGCGGCGGCCATAGGTTGGCCGGGCGTCTATGTGGTGGGGGCGCTCCTGATGGGTCTGGGCCTGGTTGGAAGCCTCATTGCTCCCGAGCCCGAGCCCGCCCCCCAGCTCGCCGTTCAACAGGAACGGCGGGGATCCGATCGCCTTCGCAACATCGCTCTCATCGCCGTCCTGGCCGGCTGGGCCTGGGCCGCCTTTCAGATCATACAGTTCATGGTCCGCGCCCTGACGGAGGCCGAACCACCCAGCGCGGGCGAATTCACCAGTTCCACCGGGCCATGGATCATCGCCGCCGCCGTGCTGCTGCCCTGTGCGCTCGCCGCCTTCATTTCCCAGAAATCGACGACCGCGGCGGCGGCTGGATCGTCGATCCTGGACACCCTCTATGACCGAATTCTCGCGCCCTTGACCGAGCTGATGGGGCGTCTCAAGGGGGCCGCAATCCTGGTTCTGGCCTTGATCCTGAGCTATCGCCTGACCGACAGCATCTGGGGCAGTTTCGCCTATCCCTTTTACATGGGGGCCGAGGGCGGGGCGCTGGGCCATACGCTGGTCGAAGTGGCCCTGGCATCCAAGACCTTCGGGGTCATTGTGACAATTCTGGGCATCGCCCTGGGCGGATGGATGCTGCTGACCCTGGGGCGAATGGCTACCCTGACCCTGGGGGCCATCCTGGCGGCGCTGACCAATCTGCTCTTCGCCGACCTCGCCATGGGCGCGCCCGTGATCGGCGGCTTCATGCAGGCGACGGGGCTATACGGGCTGTTCGGGGTGTTCGGCGTAGGCGAGCCCATGGCCCGGCTGATGCTCGCCATCACCGGCGAGAATCTGGCCAGCGGCATCGCCGGCACGGCTTTTGTGGCCTACCTTTCAGCCCTGTCGAGCCGAATGTTCGGCGCGGTCCAGTTCGCCGTCTTCACCTCGCTGGCCCTGCTGATCGGGACACTCGGCCGGGCGCCGCTGGGCGAGATGATCGACCAGCAGGGATTCGCGCCGGTGTTTGTCATCGCTGCCTGGCTCGGCAGTATCGCCGTGGTGTTCTGCGTCCTGGAGTGGATTCGAGAGTCGCGCAGCCAACGCGCCCTGCCGGGAGACACCGCCCCGACGGCCCCGTCGGAATAGCCCCGACCTAATCCGCCTCGACGACGCTTTCCTCATAGGCGGCGAAGGTGGCGGCAGTGATGATTTCGGTCACCGACGCACCCAGCGGCACGATCTGGACAGACTTCTCCAGCCCCACCAGGATCGGGCCGATCACGGTGGCGGCCCCCAGGGCCTGAACCAGCTGGGTCGAGATCGCCGCCGAATGGATGGCCGGCATGACCAGGACATTGGCGTCCTTGGACAGGCGCATGAACGGATAGTTGGCCCGCTGGGCCGGATCCAGCGCCAGGTCCGGCGGCATCTCGCCCTCGTATTCGAAATCGACGCCCATATTGTCGAGGATGCGAATGGCCTCGCGCACCTTCTCCGAGCGGTCACCCGGGGGATTGCCGAAAGTCGAATAGCTGAGGAAGGCCACGCGCGGGACCCGCCCCAGCTTCCTCACCGTATTGGCCGCCTTGACGGCGATTTCGGCCAGGTCATCCGCCGTCGGCAGTTCATGGATCGAGGTGTCGGCCACGAACAGGGTGCGGCCCTTGGCCAGGACGATGGACAGGCCGATCATCCGGTCGGTCACATCCAGCACGCGGCGAACTTCACGCAGCGCCATGTTGAAGTTGCGGGTCACGCCCGTGACCATGGCGTCAGCGTCATCCAGCGCGCACATGGTCGCGCCGAAATAGTTGCGGTCCTGGTTGATCATCCGCTGGACGTCACGGCGCAGATAGCCGCGCCGCTGCAACCGGTTGTAGAGCCAGTCGGTGTACAGGCTGTTCTTGTCCGAGACCTTGGCATTGGTGATCTCGATGCCCAGCTCGTCGAAGTTCAGCCCGGCCTCGTGCGCGTTCTGACGGATCAGCTCCTCGCGCCCGATCAGGATCGGCGTGCCCAGATTGGCCTGTTTGAAGCCGTAGGCGGCCCGGATGACCTGGGGCTCCTCACCCTCGGCAAAGACAACCCGCTTGTTGGGTTCGCCGCGAACCGCCGACGAAATCTTCTGCATCAGGGCGGCGGACGGATCGACGCGCTGGCGCAGTTCGACCCGGTAGGCCTCCATGTCCTCGATGGGCTTGCGGGCGACGCCGGTGTCCATCGCCGCCTGGGCCACGAACGGCGGGATGTACCAGATCAGGCGCGGATCGAACGGGGCGGGAATGATGTAGTCCGGCCCGAACTTCAGCTTGCGGCCCCGATAGGCGATGGCGACCTCATCGGGCACATCCTCGCGCGCCAGCGCCGCCAGCGCGCGGGCACAGGCTACCTTCATCTCGTGGTTCACCTGTCGGGCGCGCACATCCAGGGCCCCACGGAAGATGTAGGGGAAGCCCAGCACATTGTTGACCTGGTTGGCATAGTCCGACCGGCCCGTGGCGATGATGGCGTCGTCGCGCACCGACTGGACTTCCTCGGGCGTGATCTCGGGATCGGGATTGGCCATGGCGAAGATGATCGGGCGCGGGGCCATGGAGGCGACCATCTCCTTGGTGATGGCCCCCTTGGCGGCCAGGCCCAGCACCACATCGGCCCCGACCATAGCCTCGGCCAGGGTGCGGTGCGGCGTGTCGGTGGCGTGGGCGGCCTTCCACTGGTCGACATTGTCGCGGCCCTTGTAGACCACGCCGTCGCGGTCAACGATGACCGTATTTTCCGCCCGCACGCCGATCGACTTCATCAGGCCGATCGACGACAGGCCCGCCGCCCCGGCCCCGACCAGCACGACCTTGACGTCCTCCAGCTTCTTTCCGGCGATCTCGACCGCATTGATCAGCCCCGCCGTCGAGATGATGGCGGTGCCGTGCTGGTCGTCGTGGAAGACCGGAACGTCCAGCAGGTCCTGAAGCTGGCTTTCGATGACGAAACACTCCGGGGACTTGATGTCCTCCAGATTGATCCCGCCCCAGGTCGCGCCGATGTTCTTGACGACGGTGATGAACTCATCGGGGTCGGTGGTCTGGACCTCGACATCGAAGCTGTCGACGTCGGCAAAGCGTTTGAACAGGACGCTCTTGCCCTCCATCACCGGCTTGGAGGCCATGGCCCCCAGATTGCCGAGGCCCAGAATGGCCGTGCCGTTCGAGATGACAGCGACCATATTGCCCTTGGACGTATAGTCGTAGGCGAGGTCCTCATCGGCCGCGATGGCCAGAACCGGCACCGCCACGCCCGGCGAATAGGCCAGCGACAGATCGCGCTGGGTCGCCATCGGCTTGGTCGGCTGGACCGCCAGCTTGCCGGGCCTCGGCAGCCGGTGGAAATCCAGGGCCTCGTCTTCGGTGAAAAACTGCTTGTCGGTAATGTCGGGCATGATCCTGCCTTAGCCCTGTGCGCGGGCCGGCTCAACTGCCCTTCGGTCAAGCTTGCGCGATGAGGGCCTCCAGACCGTCGCGCCAGGTCCGATAACGGGGCCGCCAGCCCAGCTCGGCCTTGGCCCGGGCGTTCGAGACCCGCTTGCAGTCCAGATAGAAGCCGCGCATCGCCTCGGTCACCGAGGGATCGTTCAGGTCCGTCTCGGGCGGCAGCGGCAGGCCCAGGCGCGCGCAGGCGGCCTCGATCACCGCCTCCATCGAGGACGGGTCGTCGTCGGTCAGGTTCCAGGCCCGTCCAGGCGACGGGCGCACCAGGGCTACCAGAATGCCGGCGGCAGCATCCTCGACATGGATCCGGTTGAAGATCTGATCCGGCTTGTTGACACGCCGGACCGTGCCCGCTCGCAGGCGGTCAACCGTTGATCTCCCGGGGCCATAGATGGCCGGCAGCCGGAAGATGTGGGCCCCATGGCCTAGCCAGGCCCGCTCTGCCGCCACCCGGCGGGCACCGCCAATCGAGGCGGCATTCAGCGCCGCATCCTCGAACACCCAGCCGCCGCCGCGGTCACCATAGACGGCGGTGGACGAGACATAGCCGATCCAGGGCGGCGCAACGTCTGCCAGCAGCGGTGCCAGGGCGGCATGGCCGGGACAGCCGGCCCCGGTCGGGGCGGCGGTGACCAGAAGCGCCTCGGCTCCGTCCAGCGCCGTGCCCAGGGCCTTGGGATCGGTCGGATCGATCAGGCCACGTTCGGGGTCGCGCGAGGTCGCCCGGATGGTCCAGCCCGCCGCCTCGGCCTGGCGCGCCACGGCCTCACCCAGATATCCCAGCCCGAAGATGACCATCACCGCCATGGCCCTTGGCTAGCGGCCCCCGCGCCGACCGGCAAGTTCGGCACTAGGCGGGGCGCGCGCTTCACACTAGGAAACAGCCATGACCGTGATCGTGACCGGGGCCGCCGGCTTCATCGGAATGCACACCGCCCGGCGGCTGCTGGATCGCGGCGAAACCGTTGTCGGCGTCGATAATTACAACACCTACTATGATCCGGCTCTGAAACCCGCCCGCACCGAACGGCTTGAGCAGAACCCCGCCTTTCGCATGGTGCGGATGGACATTGCCGACGCCGAGGCCTTTGCCGCCCTGGTCCGCGAGACGGGCGCCAGACGGATCATCCACCTGGCCGCCCAGGCCGGCGTCCGCTACTCGATCGAAAATCCCTTCGCCTATCAGAAGGCCAATCTGGCCGGCCACCTCAGCGTGCTGGAGGCCGCGCGCCACAACGACGTCGAGCATCTGGTCTATGCCTCGTCCAGCTCGGTCTATGGCGACCGTCCGCTGGATGGATCGGGGTTTTCCGAGAACGACCCGACCTCGGCCCCTGTGTCGCTCTATGCAGCGACCAAGAAATCCTGCGAACTGATGAGCCACAGCTATGCCAAGCTGTATGGCCTGCCGCAGTCGGGCCTCAGGTTCTTCACCGTCTATGGACCCTGGGGCCGGCCCGACATGGCCTACTTCAGCTTTACCCAGAAGATCCTCGCGGGCGAACCCATCGAGGTTTACGGCGAGGGGCGCATGGCGCGCGACTTCACCTATGTGGACGATATCGTCGACGGCATCGTCGGGGTGCTGGACCGGCCGCCGCCGGGCGATCAGCCCCGCATTCTCAACATCGGCGACAGCCGCCCGGTCGGCCTGATGGACATGATCTCGACCTTGGAGACCGCGCTGGGCCGCAAGGCGGTCAAGATCATGCGGCCGATGCAGCCGGGCGACGTCACCGCCACCTTCGCCGACGTATCGGCGCTCAGGGCCCTCACTGGCTATGATCCCAAGGTCAAGCTTGAGGACGGCATTCCGCGCTTTGTCGACTGGTACCGCAGCTTTTACGGCTAGAGCGGGCTTGAGCCGTCCCGATCCGCCGCTATAGTCCGCCCCGATTTCGATCCCCTTGGAGAGACCGCCCGATGGCCGGCCCCGCCTCAAAAGACAGCGACTACACCCACGGCGACATGGAGATCGTCGAGCACGAGAAGACCTATCTGGGCTTTATCTCCCTGGCCAAGTGGTGCTCGCTGGGCCTGGCGGCCATCGTCCTGTTCTTCACCATGTGGCTCTATCCGCGCGGCAACTTCATGGGGGCGGTCGTCTCGACCTTCGTGCTGCTGGCCGTCGGCATCTACTTCCTGCGCAAGCCGCAATCCATCGAGCCCTGATCGCTATTCCGACGCGATTTCGGCGGTCGTCGTCATCCGGCCACCGCGCGGACAGGGCCGCACATCAAACCGGTAGCGCAGCGCGCCTTTTGTCGCTTGGTCGGCACTGTCCAGAGCGATCATAGCTTGGTCGCCCGTTCCCCGATCCGTTAGCGTCAGGGCGGCGTTGATCGCCAGGACCGACGCGGCGGGACCGGACGAACCACACCCGACCGAGCGCATCCGCCCCGGCGGCAACCTGTCGGTGAAGACGAAATCGCCCTGCTGAGCGCCTTGCAGCTGGCGTTGGAAACGCGGCGCGCGATTGCCTCGTCCGACCTCATAGTCGACGGCAACCTCGGCGGCCTGGCTCACCCCCAACACGGCGAACCCGCGATAGTCCACACTGGTCAGGCCCGCTGAATAGCCGGCGGGAACCGCCAGAGGGATCTCAATGCGGCATGTCGTTCGCGAGATCTGACCGGCGCGCGAAGATTCGGCCGAGAAGTCGTGGAACAAGACGCTGACACTGGCCCCGTCCGGAGCGCGGATCACCGAATAGGATCCCTGCGGGCAAGCGGCCTGCTCGATCACGGGCAAGGAGGGGCGGGCGGGAGCGGCCCGGCGATTCTGGGCGGCAGCGCTCGAAGCTGCCGCCAGAACCATCAGACCAGCCAGCACGGTCGACCGATTCATGAGAGAGTTTCCATTCTGAGAACGACCGGCCGTGGCGGCCCCACCAACGGGCCGGCCCCAAGCGGCCCCCGCGCCCCAGCAGGTG
>CAUJHO010000057.1 GCA_963205025.1 Pseudomonadota bacterium | reverse complement strand
ATTGTCGATGGTCGAGGTGAAGGCGCGGATATTCTCATCGGACAGAACCCGGTTGATCCGGTTCAGGGCATCGACGGACTGGGCCAGCACATTGCCGGACCCCTGGAGCAGCTCGGCAATCGGGCTGGGCTGGCTCTGGATCACCGGGGTCACTCCGGCCGGAAACTGATCCATCAGCATCGGCCCGTCAGGCGTCCCCGAGGTGATCTGGATGTAGTTGACGCCGGTGATGCCCAGCGGCTCGAGCTGGGCGCGGCTGTCGATGCGGACGGGGATGCCTTCATCCAGCCGGATACGCGCGACCACCTGGTTGCCGGTCTCCCGATCCAGCGTCAGGTCGGTCACCTCGCCGACGCGGATGCCGTTGAAATGCACCTCGCCGCCGACCGACAGGCCGCGCACCGGGTCGGTAAACAGCACATCATAGATGTCGTACTCCTCATGGAACGAAAACCGTGCCAGCCAGACGACAAAAACCGCCAGCGCAACCATCAGGGTCACGGTCGCCAATCCGACGGCGGCATAGTGGGCATTGCGTTCCATCAGCCGTTTCCTTCCGCAGCCCGGGCCGCGCGTCCGCGTGGCCCCAGGAAATACTCCCTGATCCAGGGATGGTCCGACCGCTCCAGTTCCTCGGGCGGTGCCACCTCCACGACGCGCTTGTCCGCAAGCACGGCGATCCGGTCACAGATCGCATAGAGGCTATCCAGATCGTGCGTGATCATGAAAACCGTCAGATCGAGGTTTTCCTGAAGTTCCAGGATCAGATCGTCAAAAGCCGCTGCGCCGATGGGGTCCAGGCCGGCCGTCGGCTCATCCAGAAACAGCAGTTCGGGATCCAGCGCCAGCGCCCGTGCCAGCCCGACCCGCTTCCTCATGCCGCCGGAGAGCTCGGCCGGCTTGAGATAATGGGATTCCGGCCCCAGCCCCACCATCGCAATCTTCATCTCGGCCAGTTCGCGGATGGTCGAAGCGGCCAGGCCGGAATGCTCGACCAGTGGCGAGGCCACGTTTTCAAGCACGGTCAGCGATGAGAACAGCGCGCCGTGCTGGAACAGAACGCCCCAGCGCTTCTCGATGTCGTCGCGCTCGGCCCGTGTCATATGGGCCGTGTCTTCTCCGAACAGTTTGACGGTTCCGGCAGTCGGCTCTCGCAGCCCGAGGATCGAGTTCAGCAGCACCGTCTTGCCCGTGCCGGAACCGCCGACGACCCCCAGCACCTCACCGGCGCGCACCGTCAGGTCGAGGTCCTCGTGGATCTTGCGATCCCCGAAGGTGTTGAGAAGCCCCCTGACCTCGATGGGCGGCGGGCGATCAGCCTGACTGCGGAGCGTAGCCTCGCTCACAGCCCGATCCTCATGAACAGGAGGGCAAACACCGCATCCAGGGCGATGATGGCGAAAATGGCCTGGACGACGGCAGCGGTCACGCGCTTGCCCAGGCTCTCGACATCGCCACCAACGGCCATGCCCTGGCGGCATCCGATGGTCGCCACCACGATGGCAAAGACCGGGGCCTTCACCATCCCGGCCAGCATGTGCTGGGGCATGTAACCATCCAGCACCAGCCTCTGCAGAAAGAACGACGGCCCTAGGTTCAGCTGTGACCAGGTCACCACGATGCCGCCGACCAGGCCCGACACCATGGCCAGGAAGGTCAGCAGCGGCAGCATCAGGACCAGGGCCGCCAGCCGCGGCACCACCAGGGCCTGGAACGGGTCGACGCCCATGACCCGCATGGCATCGACCTCCTGGTTCATCTTCATCGAGCCGATCTCGGCGGCGAAGGACGAGGCCGACCGACCGGCCAGCAGCACCGCCGTGATGACCACCGCGAACTCACGAAAGACGGCCACGCCGATCAGTTGCACCGCGAAGACCCCGGCCCCAAAATCGGTCAGCAGGTCGGCCCCGATGAAGGCCACGACGGCCCCGATGAAAAAGGTCGTCACCAGCACGATGGGAATGGCGTCCAGCCCCGCGTGGTCGGCCTGGCTGAACCAGGCCGCCCAGCGGATCTTGGCCGGATTGGCGAGGGTGCGAAGCACGGCCATCAGAAGCTCGCCGAGGAAGGCGAAGGCCTCCCAGGCTTCCGCCCCGAAATCATAGACCCCGCGACCGACCCGCGCGAAGAACCGGGTCAGGACATCGGCCTTGCGGGGCGGCTCGACGGCATGCCGCTCCAGCTCCTCGACGACCTGAACCATACGCTCGACTTCGGGGCGTCCCTGCCAGCCCAGCTTGGGCAGGCGGTCTTCATGGGCCTGGACGATGGCCAGGGCCCCGGCGGTGTCGAAACGGCCCAGCTCGGAGATGTCGACGGCGTGAAGGGTTCGCCCGCGCAACTGGGCCTTCAGCTCCTGAGGCAGTCGACCCAGGGTGCGTGAAGTCCAGTCACCGGCCAGCACCAGCGCCGGCCGATCGTCATTTCCCCCCTCAACTCGGAAACTTGCCCGCGTCATGCCCATTCCATAGCAATGGATTCTCGTTTCGTCTCGACCAACACGGCGTCCGTCGGTGAAAGCTGAGACGACTCTCTTAGTTGCGAGACATTCGCATTTGTGCGAGACTCGCCCCTCGCCATCCAGGGATTGATCATGATGAAACGCTTTTCCGCCGCGGCCCTTCTTGCCAGCGCCGCCGTCCTGGCCGCCTGCCAGCCCAACGGCTCCCAGACCGAAACGGCCCAGGCCGACTGCGTGGCAGCCACCGGCGGCGCTGTGAACCTCTACACGGCGCGCCACTATGCCTCGGACGACGCCATCTATGCGGCCTTCACCTGCGAGACCGGCATCGCCATCCGCAAGATTGAGGCGCGGGCACCGGAACTTCTGGCCCGACTGGCTGCCGAAGGGGCCTCCAGCCCCGCCGACGTTGTCGTCATCCAGGACGCCGGGGCCATGGGCGAAGCCGCCAATGAGGGCTTCATCGTGCCGTTCGACGACGCCACCATCGACGCTCGCGTGCCCGAACAGTGGCGCGACCCCGAGGGGCGCTGGTTCGGTATCGCGCGCCGTGCCCGCATCGTCGCCTATGATACCCGCCGCGTTCGCCCCGAAGAGATCGACGACTATGCCGACCTGGCCTCGCCGCGTTTCCACGGGCAGGTCTGCACCCAGACCTCGGACGCCGTCTATAACCTGACCCTGATGTCGGCCCTGATCGAACACTGGGGTCCCGAACGGGCCCTGCAATGGGCGCGCGGCGTCGTCGCCAACATGGCCCGTCCGCCCCAGGGCTCGGATACCGACCAGATCAAGGCCGTCGCCGCCGGCCAGTGCCAGGTCGCCATCACCAACCACTATTATTTCCTGCGTCTGGCGGAATCTGACGAGGCGGCGGATCGCGCCGTGATCGAGAACCTCGCCCTCGCCTTTCCGCAGATCGACGGCCAGGGGTCGCACTTCAACCTGTCGGGCGCAGGCCTGGCCGCCCACGCGCCGAACCGCGACAATGCCATCCGCTTCCTGGAGTTCCTGACCGGACCGCAGGCGCAAGGCATCTTCGCCACGGAAACCAATGAGTTCCCGACCGCGACCGGGGCCGAACTGCCGCAAGACGTCGCGGCCTATTCGCACCACGCGGCGGATCCGCTGCCGTTGCCAGCCTATGCCGAGCACCGGGCCGAGGCCCAGCGCATTTTCGAACAGGCCGAGTGGCGCTGATCGGCGATGTGATCGCAGACGTCGTCCCGGGTTCGTGCTAGTCGCGGGCCCGGGATGCCTTTTTCAGTGCCGAGAATAACCCTCTTGCGTGCGGGTGCCGTTGTGGCGGCCCTGATCGCGATCGCGCCCCTGGTCGCGGTTGCGGCGACGGCTGTGGGCGAAGGGGCCGACAGCCTGACGTCCGAGACCTTCTGGCGCTACGCCGGAACCTCGGCGGCCCTGACCTTGCTGGTGGGCGTCGGGACCGGGGGGCTCGGCGGACTGGCGGCCTGGCTGGTGGCTCTGCACGAATTTCCGGGGCGGCGACTGTTCTCCTGGCTCCTCGTTCTGCCCCTGGCCGCGCCGGCGTTCGTGCTCGCCTATGGCTATGCCAGCCTATTTGACGTCTCCGGCCCTGTCCGCACGGCCTGGCGAGCCGCCTTCGGATGGGATCCGCCCTTCGAGATGCGGACCCTGTGGGGAGCGGCCATCGTTATGACCCTGGCCTTCTACCCCTATGTCTATCTGACCCTTCGGGCAGCGTTGCTGAACCAGTCGTCCAGCCTCGTCGAGGCCGCCCGCTCATTGGGACTGACGCACCGCCAGGCCTTCATTCGTGTCGCGCTCCCCCTGGCGCGACCGGCGCTCGCCGCCGGCATCGCCCTGGCGGTGATGGAGACCTTGGCCGACTACGGGGCCACCTCCTTCCTGACGGTCCAGACCCTGACCACCGGCGTCGTTCGGGCCTGGTCGGTCTTCTATTCCGCGACCGAGGCAGCCCGGCTGGCCCTGCCCCTGCTCGCCGCAGCCGCCGTCCTGCTGTGGCTGGAACGGGCCAATCAGAAGGCACTGGGCGAGGCCGGCCAGGCGCGGTGGCGCGGCCTGGACCGGATCCACATTCACGGGGCGGCGGGCTGGGCCGCAACAGCCTTCTGCCTGACCCTGATCGGCCTGGGGCTGGTGCTGCCGCTGGGCTGGCTGGCCTGGCTGGGATGGGGCCGAGAGCACGATCTGGCGCGTCTGATCTCGTCCAGCCGCAATGTGCTGATCCTGGGGACCGTGGCCGCGCTGTTCACCTGCGGCCTGGCCACCCTGGTCGCCCTGAGCGCCCGCAACACTCGATTTGTGCCGGGCCTGCTCAGCCTCGGCTACGCCACGCCGGGGGCCGTGATGGCGATCGGGCTGCTGGCCCCCGCCGGTCTGATCTGGCGCGCCTTTCCCGCGACGGTATCGAGTTTTGCCATGGCCATCGTGCTGCTGGTCCTGGCCTATGCCTCGCGCCTGATGGCGGCGGCCCTGGAACCCATTGATGCCGGCCTGCGGCGGATCGGGCCGTCCGTCCGGGCTGCGGCCCGGACCCTCGGCGAAACGGCCGGCGGTGCCGCGCGCCGGGTCGAACTGCCGCTGGCGTCCGGCGCCCTGTTCACCGCCGCGTTGCTGGTCTTCATCGACGTCCTGAAGGAACTGCCGGCAACCATGATCCTGCGTCCGTTCGGCTTCGACACCCTGGCGGTGATGGCCGACTACTATGCCAAGGACGAGCGGCTGGGCGAGGCCGCCTGGCCGTCCCTGATGATCGTACTGGTTGCCTTGCCGGCGGTGATATGGCTGACGCGGCGCGTGTCCCAGTCCCGCCCCGGAGACCGTGAATGAGCGCAGCCATCGAAGTCGTCGACGCCGTTCGCCGCTATGGTACCAAGACCGCCGTCGATGGGGTCGGCCTGACCCTTGAGGCGGGGCGGATCACCTGCCTGCTCGGTCCGTCGGGCTGCGGCAAGTCGACCCTGCTCAGGATGATCGCAGGCCTGGAGCCGCTCGATGGCGGGCAGATCCTGGCCGCCGGAGAGGACATCTCCCGCCTGCCGCCGGAGCGCCGCGACATCGGCCTGGTCTTCCAGGACTATGCTCTGTTCCCGCACCTGCGGATTGAAGACAACGTCGGCTTCGGCCTGACTCACCTTGCGGCTGCAGAGCGCCGCGCCCGCGTCATGGACCTGCTGGGCTCGGTTCGGCTGGCGGACCGGGCGCGCGCCTATCCCGGCGAACTCTCCGGCGGCGAACAACAGCGCGTGGCCCTGGTCCGCGCCCTGGCGCGCGCCCCGCGCACCGTGCTCCTGGACGAACCCTTCTCGGGGCTGGACCACCACCTCCAGGCCGAGGTCCGGGCCGCGACCCTGGCGACCCTGAGACAATCCGGTGCCGCCGTCTTGATCGTCACCCACGATGCCGAGGAGGCCATGCAGATGGCCGATGATCTGGCTCTGATGAGCGCCGGCCGCATCCTGCAACGGGGAACCCCCGAAGACTGCTACCGCGAGCCGGTTTCCATCGCGGCAGCGCGCCTGCTTGGAGAGGCCGAGGTAATCCCGGCGCGCATCGCGGACGGTGTCGCCCACACCGCCTTCGGAACCCTGCCGGCCCCCGGCATCGCCGATGGCGACGCCCAGGCCATGTTGCGCCCTAATGCCCTGATCCCCGGTCCGGGCGCGCAGGCTGCGGTTTCACACCGTCGCTTTGTCGGCCAGGGGTGGTCAGCCCGCCTGAGGGTCGATGGCACCTCGGTTCAGGTCCGCCTGGTGGATCGTCCCGACGACCTCATGAGCGTCGGCATCGACCCGGCCCAGGCGCGCGTCTTCGGCTGATCCCGGGACCCGAACGCAAAACGGCCGCGCCCCTGCGGACACGGCCGTTTCTGAAATCCGGTGATCGCTGGATCAGCGGTACTGCTGGATCCGCGTGGTGCGAAGGCCCTGCATCCCCCACCTGTCGATGGAGTGCTGCCAGCCGAGGAACTCCTCGGTGGTCAGGCGGTAGCGGGCACAGGCCTCCTCAAGCGACAGGAGGCCGCCGCGCACGGCGGAAACGACTTCAGCCTTGCGCCGGATCACCCAGCGTTCGGTTTCGGGCGGGGGCAGATCGTCCAGGGTCAATGCGACCCCCGTCGGGCCGATGACGTAACGTTCGCCTTTGCCGTTAATACGCTGTTCTTGAAGCATGGGCTTTTCGCCTCTCGCACCACCATCACTGATGAGAGAATACCCAGAGGCTCATAACACCCGTTTAAGCGCCTTGGTGAACGGGTCCTGAATCGAGCGGAGCGATTGTTCATCTTTTGGTCAGGCCTTGTTAAATCGGTCTTCAGCAGCGTTATTCAGGCGTTACTCATCAACGCTTCACGCGGATGAGCTCTTCCAGCATTTCATCAGCCGTCGTGATGATCTTGGACGAGGCGGAATAGGCCCGCTGGGTCGTGATCAGGCCGGTGAACTCTGCCGACAGATCCACGGTCGAGGCTTCGAGCTGGTTGGGCGCGATCATTCCCGCTCCGCCGGTTCCGGGGGCCTTCAGATTGTAGGTGCCGGAGCCCTGGCTGACGCGGAAGGCGTTGCCGTTGACCGCGATCAGATTGTCGGGGCTGGGGAAAGTGGCGATGGCGACCTGGGCAATCCGGCGCGTGACGCCATTGTCGAAGATGGCCGTCACATAGCCCTCTTCGTTGATCTCGATATTGGTGAGATTGCCGAAGGCGGTGCCGTTGGTGATAACCGCCTGGACGACCGACTGGCTGTCATACTGGGTCAGGCCACCGGCGGCCGTGTCCAGGTCGAAGCTGACCTGCTGCTCATCGACCCCCAGACCCGGGGCCCAGTTGACCAATCCCGCACCCGGCGCGGCATCGTCCGAAGCTCCGAAGGTCAGGCTCGCATTCTCAGGATCGGGGAACAGGGCCTGGGCCCCCAGCGCCTGCATGGCATCGACGTCGAGCCGGCCGTCCTGGGTGAAGGCGACCAGGCCGGTCCTGATCTGACCGTTGGCCAGCCCGGACCCCGTGACGATGTCGGAGGCCGGCACAGCCCGGATCTCGGCCAGCCACTGGTTCGGAACGTCCGTCTTCAGGAACGAGATCGCCAGGGTCCGCTTGCCGCCCTTGGAGTCCGAAACCGGGATCTGCATCTCGAAGTCCGGGCGCACACCGGTGCCCGTCTCCGGGTCGTACATGGCCATCGAGTTGGTCAGGGCATCGTAGCTGGCAAACTCCAGAGACACCGCTTGACTGGACATGAGATTGGCATTCAGCGACACGCGCGTCGTCGGTTCGGCGGCCCCGCCGACGGCCCCGACATTGATCGAATTCAGCCGCGTCAGATCGGAAGGATCGACCGTGATCTCGCCCTCGGTGTTGGCGATCCACCCCTGGAGAAACAGGCCGGCGCTGTTCTTCAGATAGCCCAGGGTGTCGACGCTGAAAGATCCCGCACGGGTGAACAACCGCGAGTCCGACGCCGTCAGATCCTCGGCCTGCTCCGTGGTCACGAAGAAGCCCTGGCCGGAAATGCCCAGATCGGTGGACGAGCCGGTGCGCTGAAGCAGACCTTCCTGGGTCACATAGTGGCGGGCATGCGCCAGAACACCGCCGGCAGAGTAGCCGCCCGCCGAGCCGCCGGTCACCATCGTCTGGAAATCGACCTGGCTGCGCTTGTAGCCGACGGTGTTCACATTGGCGATGTTGTCCGACAGGGCTGCGAGCGCCGCCGAATTGGCCTTCAGGCCCGAGACGCCCGCCAGCATGGCACTGTTGATGCTCATCTTTTTACTCCCCTAGAATTCAAAGTAGTCGAAGCGGATTGAGCGCGCCGGCCAGGGCCGCGATCTCGTCCACCGGATTGAGAAGGTCCTTGGCCAGATCGACCGCCGAGGCGATCACGCCCTGGCCACTGTCGTCGGCGTCCTCGGTGACCGGAGCCGCCGCATTGACGCTGATGATCTGGCTCATCGGAATGATGGAACCGCCGACCGTCACATAGGGCTGGCCGTTGTACATCTCGACACCCGAGACGAGGCCGCGAATCAGGACCTGGCTCTGCACATCCTGGCCCCCGGCCGTCGTGGCCGAGACACGCAGGGTATAGACGCCGCCGTCCGCCAGCTGGGCCCCGCTGTTGGTGCGACCGTCCCAGGTAAAGTCATGGATGCCGGTGTCGTTGGCCGGCCCCTCGCCGGACCACACGACAGCGCCGCTCGAATCCAGGATCTCGAGCTGGACGTCGGCGGCGTCACTCGCCAGTTCGTAGCTCCAGGTGGCCGAACCCTCCTCGAGCTGGGTCGCCGACCCGGCAGCGGTGACGAATTTGCCGATATAGCTGACCGCGCCATCCAGGCCGGTGGTGCCCTGGTTCACCAGCGCCTGCAGCAGGTCATTGGTCAGCAGCTGCTGCTCGACCCCGGCCATCTGGGTCAGCTGGGCGGTAAAGTCGTTGGAATCGAGCGGCGACAGCGGGTCCTGGTTCTTCAGCTGGGTCGTCAGCAGCTGCAGGAAGGTCTCGAAATTGGAGACCAGATTGGCCCGCCCCGAGGCGGTCGCACTGGAGGCCGCTGCCGAATTGATGGCGTCGATCGGCATCGTCAGACCCTCACATCCAGACCCAGGCGGGTCAGGGTTCGCAGGACCGGCTGGGAGGCGGCATCGGCCTGTTCGGCGGCGGCGGTTGAACGGGCATGGGCACGTCGTGCGGCCTCGGATTCGAACTCTCCGCCGCGATCGGAACCGCCCCGATCGGTGAAGGAGAAGGCATCGTCGGCCAGCTGGAACCCGGCCTGCTGGAGTTCGCGGCGCAGGTCATCGACCCGACCCCGCAGTTCCAGGGCCGCCGCCGGATTGTCGAAGGCCAGCCGGGCCGCCAAACGGCCCTCAGCGTCGATGTCGAGACGAACGTCCACACGCCCCAGCTCGACCGGATTCAGCTCCATGTCGAAGCGGGTCGTGCGCTGTTCCAGGCGGCGAATGATCTGGGCCGAGACCTGGGCCAGGCTATCGAACGACAGACGCCCTGCCAGGCTCGCCGCATCGGCGCGCGCCACGCCCGGCTGAGCCGTGCCGGCCGTGACAGTCTGGTCAGCGGGAATCTCGGCCTCGACCCGCTGCAGGTCGGTCGCCATCTCATCGGCGGGGGCCAGATCGACGGCTTCCGGGGTCGACGACGCGGCCGCCTGATCCTGGGCGGCGATTTCCGCCTGGCCGGCCCCGTTCATGGTCGATGCCGGTGCGCCGGCCGTTCCCGCGCCAGCGGTCGCCGAGCCCGTCGCCGGCGTCATCGGTGCCTGGGCCAGGTCCAGCTCAGGGGCCGGGACCTCCGGGGCCGGGACATCGCGTAGAGCGCCCTCTTGGGGGGCACGGGCAACGGACTGCTGGGCCGCCTGCGCCAGCGAGGTCACCGACTGAGACTGTCCATTGGTGGACAGCGCGGCCAGGGCCGCCTGAAGCGCACCGGTCGAGGGCCGGGCCACCCCGCCCGAGGCATCGGTCGCATCGGCAGGCGACAGTTGTGCGGCCTGGTCCGACGCTGCCCCGAGAACCAGCGGCTGGTCCGCCTTGGTCTGTCCCTCGACGCCCGGATTGATCAGGGGTCCAACCGGCTTGGCCTCGGCATTCAGCCCCGGATTGATCTGCGGACCAACAGGCTTGATGTCGGTATTCGGACCCGGATTGATCAGCGGTGCGGACGGCTTGGCCTCGGCACTCGGACCCGGGTTGATCAGCGGACGCTCGATCCAGGGCACGACGGTCCCCGGCAGGATTCTCGGGTCAGACTCGTCCAGGCGCGTTGTCGTTGTTTCCGATTCCGAACGGAGCCAACGGCCGACGCCCAACCGACCCCGGTTGGCCGGCACGGCCAGGTCCTGCATCAGCCCGCCGAACAGCTCTGCATCGGGACGCTCGGTCGCCGAAGGGGTCGGGGCGGTTGGCACCGCGAGGCTGAGAATCTCTGAGAGTGACATGAACGCGCGTGACGGCCCGCAGTCGGACCATTTGGGACAGCGCGTTCGGCGCAAGGGTTATTCGGACCGTGCCAAGCAAGGCATGGGCCAGCGCGTTCTGATATTATCCTTCTGTTTTTATTGATATTAAGGCGCTGTTAGGAGATCAGAATCGTCCACCCTCGGCGGATTTTGCCGCCCCGGCCCTGTCGGCCCTTGCCTCGTCAGCGGTCGCGAACAGCGTCCGGATCAGATGCTCCAGCGCCTCGGCATCCACCGCGTCGAAGGTGCCGTAGTCCGCCGAATCGATGTCCAGCACCGCGATCAGCCGTTGATCGGGGTCGAAGACCGGCACGACAATTTCAGACCGCGAGCGGCTGTCACAGGCGATGTGCCCGTCAAATGCATGGACGTCTTCGATCACCTGGGTCTGGCGTGCCTGGGCGGCGGTGCCGCAGACCCCTCGGCCGAAGGGAATCCGCAGACACCCGAGCTTGCCCTGATAGGGACCGACGACCAGTTCCTCGGTCCCGCCCTCAACCACCTGGTAGAAGCCCGTCCAGATAAAGCTCGGGAACGCATCCGCCAGCATGGACGCCACCGTCGCCATGCGGGCCGTCCGGTTCGTCTCTCCGGCCAGGACGGCCTGGATCTCTTCGGCCACCTCGCGATAGCGTTCGGCCTTGTCGGCAGGGCGGGCGTCTCTTGCGATGTGCGCCATGGGCGGCGTCTCCGGCTTGATCAGGGTCATATAGGCCTCGCTGCTCAGCGAGACCGGCAGGGCGGCCAGCGGGCTGCCCGAGAGGCGGCAAGGGCCGAGCCGGGCCTCAAGCCGCCTCCGCAGCGGGCGATGGTCAAACCCCAGGTGAAAAGAATGATAGCGCAGATGCTCGCCCATCTGCTCAAGCGGGCGATCGGTCGCGGGGTGTCCGAGCGCCGCCTTCCAGATCCGGGACCAGTCGCCGTCGTAGGCCTGGGGGCGGCGCGCCTGCCGGAACAGACCCTTGAGCAGGGCCGGCAGGCCGATTTCGACCGGCACGCCCACGACCAGCCGGCCACCGACCTTGAGCACGCGATCTATTTCCCAGATCGCGCGCTCGGTTTCGGCCCCGGGCAGGTGCTCGAAGACCTCGGTGCAGAAGACGACATCCGCGCCTGCCGGCAGGTCCCGCTGGTGCTCGACGACCCGAGCCTGCGTCCAGGGTCCCAGGCGTCGGCGCGCGGCCTCGGCCAGGTCTCCATAGGGTTCGAAAACCACCGCCTCCGCCTCGGGCCAGCGCTCCAGGGCCTGGACCGCCAGAAATCCGTCGCCGCCGCCATAGTCGACGAACAGCGACACCGTCTCGGCGGCGGGGACCTGCGCAAGGGCATCGGCCACGCGCCGCCGTTGCAGCCAGCGCTTGACCGGATTGGGGTCCTCCCAGGTCAGATCCGCATAGCTCAAGTCCGGCCCGCTATTTCCTCAGACCGATGGCCCGCAGCCGCTCGTCCAGCAACGCCCCGGCCGTGATCGGCGGCGGCACCGGCGCATGGCTCCGGCACGACGGCAGAACATCCAGCAACGTCGCCAGGGTCGGATGCATGAAGAAGGGCATCGAATAGCGGCTCACGTTGGGCCCCTTGGGATTGACCACGCGATGGGTCGTGGCCGGGACGACGCCATTGGTCAGGCGCGCCATCATGTCTCCGCTGTCGACGATCAGGGTCGACGGATCGGCCTGAATCGGCAGCCAGGACCCGTCCCGGTCGAGCAACTCCAGGCCTGCCCCACGCGCCGCAGGCATCACGGTCAGGAAGTTGATGTCCTCGTGCGCCGCCGACCGTACGGCCCCTTCGGGCGTGTCGGGGGCCACCGGCGGATAGTGCAGGATCCTGAGCAACGAGGTCCCCCAGCGCACCTTGTCGTCAAACCAGTGGGTCGTCAGTCCCAGTTCGGGCGCAAGCGCCTGGAGCACGACCATGCCGGTGTCGTTCAAACGATCGAACAACTCGCTGATCGTATTCTGGAACTGAGGAACCTCGACCGGCCAGACATTGTCCTCAAAGACGTCCGCGCCGGCGCCGGCGGCGGCCGGTGAGTGACCGACCTGCCAGAACTCCTTGAGGTCCGGCTTTCCCGAATCCTTGGCGTGTTCGACCCCGAACGGGGTGTAGCCGCGCATCCCGCGGGCATAGGCTCGCTTGGTCGCCTCTGGCAGGGCAAACACCGCCTCGGTCGCGGCATAGGCTTCGTCCAGCAAGGAAATCGGGACGCCATGGTCGCGCAGGACCACGAATCCATAGTCCTGGAGGCCGCGCATGAGTTCCGCAGAAAAGGCGGCGCGGGCCTGGGGGGACCCCGTGTTGAACTCTGCCAGGCTCAATTCGGGAACGGCACGGATCATCTTCTATCCTCCAGCAGGGCGTCGACTTCGGCCCGCGTCGGAGCCGACGGCTGGGCACCGGGGCGGGTCGTCGCCAGGGCTCCGGCGGCGCAGGCGAAAGTCAGGGCATCCTGGGGCGTCATCCGGCCGACCAGGCCCACGGTCAAGGCCGCAACGAAAACATCCCCGGCCCCGGTCGTATCCACGACGGTGACGGCGGGCGGCGACGCCTGGGCGATCCTCTGGCTTCCCTGCCAAAGCTCGGCTCCACGCGCGCCCAGGGTAAGGGCGACGAGGCCCTGGGCCCGGTGCAGGCTTTCGCCATAGAAGGCCGCCTCGGTCTCGTTGACGATCAGCAGATCCGCCGACTCGATCAGGGCATCCGGCACGGGTGTTGCGGGCGCGAGATTGACGACGGTGAAGCCGCCGAACGCCGCAATCGCCTCGGCGACGACGGCCCTCGGTATCTCGAGCTGACAGATCAGGGCATCGGCCTCGACGGTCTGCGGAACCGCGACCGCGGCATTGGCACCTGAGCAGACGGTGATCTGGTTTTCGCCGTCCGGACACACGGCGATGAGGGCGACCCCGGTTGGCAGCACCGCGTCGACCTGGACCTGGCCCAGGTCTGCCCCTTCCCGCCGGAGCCGGTCGAGGGCCTGCTCGGCAAACGCATCGCTGCCCACCCGGCCAAAGAGCGCCGTGTCCGCGCCCAGGCGCAGGGCCGCGTAGGCCTGATTGGCTCCCTTGCCGCCGGGATGCTGGGCCAGGGCCGCGCCGGAAACCGTCTCGCCCGCGCGCGGCAAGGGCGCACCCGAAGCCACAATGTCCAGGTTGATCGAGCCCAGGACCGCGATCTTCATGTCGCCCGCCTCAGCGCCTGGACGATGAGGTCAAACACCCCGTCCCGATCGGCCCGCACGCCCCAGCGGTGCTGCGCCGTGTCCGCCGGTACGCGGAACTCGACCTGGGTGTGGCCGCGGGTCAGGTCGGACACCGTCTCAACCTGAATCGTACAGGAACGCAGCTCAAACAAATCGGGCCGAAGGATGTAGGCGATCACGCACGGATCGTGCATCGGACCCTCCTGGCCCTCGCCCCACTTGCGGGCGGTGTACTGGCCGTAGTCGAGCATGGCGGCACAGGCCTCGGCCGCCGGTGTGCCGATGGTGCGAATCGTCTCGATCACAGCGTCCGGCGTGCGGACCTGATGGGTGACGTCCAGCCCCAGCATCACCACCTCGACGCCGGACGACAGGACTTCATGCGCGGCCTCCGGGTCGGCCCAGATATTGTATTCGGCACTGGCGGTGATGTTGCCGCCCTCCGAGCGCGAGCCGCCCATGGCGACGATCCGCTTCAGCCGCCCGGCGACGGCCGGAGCCTGGCGCAGGGCCAGGGCCACATTCGTCATCGGGCCGGTCACCGCCAGGGTGATCGTCCCCGGCTCCGACGTCATGACATGATGGACGATGGCCTCGGCTGAGCTTCCATCCGCCAGCGGAGCGTCCGGTTCGAACGGCTCCAGCGACCCCAGGCCCTCTGCTCCATGGAAATGGTCGGCGATGTCGAGACGCCGTTCCAGGGGTTCGGCGGCCCCGGCATGGACCGGCGGTCGGTCCTTCAAGCCGGCCAACTGCCGCAGAAGCCGTCCATTGCGGGCCGTCTTGTCGGCTGGAACATTGCCCCCAACGGTCGTGATCGCGCGAATGTCCAGCTCGGGCGAGGCGAACGCCAGGAACAGGGCGACGGCATCGTCAACGCCGGGGTCACAGTCGATGATGACGGGGATCGAGTTCATAGCCCAGCTTATCCGAGGGTCAGTCGCCCGGGGCAAGGCCGGCGTCGGCCCGTTGTTCAAACACCGCCAGGCGGGCCAGGGCATCCGCCTCGATATCGGCATAGAACAGATTGTAGGGGGGCGACTTGCGGCGGTCAGCCCAGGTGCCGCTGGGCCGCAGCGTCGGCGATCTCGGCAGCGAATGCCTCAGAATGCCGTTCACGCACCGCGTCTCAACCTCGCGAGCGATGAAGGGCGGACGCGCACCCCACTCCAGGCCGCTGGCGTTGGCGGCCCCCAGGCTGAGATGATCGGGTGCCAGGGCGTCGGTCTGGGCACCCAGCACCGGATTGACGCAGAGCGGGCGACGCCCTTCCAGACCGATCAAGGTGCCGCGATCCGTCCAGACCTGGGCCCGATCCACCCGTCGGCGCGCGACATCGTCGGTCCCGGTCCGGACCTGGGCGAAGGCGACCAGGCATCCGTCCTGATCCCTCGAACGACAGGCCGGCAGAAGATCGGTCGGTCTATGCTCGTCTTCGGGCACGATGGCATCCACCGCATAGACGGCGACCAGGCGATCCCGCAGGCCCGGGTCCTGTCTCAGCACCTCATCGGCCAGGCGCGCCACCAGTTCGGCCCCCTGCCCGGTCCCGGCCAGAATCAGCGGGCGGCCCTCATCCCAAGTCTGCAGATACTGATCGAAGGCGGCCCGAATATCACGGTACACAAAGGCGCGCGCGTCGCGGGCGTCCTCGCGCAGGGTCAAATGTGTGTACAGACTCGACTGCCGGTATCGCGGCGCATAGATTCGCCCCACATGGGCGAAAGGCCCGGCGTAGTTGGGCAGCATCACCCGGCGCAGCAGATCGCTGGACTGCGGATCGTCGATCGGGCCGAGCCAATCGGCACCGCCGTCAAAGGTCGTCGGATGCACGAAGAAGATGTCGGCGGGTCCCGCCGGCGTCGTCGCGTCTCCGGCCAGGGCCCAGGCCGAGCGGCTGGCATAGTCCGGGGCCGGCGGCGGCGTATAGGTCTGGAACGGAACCTTGGGATCCAGCCCGGTCTGCAGAATATCCTCGCGCCAGGCGACGGCCGCCGCGACCAGAAACACCAACAGTGCCGCCAGAGCCCAGCCGATGCGCCGGCTCGTGGCAAAGCGCCGCGCCTTGACCCGATCCGCCTCGCGCAGGGCGGCATAGGTTTCCTTGGGCCAGCGCTTATGGACCCAGAACCACTCCTCGGGCCGTTCGCGCACGCGCGCCTCGACCCATTCATTGACACGCCGAACCGCCGTTTCGATGTCGCGGGCCCGGTCGCCGGACTGTTCCAGGTGGATCGGCTCATGGACGACGACGCGATAGCGCGCGCCCTTGGTTCGCTCCACGCTCATGGTCTGAAGCGGCGCATCGTACTTCAGCGCCAGCCGGCTCGGCCCCGGGGCGGTGTGGGCGATGTGCCCGAAGAACGGCAACGCCAGCCCGGCATTGAATTTCTGGTCGTTCATCAAGGCGACCGACTGGCCGTTCGACAGGGCCGACATCAGGTCGCGCGTCGCCTCGCCCTTGGGCGCGAACAGCTCGACGCCATAGGCGGCACGGCCATCCTTGACCCGCTTGTCGATCAGCGGGTTGTTCATCGCCCGATAGGTCATCAGACAGGTGACGCCAGACTCGACGATGGTGGCGGGCATCACCTCCCAGTTGGCGAAATGGCCCGAGATGAAGACCACCGGCTCGCCGTGATCGCGGATTTCGGCCAGCCGCTCGGCATTGACGACCTCGACCCGGCCGGTGGCCGGTCGGATGCGGTCCATCAGCGGAAACTCAGCGAAGGCGCGGCCGACATTGTCCCACTGGGCCTTCAGCAGGCGCGCGTGCTCGCGATCATTCAAGTCGGGAAAGGCCAGCCTCAGATTGTCCGAGGCCGTCCGGTTCACCGGCGTCAGCGGCCCCAGCGTCCGAAACAGCCAGCCCCCGAAGCCCGAGGCCCAGTCCACTGGTAAGGCCCGCAGCAACAGCACCACCAGATCATAGGCCATCGCTTCGAAGCGCCAGCTGATCCGTTCACCCAGGGTCGGGTTTTCGCGCGACATGTCAGTCCGCCCCCAGCCGCCGCTTCAACCGCGTCACCCGCTTGTCGATGGAGCGCATCAGCTTGGGCCAGAAACCCCGGGCGCGGGCCTTGCGGAACGGATCCTCGACATGGGCGTCGCCGCCGATGTGGACTGCTGATCCCGGCGTCAGAAAGGCCACGGAGAAGCCGTCGCGCTTCATCCGGTACGACAGCACCTCTTCCGAGCCATGCCCGGCGAACGGGCCGTAGGTCTTCCAGCTCTCGTGCCGGACCAGGCTGGGATTGAAGGAATAGCCGAACCACTCCGGGTGAGCGTCAGCTGGCATGACGGCCACGCCGTCGTCCATCGGGCTGAGCCGCGCCTGGAATTTCGGATGCAGCTCGGTGGGTTTGCGGACGCAGGCGACACTGATCTCGGGATGCCCAGCCAGGATCCGGCGGCACTGATTCAGAAACGGGGCCGGCTCGAACCGCCAGTCGTCCTCGCAATGAAAGACATAGGGCGTATGAACCGCCGCATAGGCCCGGTCGATCGAACGCATCTGGCCCAGGTTCGGCTGGTTGAAGATCAGCTCATAGTCGGGAAAACGTGCGCGGATCCGGGCGGCCATCGCGGCATCGGCCGAATCTTCGATGATGATCCGGTGCGCGAAGCCGTTCGG
This sequence comes from Pseudomonadota bacterium, assembly GCA_963205025.1. Lineage (GTDB taxonomy): Bacteria > Pseudomonadota > Alphaproteobacteria > Caulobacterales > Caulobacteraceae > Brevundimonas. The sequence goes on along the minus strand of CAUJHO010000057.1, from coordinate 20,561 downwards.
CTCGGCCGCCTCGAGGCTCTCCAGCGTCTGTTCCAGCAGGTCGAACCGGCCGCACGAAGTCAGGACCAGGGTGACGTCGCCGCTCATGCCTGTCCCGCCTGGCGCTGGGCCTCAAGAATCCGCAACAGGCGCTTCACCCGCATCTCGGCGGCGATATGGCTGGACTGGAAGCCGAACGACCCGCCCGTGAAATTCCGGCGCAGGATGTAATACCGGAAGAAGACTAGCGGATATTCGAACGGTAGCCGCAGCCAGACCGCCAACGGCGACTTCCTCAACTCCTTGGCCTGGAGCTGGGTATAGCGATCCAGCTTCTGGCGGACATGTTCGATCGATCGGTTCGAATAGTGCAGCGCGATGTGTTGGAGCTGCCCGACCTGCTCGTGCCGGGTATCGACGGTGTCGTGGACTAGGCTCTGGCGGAACCTAACGCGCCGCCGGTCATACAGTCGCACATAGTTGTGGCTCTCGGCCCAGAGCCGCGGTCGGCTCGCGCCCGGAAACACTGTCGGCATCGTGATGCGATAGGCCGGCAGCGGCGGCTGGGTGATCGACAACAAGGTCTTGATTTCGGCGGCCAGGGCCGGGGTCACGACCTCATCGGCATCAAGGTTCAGGATCCAGTCATAGGCGGCACAGTCCTCGGCGAACCGCTTTTGCGGGCCATAGCCATCCCAGTCACGATGAAAGACCCTGGCCCCCAACGACCGCGCCAGATCGACCGTCCCGTCCGTTGAGCCAGAATCGACCACCACGATCTCATCGGCAATCCCGCGGATGGCCTCGATGCAACGCGCCAGCCGGTCTGCCTCATTGAAGGCGATGATGCAGCAGGACAGACGGACGCGGGCCATAGCCGGGATCAGGCCGCCTGACGGCGCTTGGTCAGGGCATCATATTCCAGCAGCTCGGCCGCCAGGGCCTCGAACTGGTTCAGCGGCACCATGTTGGGGCCGTCCGACGGCGCATGGTCCGGGTCGGGATGAGTCTCGATGAAGACGGCATCGACGCCCACGGCGACGGCGGCGCGCGCCAGCACCGGTACGAACTCGCGCTGGCCGCCCGACGAGGTGCCCTGGCCGCCCGGCTGCTGCACCGAATGGGTCGCGTCGAACACCACCGGACAGCCGATGTCACGCAGCACCGGCAGGGCCCGCATATCCGACACCAGGGTGTTGTAACCGAACGAGACGCCGCGCTCGCAGGCCATGACGTTCGGATTGCCCGCCCCGGTCACCTTGGCGATGACGTTCTTCATGTCCCACGGGGCCAGGAACTGCCCCTTCTTGATGTTGACGACCCGGCCCGTATTCGCCGCCGCGATCAACAGGTCAGTCTGGCGGCTCAGGAACGCCGGGATCTGGATCACATCGACGGCCTCGGCCACCGGCGCACAGTGCTCGACCTCATGCACATCCGTCAGGGTCGGCATCCCCGTCACTTCGCGGATTTCCGCGAAGATCGGCAGGGCGTCGTGCAGACCGATGCCCCGCGCCGCATTGGCCGAAGTGCGGTTGGCCTTGTCATAGCTGGTCTTGTAGATCAGCCCGATATCGAGACGGTCGGCGATCTCTTTCAGGGCCGCCGCCGTCTCCAGCGCGTGCTGGCGGCTCTCCATCTGGCAAGGGCCGGCGATGAAGGCCAGCTTCTCGCCGCCGCCGATGACGACGGGTCGGGGAGCCTGAATACGAATCTGGGCGTTCGGAGCGGTCACGGCTGTCTTCCTGAGCGTTCGGGTTTCACTGGCCAGAAAGTGGCGGCGGCGCAAGGCGTTCGCAAGGCAAAGAGGACTTTCCCTGGTGGATCACCCGGTCATCCTGTGGTTTCGGCGCGATTTGCGGCTTGGAGACAACCCCGCCCTGGCCGCTGCGGTTGAGAGCGGTCGACCGGTGATTGCGGCCTATGTCCACGACCCGGCCCTGGACGGCCGCTCCATGGGCGGGGCCTCGCAATGGTGGCTGGACAAGAGCTTGCGGGCGCTGGACACCGATCTGGCGATGCGCGGGTCACGCCTGGTCGTGAGGGCAGACGAAGCGGCTGCGGCGCTGACGGCCCTGGTCGCCGAGACCGGGGCCACCGCCGTCTTTGTGAACCGGATGTTCGAGCCTGCTGCCTGGGCGCGCGACGCCGCCCTGGCTGAAACCTTGAAGGCGAAGGGCGTCGAGATGCGCGGCTTCAACGCCACCCGTCTGGCCGCGCCGGGGGCCGTCCTGACCAAGGCCGGGGAGCCGTTCAAGGTCTTCACCCCCTTTTCGCGCGCCCTATGGGACCAGGCCCGGCCTCGCGCCGGACGCCGCGCGCCCGACCAGATTGTCAGTCCGGCGTCGCCTGCAACGGGAATCAATATTGATTCGCTCGCCCTGCACCCGAAAAATCCCGACTGGTCGGCCGGCTTTGACGACTGGGTGCCCGGCGAGGCCGGGGCGCTGGCGGCGCTAGATCGGTTGATCGACGGGCCTTTGTCCGACTATGCCACCGACCGCGACCGCCCCGACCGCGAGGGGACCAGCCGCCTGTCGCCACATCTGCATTTCGGCGAGATCGACCCCTGGCGCGTCGTCATCACCGCCCGCGCCGCCGCCGACCACGGCGAGGTGCCGCATGGCCAGTCGGAGAAATTCTGCGCTGAGGTCGCCTGGCGCGAGTTTTCGATCCAGCTGCTGGAGAGCTTCCCGGACCTGCCGACCCGCAATTTCCGCGAGGGCTTCGACCGCATGGCCTGGCGTGACGATCCGCACGGGTTGGAAGCCTGGTCGCGCGGCCAGACCGGCTATCCCATCGTCGACGCCGGAATGCGCCAGCTGTGGGTCACGGGCTGGATGCACAATCGCGTGCGCATGATCGTGGCGTCTTTTCTGATCAAGGATCTATTGATCGACTGGCGCGAAGGCGAGCGCTGGTTCTGGGACACACTGGTCGATGCCGACGCCGCCGCCAACGCCCAAAACTGGCAGTGGGTGGCCGGCTCCGGAGCCGACGCTTCGCCGTTCTTTCGCATCTTCAATCCGACCGGCCAGGGCGAGAAGTTTGATCCCAACGGCACCTATGTCCGCCGCTGGGTGCCCGAACTGGCCGAGCTGCCGGCGGACTGGATCCACAAGCCTTGGGCCGCCCCCCCTGGCGTCCTGGCCCTGGCCGGCGTCAAGCTGGGCCAGACCTACCCCGCCCCCATCGTCGACCACGCCCGCGCCCGCGACCGCGCCCTGGATGCGCTGAAGGCGACGCGGGACTGAGCCTTGAAATGTTGTCTGCCACGGTCGAGAATCGAGGATCGGACCTCCGGGCTCTCTGTACCCTTCGGGAAGGCAAGACGACCGAGGTTCTGGGCCTCGGCTCAAGGCCAGTGAGAGCGAATCAGGAGAAGGCCTAGAACCTGACCCTCAATCGCAAGCGACCCGGCGATCATCGTCGGAAAACTCAAAATCGCTGAGCTGGATAAAGACAATGGGTTCCGGCCAATGCTCCAGCGAGGGATGAATCGGCAGGATGTCGCAGGTGGTCGTATATTGCCGGCCTTCCTGAAAGGGTGTCTGCATATGGGCGCGCAGACTGAGTTTCTCGGCGTAGCCGTTCTCGATGATGAGCATCGTGTCTTCCGACCCTTCGATCTGAAAAAAGGTCATTCGCACCCGCCCCGGCGGGGCAGCTTGCACCGGCGACTGCGTGCCCATGATTGGAACCGCCACGCTTTCGTCCACGGGCCCGGAGTTGAGCATCTCGTCAGCCGCTTCAGCCGCCAGCAGCGCGTCGGCTACCTCGGAGGCCGGGGAAGTCGATTCGACCACCGGCCGTCCGTCTTCCACGCGAATGACCACGCTCTCGCCCAACATGATCGTCAGACCCTCCTGAGGCGTCACGAACGGAAGCTCGGCGTTAGCCCGCATTGCCAGGGTCTCGCCGTTTGCGCGGACCTCGACCATGCCCACATACCGACAATTACGCGCGTCCACACACAGGTTCTCCTGCGGCTGTTCCTGCCCGCCCAGCAGGCTCACCGCCATCAGAAGCGCAATCATCGATACCTCCACCCTAGGTCGAGGCGCACTTCACCTCATCGGTCTCAAGCTGGCAAGGTTGCCCTATGACCGAATCGCGCTGTGGCTGGTGCGGGACCGACCCGCTGTATGTGGCCTATCACGACACCGACTGGGGCGTGCCCGAGTACGATGCCCGCGCCCTGTGGGAGAAGCTGGTGCTCGACGGCTTCCAGGCGGGCCTCGCCTGGATCACCATCCTCAGGAAACGCGAGGCCTTCCGCGCCGCCTTCGACGGCTTCGATCCGCGCAAGGTCGCCGCCTACGGCGAGGCCGACCGCGCCCGGCTGATGGCTGACGCTGGCATCGTCCGCTCCAACGCCAAGATCGACGCGGCCATCCACGGCGCGCAGATCTGGTGCGACATGACCGACAATGGCGAGGACTTCTCAGCCTGGCTGTGGAGCTTTGTCGGCGGTGCCCCAATCCAGAACGCCTACGCGTCCATGGCCGAGGTCCCAACGACCTCTCCGGAGGCCGAAGCCATGTCCAAAGCTCTCAAGGCGCGCGGCTTCAAGTTCTGCGGCCCCGTCATCGTCTATGCCTTCATGCAGGCCGTCGGCATGGTCAATGACCACATCACGCCGTGCCACCGGCATGGGGCGGTGAAGGCGATGGGCCGGTGAACAAACCCCGGATCACCCCCCTTCTCCCCTCAAAGGGAGATGGAAAATGAGGCCCGACCTCTCCCACGAAGCCCTCCACCCCGGCCCCGTCTGTGGTGTCGATGAGGCCGGGCGTGGGCCGTGGGCCGGGCCGGTGTCGGCGGCGGCGGTCATCCTGGACTCCAACGACCTGCCGGACGGCCTGAACGATTCCAAGGCCTTGACCGAAGCCCGCCGCATCGCCCTGGAGTCCGAGATCAAGGCCCGTGCCCGCGCCTGGTCGGTCGCCTTTGCCTCCGTCGAGGAGATCGACGACCTCAACATCCTTCAGGCCACCGGCCTGGCCATGCGACGCGCTGTCGAAGCCCTAGGCGTGCCACCCGCCTTCGCCCTGGTCGACGGCAACTATCGCTTTGCCTTGCCCTGCCCGATGGAGCCGCTGGTCAAGGGCGATGCCCGCTCAGCCTCGATCGCCGCAGCCTCTATCCTGGCCAAACAGGCGCGCGACCGGCTGATGATCGAGGCGGACGAGCGGTTTCCCGGCTACGGTTTCGCCGGCCACAAGGGCTATCACGCCCCGATCCACGTGGCGGCACTGAAGCGCCTCGGCCCCTGTCCGATCCACCGGCGATCCTTCGCCCCGATCCGTGCCCTGATCGCGCAGCGCCCGCTGATTTGACGGCCCTCCGTCCCCGGTGGCCCCAGACGGCTTAGTCTAGCCTGTCAGGATAGACCCTACGGAGGCGCAAACCCATGTTCAGGAACGGACCCAGCGTGACGGCATGTGGCAATTCTGGCCACGACCAGCGTTGGATTAGTGCACTTAGTGCACCTAGCGCACTTAGTGCACCATGAATTCATAGTGCACTATCGCCCAACTTCCCCGTTAATGATCACCCTCGACCACGGCTTCAGCGGCGGGTCGATGAGCCCGCACGCACCAGATGACCGAGACGATCATCAGAACGACCGCCACGACCTCGATCCCCGTCGGCCAGCGGCCTTCGTAGATGAAGCCATAGACCAGGGCGAACAGGGTCTCGAACACGATCATCTGGCCCAGCATCGTCAGGGGCATCAGCTGGCTGGCCCGGTTCCACAGGGCGTTGCCCAGGATCGAGGCCCCCAGCGCCACCGCCGCGCTGACCGCCAGGAACCGCGGCCACACGCCGTCGCCCCAGGCCGCCTGCGGCATCAACAGGGCCAACGGGATCAGGCCGAGCGCCAGCGCCCCGGTCACCACGCCCGTCAGCAAGGAGCCGTCCTGGGCGCTGACCTGTTCATTGCGGGCCAGCCAGCGGGCATTGCCGATGGCATAGGCCGACCAGGCCACCAACGCCCCGAAAGCGCAGGCCAGTCCCAGCGCCACTTCGCCGGCATCCACCGCATGACCATCGGACGGTCGTTGCAAGGCCTCCCAGCCGATCAGCCCCACCGCCACCACCGCCAGCAGAACCGGCAGGGCCAGCTTGGTCATCCTGACGGCTCCCGGCTCGCGCAGGCCCCACAGCACCACCGCCACCGGCACCATGCCAACGATCAGGGCCGAGGCCGCCACCCCGGCCAGATGCACGCCCACCACCAGCAGGCAGAAATAGACGATGTTGCCCGTGAGGCTCAGCCCGGCCAGGCCGACCCAGGCCTTGCGATCCAGCGCCCGCGTCGCCGCCGCCCATCGCGGCAGGACTAGCATCAGCGCCAGCACGCCATAGGCCAGGTACCGCCCCGCCGACATGGCGACAGGCGACGCCTCGGGCACCAGCTTGGGTGCCAGGAACACCAGCCCCCACAACGCCCCGGCCCCGACGCCACAGGCCACGCCGATGAGCGCGCGCCGGTCCATCAATAGATCAGATACGCCCGCCGCTGTTCGATCCAGGCGGCTTCGTCGGGCCGGGCCACGGCGTCCAGGTCGCCGGCCTCGGCGGCGGCGTCATCGACCCATTCCCTCAGGATCGGCGAGCCGTTGATGACGTCGATCGGCAGCTTGCCGAAGGCGTATTCATACGGGAAATCCCGCCACAGATCGTAGTCGGGATAGAGGCTGCGAATCGCCTTGAAGCCCGCCGCCTGCACCCGCCAGGGCCGGAAGGCGAAAGGGTCATAGGCCGGCCCCTCGGAATGGATCTGAACGCTCGAACACAGCTGGCCGGCGTGTTTGTGGAAGGTCGGCAGGATCCAGCAGTCCCTCAGCACACAGCCGCCGAGCCAGTCGGGGGTCAGCCGCTGCATCTCGGTGATCACCGCCCGCGCGTCGATGTCGGGCGCGCCGAACAGCTCCAGCGGGCGGGTCGAGCCGCGCCCTTCGGACAGGGTCGTCCCCTCCAGCATCACCGTCCCGGCATAGTCGCGCGCCATGAACAGGTTCGGAGCATTGGGACTGGGGTTGATCCAGACCCGCTCATTCAGCGGCCAGCCGAAGCCCGGCCCGGCATCGGGGTCATAGCCATGCATCTCGATGACCCGATAGGCGACGTCGAGCCTGAACTGGTCGATGAACCAGCGGCCCATTTCGCCCAGGGTCATGCCGTGGCGCATCGGCATCGGCCCGGCTCCGACGAAGCTCTCCCAGCCGGGTCGGAGGATCGTGCCTTCGACGGGCCGCCCCGCCGGATTGGGCCGGTCCAGTACCCAGACCTCCTTGCCATGCTCAGCGGCGGCCTCCAGCACATAGAGAAGCGTCGTCACAAAGGTGTAGATGCGACAGCCCAGGTCCTGGAGATCGACCAGCAGGACGTCGAACGTCCCCATGGCCTGACCAGTCGGGCGGCGTACCTCTCCGTACAGACTGAAGACGGGAATGCCGTGGACCGGATCGGTCTCGTCGGCGGTCTCCATCATGTTGTCCTGAAGGTCGCCCTTCATGCCGTGCTGAGGCCCGAAAGCCGCCGTCAGCTTAATGTCCGGGCACGCCGCGAGGGCGTCCAGCGAATGGGTCAGGTCCGCCGTCACCGAGGCCGGATGCCCCAGCAGCGCCACGCGCCGCCCCTTCAGCGCCGCCCTCAGCTCGGGCTCGGCGAGCAGACGATCAATGCCGAACCTCATGCGAGTTCCATTGGGGGCAGCTCCAGAACCAACGAGTCGGGATGATGGAAGTCCGGCTTATCCGATGGATGCGCCAGGGCCCAATAGGAGATCGCGCCATCGACGGTTTCGATCACGGCGGACAGGCCGATCCGCCATGGCCCCTGATCCAGATTCATGCGGTCCAGGTCGAGCACGCCTGAGACTTGGAGCCGACCGTCGTCCTGTTCCCTGATCCCATTGCGGATCTCGACGCCGGGCTGGTGCGTCATCCCCTGGCGATAGTCGTCAAAGGCATAGACCGCCCACTGACCTGACGGCGACTGGTTGAACTCCAGATAGCCGCCCTCAGGCCTGGCAATGAAGGCCTCGAAACAGGTCGTGCGCCAAAGCTCGTCCGCCCGCGACCACCGAACCCAGCCGGGGATATGCAGGTCCGCGATGTCACCAGTGATTTCGTAGTCGAGTGACAGGCCTTGCCGACGCGGTCGCCCGACCGTGACGGAGATCTTTATGTCCGGCCCGGGCGTTTGCGGATGTGGGATCAGGGAAACCTGCATTCCGCCTCACTAGCGAACAGGTGAAATCCCGTCTCGTTTATTGTATGGTGATGCCATGTCCGAGCCGCGCCCGCATATCCTCGATGACGTTCCGACCGATGCGGACGAGCGGGCCTTGCTGGAAGCCGAAGCCGACGCTGATGCCGGGCGCGTCGTCCCTCATAGCCGCGTTCGCGAATGGCTCAAGTCCCTAGGTACGCCCGACCAGAAGCCAACGCCCTTCTCTTGGCGATAGTCGTCTGGACCGACCGGGCGCTAGCCGATGTGGAGGCCGCCGCCGCCTGGGTCGCCCGCCATTCACCGCTCGCGGCACAGCGACTGGCGCGGCGGTTGATCGAAGCCGGCGACGGCCTTGAGCAATTCCCTATGCGTGGCAGGGACATCGGGCGAGGACGTCGGGAGCTCCCTCTCGTGTGGCCATTCGTGATTCGCTATCGCGTCCACAACGACCGGGTCGATATACTCGAAGTCTGGCATGGCGCGCGCGATCGCGCCGATACCATTTGACCTTGGTCAACCGCGACCGTTACGGATGGAGCCATGTCCATCCCCGCCCCCCGTTGCGGCCTTTATTATCGCTCGCTGATCTAGCGAGCGGCCCGCGAACCATTGCGCCGCTCTTTGCCGGCGCCATTTCCCCCTGACGAACGCCGGCTTCCCTGCTAACGGAGCCGACCATGACCTCCCCGAAAACCGACCCGTCCTTCAAGTCCGACTTTCTCCAGACGCTGCAGACGCGCGGCTACATCCATCAGATCACCCATCCCGAAGACCTGGATGCGGCCCTGACTTCGGGCGTCGTGTCCGGCTACATCGGCTTTGATGCCACCGCGCCGTCGCTGCATGTCGGGTCGCTGATCCAGATCATGATGCTGCGCCGGCTCCAGCAGGCCGGCCATCGTCCGGTCGTTATCATGGGCGGCGGCACCACCAAGGTCGGCGATCCGACCGGCAAGGATGCCTCGCGGCCCCAGCTGACCGACGAAACCATCAAGGCCAACATCGCCTCGATCCGCACGGTGTTCGAGCGTTTCCTGACCTTCGGCGACGGCCCGACTGACGCCATCATGATCGACAACGACGACTGGCTGTCGACCTATGGCTACGTCCAGTTCCTGCGCGACTACGGCACGCACTTCACGGTCAATCGGATGCTGGCCTTCGATTCCGTGCGCATCCGCCTGGAACGGGAAGAGCCGATGACCTTCCTGGAGTTCAACTACATGCTGATGCAGTCGGTGGACTTCCTTGAGCTGAACCGCCGCCAGAATGTGACGCTTCAGATGGGCGGTTCGGACCAGTGGGGCAACATTACCTCGGGCGTCGATCTGGTGCGGCGGGTGGATCAGAAGTCGGCCTTCGGCCTGACCACGCCGCTGTTGACCACGGCCTCGGGCGGCAAGATGGGCAAGACCGCACAGGGTGCTATCTGGCTGAATGCCGAACAGCTCAGCCCGTATGACTACTGGCAGTTCTGGCGCAATGCCGACGATGCCGATGTCGGCCGGTTCCTGCGCCTGTTCACCGACCTGTCGCTGGAAGAGATCGCCGGACTGGAAGCCCTTGAGGGCGCGGCCATCAACGACGCCAAGAAGGCCCTGGCCGATGCCGCCACGACGATGCTGCACGGTTCTGAGGCGGCCGACAACGCGCGCGCCGCCGCCGAGAGCGCCTTCGAGAAAGGTCAGCTGTCGTCCGACCTGCCGACGGTCGAGCTGCCGCGCGATGAGGTGATCGGGGCCATGGTCGCGGCCATCGCCACCAAGGCCGGCCTGACCGCCTCCAACGGCGAGGCCCGCCGTCTGGCCCAGGGCGGGGGCCTGCGCCTCAACGACCAGGCCATTGCCGATGGGGCCCAGCTCCTGACCGAGGAGGATCTGACCGCTGAGGGCGTCCTGAAGCTTGGGGCCGGCAAGAAGAAGATCATCCTGGTGAGGCCCGTCTGATGACCGCCATGACCGAAGGGGCCATGGCCCCGGCCCTCGACCTGCCGACCGACGACGGCGGGCATTTCAACCTGGCGACCGCGACCGGCCCGGTCGTGGTCTTCTTCTATCCCAAGGCCGATACGCCGGGCTGCACCGTCGAAGCGATCGACTTTTCGTCCCTCAAGCCGGAGTTCGACGCCCTGGGCGTCACGGTCGTCGGCGTTTCGCGTGATCCCGCCAAGAAGCTGGCCCGCTTCCGCGCCAAACACGAGCTGACGGTCGAGCTCGCCTCTGACGAGGCCGGCACGGTCACCGAAGCCTGGGGCGTCTGGGTCGAAAAGCAGCTGTACGGTCGTACCTACATGGGGATCGAACGAGCGACGGCCCTGATCGACCCCTCAAAGCGACTGACGAGGGTGTGGCGAAAGGTCTCGGTCAAGGGTCATGCCGACGAGGTGCTGGAAGCCGCCAGCAGTCTGTAGAAGACCTGAGCCCCGGGCACGTTTTGTCTGTAAACGACATCACGGTACATGCCGAATACTTCCATTCGCGCTTGACATAATGAACGGGTCTAGATTCGTTGCTCTTACCCCTGACAGGCGAGAAATCGCCACCGAGCTAACCCTTGGGTGTTTGCACGCCGTATTCGTGGTTAACAAAGGGTGAACGCCCTTGCACACTTGCGGCTACTTGCTGCATAAGTCCAAGCGGGCATGGGGATGGTAGAGTAATGGTCAAGCGTACCACGAATCGCATACGGCGATTCTTCGAACGCCGGTTTCCAGAGCGGCACGTCTTTGTTCGCACGCCTGACGGCGAGATCACGGGCCGCGTCCTTACTCCCCGAAAACAGTTACTGATGGCCTGTGGGGTCGCCCTTCTGGGGGCCTGGTGCCTGCTGACCACGGCCGGTTCGGTCTGGGGGGCCGTCACCTCCTTCACCGCCGAACGTGACGTCCATCGGGCGCGCGCCTCTGCCGAGCGCATGAACGCCGACCTTCAGGCCCGGCTCGACAGTGCGGTCGCCCGCATGACGGCGACCTCCGGGTCGATCGACGACCTGGCCCATACGGTCGAGCGGCGCCACGCAGCCCTCACCCAAGTGATGACCCTGTTCCGGGGCGTCGATGGGGCCGAGCAGGCGCTCGAGCCGACGGTGTCCCAGGACCCCGACCAGTCCCCGGTCGCCCGTCTCGTTTCGGTACAGATGGATCAGGAGCGCCTGATCACCCGGGCCCAGACCTTCGCCGACAGCCGGGCCGAGCGCCTGCGCCTGGCCTTCCGTCTGGCGGGCCTGAACCCGTCGGCCTATGCCGGCTCACCCGACTCGCTCGGCGGCCCGCTGGTGGAGGCTGACGATCCTGAGGCCCTGGCGACAATTCTTGATGTAGATGAAACCTTTGCGGCCCGAATTCAGGCGGCTGCTGACGATCTTTCGGAGATGCGTAGTCTGGCCAATACGGCTGAGCGCCTGCCCCTGGCCCGCCCCGCCACGGGCGTTCGTCAGACCTCCAGCTTCGGCGTTCGCTTCGATCCGTTCAGCGGCCGTCCGGCCGTCCACCGTGGTCAGGATTTTGCAGGTCCCTACATGACGCCGATCCGGGCCACGGCTCCCGGCGTCGTGTCTTTCGCGGGTGTACGCAATGGCTACGGCAACACGGTCGAGATCGATCACGGGGGCGGCTTCAAGACCCGCTACGCGCACCTGCAAGGATTCAACGTCACCGTCGGCCAACGTGTCGCCATCGGCCAGCGCATCGGCGCGATGGGCTCGACCGGCCGCTCGACCGGCGTTCACCTTCACTATGAGGTGTGGGTCGATGGTCGCCCCCAGAACCCCGCCCGTTTCATGAGAGCCGGAGAATATGTTCAACAAGCCCAAGAATAATCCGCCCCAGCAGCCCAAGTCCGGCTCCGGCCTCGCCGTGCCACCGCTGCCGGACCTGCCCTCGCCGGGCCAGCAGAACGCCGCCAGCACCCCGCAGGTTGCGGCCGCCACGGCCTCGGCTCCGGTTGCCACGCCTTCACCGGCCCGGGGCGCCTCGGTGCTCGCCCGCGATCTGGTGTTCGAAGGCAATATCTCGGGTGACGGCGAACTGACCATCGACGGTCAGGTCAAGGGCGACGTCCGCGTCAACCGGCTGATCGTCGGCGACACCGGCTCGGTCGAAGGCACGGTCCAGGCTGACAATGTCGATGTGAAAGGCCGCGTCGTCGGGGCCGTCCAGGGCAAGAACGTCAAGCTGCTGTCGACGGCCTATGTCGATGGCGACATCAACCACGAACAGCTGGCTATCGAGGTCGGGGCCTATTTCCAGGGTCGGTGCCTGCAGACCCGTCCCGGTCAGGCCGCCGCGACAACGCCGGCCAGTGCGCCGGCCGCCACCCCCGCCGCCCCTGCTGCACCCGTCGTGACGCCGGCCATGGCCGGCGCGGCCCAGGGCGAAGTGGTCACTCTCAAACCCACCACTTGATCCGCAGCGATCAGTCCAGATGACGAGGGGCGGGTCCGGCAACGGACCCGCCCTTTTTCTAACCCTCGACCGTCTCGCCGCGCGTGGCACCCACCCGCTGGGCCAGGGCCGCCCCCATGAAGGCATCGAGGTCGCCATCCAGAACGCCCTGGGTATCGGACGTCTCGACCTCGGTACGCAGGTCCTTCACCATCTGATAGGGCTGCAGGACGTAGGAGCGGATCTGGTGGCCCCAGCCGATGTCGGTCTTGGCGTCGGCCAGGGCCTGGGCTGCGGCCTCACGCTTCTGGAGTTCCAGTTCATAAAGGCGCGCGCGCAGCATCTTCCACGCCTGTTCGCGGTTCTGGTGCTGGGACCGGCCGGCCTGGCAGGCGACCACCGTGTTGGTCGGAACGTGCGTCAGTCGCACCGCCGAGTCGGTCTTGTTGACGTGCTGCCCGCCGGAGCCTGACGCGCGATAGGTGTCGGTGCGCACATCGGCCGGATTGATATCGATCTCGATGGTGTCATCCACCACAGGCGACACACCGATCGAGGCAAAGGAGGTGTGGCGCTTGGCCGCCGCATCATAGGGGCTGATGCGGACCAGGCGGTGCACCCCCGATTCCGATTTCAGCCAGCCGTAGGCATTGGGACCCTCGACCAGAATGGTGGCCGACTTGATCCCGGCCTGGTCACCGTCTTCCTCGGCCTCGATGGTGACCTCGTAACCGTGGGCCTTGGCCCACCGCGTGTACATCCGCAACAGCATGCCGGCCCAATCACAGGACTCGGTGCCGCCGGCCCCGGCATTGACCTCCAGATAGGCGTCATTGCCGTCGGCCTCGCCCGACAGCAGCGCCTCGAGTTCGGCACGGGCCGCGCGTTCCTTGATGGCACGAAGCTGGGCGCGAGCGTCTTCCAGCGCCGCCTCGTCTCCCTCTTCGTCGGCCATTTCGGACAGCATGACCGCCTCTTCCAGGCCGGTCTGCATGTCGCGCACGCCATTGATCTGGCCTTCCAGCCGGGCCCGGTCCCGGCTGACGGCCTGGGCCTCTTCCGGGTTGTCCCAAAGCGTCGGGTCCTCGACCCGCGCGTTCAGCTCATCGAGCTTGCGGAGCGCCGGCTCCCAGTCAAAGTCGCCTCCTGAGCAGAGCGAGGCTCTGCTCGATGTCGGCCGACATGGCCTCGACATCCAGTCGCATGATTCAATCTCACCTTGGTGTCCGATCCGGCACCGCATGGCACCGGACGGGCGTCAGATAGGCCATTGTCGGCGCGACGGAAAGGTCGGTCGGCCCGGTCTCGGTCAGTAGAGCCCGCTCAGGTCTTCAGGCGGTGGCGTACGCGGCGGCGGCGCGACGTCCGGCGGCGGCGGCATGCGTTCGTCAGGCGGTACCCGCGGGCCGGGGTTGTAGGGAACACCCTCGACCGGGGCATAGGCCCGACGGTCCGACGCCGGGCCGGTCGGCGGTGCCACCACCTCCTCGTCCGGACGTTGACGCAGGGCTTCGGAGCCCGGACGGAAAGCCTCCTCGATGCCGTTGACGGTACGCCAGACGGCATTCTGCGGGCGCGCGAACTGAAGCACCGGGCGGCCACGCATCGCTTCCTGCATGAAGTCCACGAAGATCGGCACCGCCGCCGTTCCGCCGGCCTCGCCATGGCCGAGCGACCGGTTATCGTCAAAGCCGATGAAGACGCCGACGACGAGGTCCGGCGTGTAGCCGACGAACCAGGCCGAGCGGTAGTTGTTGGTCGTGCCGGTCTTGCCCGCAACCGGCCGACCCAGCACCCGGGCGCTGGTCGCGGTCCCGCGCAGAACGACGCCCTCGAGCATGGAGGTGATCTGATAGGCGGTGATGGGGTCCATCACCTGTTCGCCGCGCGGACGCACCCGCGGGCTCTCACGACCGTCGAAATTCCGGTCGCAGGTCGGACAGGTCCGGGCCGGATCCAGGTTCGATTCGGCGCTCCAGATGGTTTCGCCGGTGCGGTCCTGAACCAGTTCGATCAGGTGCGGCCGGACCCGTCGGCCACCATTGGCAAAGGCGGCATAGGCACCGGTCAGGCGCAGGGCCGTCGTCTCGCCGGCCCCGAGGGCCATCGACAGCACCGGCTCCATCTCGTCCACAACGCCGTAGCGGATGGCATCGTCGCGGACGCGCTCCATGCCGATTCGCTGGGCCAGCCGCACCGTCATGGCGTTGCGCGACAGCTCAAGGCCTCGGCGCAGCGTCGTCGGCCCGTAGTAGCGCCGGCTGTAGTTCTGGGGGCTCCACCTTTGCCCGCCGGCCCCGACCAGGGAGATCGGGCCGTCGACGATGATCGAGGTCGGGGTGAAGTCCGTCTCCAACGCCGTCGCATAGACGAACGGCTTGAAGGCCGACCCGGGCTGTCGCATCGCCTGGGTCGCCCGGTTGAAGCTGGACAACGAATAGGAATAGCCGCCGACCATGGCGACGACGCGCCCGGACCAAGGCTCGATGGCGACCAGGGCCCCATTGACCTCGGGCACCTGCCGCAGGCCGAAGCCGCCGCCTTCCAATGGCTCGACGAAGATCAGGTCGCCACGCGACAGGCCGGCCCCGGCATTGGCCCAGGCCGCATCGGCGGCCAGCAGCGTTCCCTCAGTCGCATCGGACGCCAGCCGGATTCTGACGTTGTTGCCGGACACCGATTCGACGATCGCCGACTGCCAGGTCCGACGTTCGGACGGTGGGCCCCCTGCGAGCGCCCGCTCCTGCCAGCCGGCCGTAAGTTCGGTCTGACCCCAGGCCCCGCGCCAGCCATGGCGACGGTCATAGGATTCCAGGCCGCGCATCAGGGAATCGCGGGCCATGGACTGCAGCCGCGGGTCCAGGGTCGTGCGCATGTAATAGCCGCCGCGATTGACGTCCTGGCCCCAGGTCCTCAGGGCGATGCGGCGCGCCTCTTCGACGAAATAGTCGGCATCCTGGTATTCAGCACGGACCGGCGCATCGCGTACGATCAGCGGCGCGGCCACGGCCTCTTGCAACTGGGCATCATTGAGCATGCCCAGCTCGTGCATCTGACCCAGGATCCAGTTGCGCCGGGACACGGCCGCACTGGTGTTCTCGCGGGGGTGATAGTTGTTCGGGCCCTTGGGCAGGGCCGCCAGGAAGGCCGCCTCGGCCGGAGTCAGTTCATCCAGCGACTTGCCGAAATAGTTGTAGGCCGCAGCCGCCACGCCAAAGGACCGGTATCCGAGGAAGATCTCGTTCAGATACAGTTCGAGGATCTGTTCCTTCGTCAGGACGGATTCGAGGCGTTGCGCCAGGATGGCCTCGCGCACCTTGCGGCCGATGGTGGTGTCGCTGGTCAGCAGGACGTTCTTGGCAACCTGCTGGGTGATGGTCGAACCGCCTTCCAGACGGCGCCCGCGCGCCAGGTTCAGCACATTGTTGGCCATGGCCCGGCCGAAGCCCGAAACATCGATGCCGCCATGCTGGAAGAAATGCTTGTCCTCGGCCGCCAGGAAGGCCTGGATCACGACCGGCGGGATTTCGTCGTAGGGCACGAAGATCCGGCGCTCCTGCGAGAACTCGCCGATCAGGGTCCCGTCCCAGGCATAGACCCGCGTCGCCGTCGGCGGGCGATAGTCGGCCAGTTCGCCCGCATCGGGCAGATCATGGAACAGATAGGCCGTGTACAGCGCGACAATCATGCCGACGAGCGCCACAAGGCCGAGGATCCCGATCCCGACCATGACGAACCAACGCTCGGCTGTCTGCACGTCCAACTCCCTGGCCCGGCCAACTGGCAGGGCGAACCAGTGGATTTAGCCGGACCTGGTCGCCGGGGAAAGGGACCTTAGGGCTGTGCGCCGGTCACACCTGGTGTCTCGGGACGAAAATAGGCGTCAATGGCACGCACAACCGCCCCCATCATGCGTCGCCGCGAACCGGTTTCACCCAACCGGGACGCATCTTCGGCATTGGTGATGAAACCCATCTCCAGCAACACCGCCGGGACGTCCGGGGCCAGGAGAACGGCAAAATTCTCATCCCGGTGGCTGCGCGCCAGCAGGGGCGCTTCGTGTCCGACATGGTTGAGCAGGACATTGGCGAAAACCGCCGAGCGATTCATCGTCGCCCGTTGCGTCAGATCCAGCAGGACACGACGCACCGCCGGGTCGCCAGCCGGAAGATCGAGGCCCCCGAAGGGGCCGCTGCCGAGGGCCTGGCGAGCGGCTCGGTCGGCTCCCCGGTCCGACAGCGTATAGACGCTGGCCCCTCGCGTCTCGGCATTGCCACTGGAATCCGCATGCAGCGATATGAAGAGATCGGCGCCGGCGTCACGCGCGATGGTGACGCGGCGGGCGTGCGGAACCAGCACATCCGTCGAACGGGTCAGAACGACGCGATAACGGCCGGTGGCCTCAAGCTGCCGACGCAGTTCCAGGGCCGCGGCCAGGGTGATTTCGCGCTCCTGGTACTCGGCCCCGAGCGCCCCCGGGTCCGTCCCGCCATGGCCGGCATCTATGACGATGGTGCGCTGGGCCGGAGGCTGTTCGCGCCGCCGGGCCGCAGGCGGCGGCGGGGCCTGGGGGTTGTCACGGGGCGCAGCTCCCGGCGCGGCCAGGTCGATGACATACCGATAGACCCGCACCCCATCACCCGGGGGCAGCAGGAAGCGCCGGGTTACTTCTGCATGGCGACCTAAATTCAGACTCAGGCGCGCGCCACCGGCCTGCGATGACATCTCATAGCCCCGAACCAGCCCCGCCCCGGGGCCGGACAGGCCCTCGCCGGCATCCACGCCCGGCAGGGTGAGCAGCAGTTCTGCGGGATCGGCTCCCTGCTCGATACGGGCTCTGGCCGAGCGGGTGAGTTCCACAACGACGCGGGTATTGCGGGAATCGCCTCCGAACCGGATCTGGACGACGTCGTCCGGGCGGGGTCCGTCGGCCAGGCCGCTGCCGGCCGCGAAGGCCGCAATGATAAAGGCGGCAAGCGCAGTCAGCCCTACGGCCATTCGCCGCGAGCCCCCCAACACCTTACCGAACAACGCTTCCACGTCGGTTTCTCCAAACGCGCAGCCTCCATCATGCCAGAGGGCCGCTGGAAAAGGGTTAAGAACGCCAGACAATTCGTCGCATTCAGTCCCTTTCATTTCGGGGCCGGCTCTTGCTAAAAGGAACCTGCTGTCCCAGCTAACCCGTCATGGACGACGGGCCTTCAGGGCCGGCGTTCCCGGCGAAAGCGCCAGACGGTCCGCGCGACCCTGTCGAATCGCCCCTTTCCCGCGCTCATCTGCGCGACCGACCGAGACACGACCCCATGGGCCGCACCGCTGCCAATCGGCTGTTTTCAGACCTCGCCACCGGCGAGCTGAAGGCGTGTGCGCCAATCCACCTGCAATTCAGGCGAGCCGCCCGCGTCCAAGCTGGACGCCAGGCATCGGCGCGCCCCGGAGATACCTACCACCATGTCGAAAATCATGCTGATCGATGCGGCGCACGCGGAAGAAACCCGCGTCGCCGTCGTCAACGACCGCCGGGTTGAGGATTTCGATTTCGAAAGCCGCGATCGCAAACAGCTTCGCGGCAACATCTATCTGGCCAAGGTCACGCGCGTAGAGCCGAGCCTTCAGGCCGCCTTCGTCGAATACGGCGGGAACCGTCACGGCTTCCTAGCCTTCAACGAAATCCATCCCGACTACTATCAGATCCCCGTCGCCGACCGCGAAGCCATCATGGCCGAGGCCGAGACCGAAGAGGAAAAGGCCGAGGCCGAGGCCGAGGCGGACAACGACGAAGGCCTGTCCGCCGACGAGGCCAAGCTGCGTCGTCGCCTGATGCGCCGCTACAAGATCCAGGAGGTCATCCGGCGCCGCCAGATCCTGCTGGTTCAGGTCGTCAAGGAAGAGCGCGGGGCCAAGGGCGCGGCCCTGACCACGCGGATCTCCCTGGCCGGTCGCTATTGCGTGCTCATGCCCAATACCGGCAAGGGCGGCGGCATTTCGCGCAAGATCACCAGCGCCACCGACCGCAAGCGCCTGAAGGCGGCGGCCCAGTCGCTGGATGTGCCGCAGGGCATGGGCCTGATCATCCGGACCGCCGGGGCCAAGCGCACCAAGGCCGAGATCAAGCGCGACTACGAATATCTCCTGCGCCTATGGGAGGACATTCGCGAAACCACCCTGAAATCCCACGCCCCCAGCCTGATCTATCAGGAAGAAGACCTCGTGCGCCGCGCCGTGCGCGACATGTTCGACAAGGACTTCGAGAGCCTCCAGGTCGAGGGCGAGGACGCCTGGCGCGAGGCCCGTGACTTCATGCGGGTACTGTCACCGTCGCTCGCCAAGAAGGTTCAGCTCTACGAGGGGTCGACGCCCCTGTTCGTGAAGCACAAGGTCGAGGACGTCCTGGCCCAGCTCCAGACCCCGACCGTGCCGCTGAAGTCGGGCGGCTATCTGGTGATCAACCAGACCGAGGCGCTCGTCGCCATCGACGTCAACTCGGGCAAGGCGACCAAGGAACGCAATATCGAGACGACGGCACTCAAGACCAACCTGGAGGCCGCCGAAGAGGCCGCCCGCCAGATGCGTCTGCGCGACCTGGCAGGGCTCATCGTCATCGACTTCATCGACATGGAGGAGTCCAAGAACAACCGGGCCGTCGAAAAGACGCTGGCGTCGGCGCTCGAAAGCGACCGCGCCCGCCTCCAGATGGGCCGGATTTCGCAGTTCGGGCTCATGGAAATCAGCCGCCAGCGCCGCCGGATGGGCCTGCTGGAAGGCGTCACCCATACCTGCGAGCATTGTGGCGGCTCCGGGCGGGTGCGCTCGACGGAGTCCAGCGCGCTGCTCGCCATGCGCGCGGCTGAAGCCGAAGCCGGCAAGGGCGACGGCGCGGTCGTGCTGCGCGCGCCGGCAGCGGTGGCGCTCTACATCCTGAACCACAAGCGCGACACCCTGGCCCGCCTGCACGCGGTGTCCGGCCTGTTCGTCTCCGTCCAGATCGACAACCACCTGACCAATGGCGAATGCGTAATCGAGCGCGTCGACATGGAGGTTCCGCCGCCGCCCGTGGTCGCGGCCGTGACGCGCGAGCGGGTGGCCTACGGTCCTGAAGACGAGGCCGATGACGCGGTCCCCGACGACGAGCCGGAAGACGAAGATCTGGACGACGAAGACGTCGAGGATGCGGACGACGACCAGTCGCGGTCCGCGCTCGAAGAGGCCGACGAAGGACGTGACGGCGGACGCGGCGGACGCCGTCGCCGTCGCCGCCGGGGCGGCGGTCGCCGCGATGGCGGCTTTGCCGGCGAGGCCGACGAAACAGCCCCTGCCGCCGCTTCTGACGACGAGGACGACGATGCCGGAGCGCGCCGTCGCCGGCGGGGTCGGCGCGGCGGTCGCCGGGGTCGCGATGGAGATAGCGGGCGTGACGGTGCCTACGGCTGGGTCCGTGGCCGCACGCCGTCGCTGGATGACCCCTATGTCTGGTTCGACCCGCTGGAGCGCGCGCCCCGGGCCGAGGTCGTGGCGGCCCGGTCGGAGGCCGCCCCTGCGGCTGCTGAGACAGACGCTGCCGATCAGAATGCGCCCGAAGCCGCTCCGGCCCGCGAGCCGCGTCGTCGGCGTGTGCGGCGCAAGTCACCGGCCGCCATCGAGGCGGTGACTGACCTGAGCGAGGTTGAGGACACCGTCGAGGTGACCGAAGCGGTCGCCCCTGAACCGGAAGCCGTCACCGAGGTGGCTGAGGTGACCGAGTCTGTGCCGGAACCGGTGCCTGCCGAATCGATCGTCGAGATTGCGGCCAATGAGGAGCCCCCCGCAGAATCCGGGGATGGCACATCGGACCTGGCCTCAGAATTGCCATTGCCCGAGGGCGAGATCACCGCACCGCCCGAAAAACCCAAGCGGGGGTGGTGGCGACTCGGTCGCTGATCAGGCCCGGTTGACGGGTCCAGCCAAGGAGGGCGCGAAA
>CAUJHO010000056.1 GCA_963205025.1 Pseudomonadota bacterium | reverse complement strand
ATGCCAACCGCTTTGTCGGGAACTGGGCCATGTATGCCATTAGCCGCTATGAGCGGGGCAACTACACCCGGCGCACCAGCGAACTGGTCGCGGTGCCCGTCGCCGGTGGCGAGCCGACCCTGTTCAACTTCGAAGACGGGGTCGAGCGGATCGAGCCGGTCGGTGCCGATGCCCTGATCGTTGGGGGCAATACCTCGGTAGATTTCACCACCCTCATCCTGGGTGGTGCGCGGCCTATGGTAGGATCGACCTTCACCGTGCCCCAGGCCAGCCAGACCGAATCACGCAGTCACGCCTTCTTCTTCCGCACGGATTCTGCCGATGGCTCCAGCGGCCTGATGGGGCTGCCGATCATGACCCAGGTGGCCCGGCCCGAAGGCGGCTGGACGGCCGCAGCCGACATGCTCTTCCTGCGCCGCGATGACCGGCAGCTGTCCGACTTCGGGCGGCTGCACGCCATGCCCGGGCCGGCGCGCAGATCTGACGGTTGCACCGCGTCGTGCGTGGACTGGTACGGCAATGCGCGCCCGATCTTCCTGCGCGGGCGGGTGTTTGCGCTGATGGGCTATGAGATCGTCGAGGGCGTCGAGGGAGGCGACACCATCCGCGAGGTGCGTCGTACCGATTTCATTCCGGTCACGGCTGGCGACTAGGCATCGCCGGGGTGACCCCGTCCGCTTCGCGCGCTATGCACGCGCCAACGGATTCAAGGCCCGCGACACAGCGGGCGATACGGGAGATCGCGCATGGCCGACACGGCCCCCGCCACGCCTAGGACGACCGGACTGCTCAGCCTGATCGGCAAAACGCCCATGGTTGAGGTCAAGAACCTGGATACAGGCCCGTGCCGGCTGTTCCTCAAGCTGGAATCTAATAATCCGGGCGGATCGATCAAGGACCGCATCGCCCTGACCATGCTGGATGAGGCTGAGGCCGAGGGCTGGCTCAAGCCGGGCGGCACCATCGTCGAGGCCACGGCGGGCAATACGGGTCTGGCCCTGACGCTCGTGGGCGTCCAGCGCGGCTACCGAGTGCTGCTGGTCATTCCCGACAAGATGTCGCGTGAGAAGATCCAGCACGTTCGGGCCATGGGGGCCGAGGTCCGTCTGACCCGCTCGGACGTCGGCAAGGGCCACCCCGAATATTACATGGATCTGGCTGAAAGCCTGGCCCAGAAGATTCCCGGTGCCTTCTATGTCAATCAGTTCGCCAATGCCGCCAATCCGCTGGCGCATGAGCTGACCACCGGGCCTGAGATCTGGGAACAGATGGAGGGCGACGTCGACGCCTTCGTGGCCGGCATCGGCTCGGGCGGCACCATCACCGGCGTAGCGCGCTATCTGAAGTCGGTGTCGCCCCAGACCGAGGCCATCCTGGCTGACCCGGTCGGGTCGGTGTTGGCGGGCTATGTCAATGACGGCTCTCCCAGCCCCAAGGGCAGCTATACGGTCGAAGGCATCGGCCAGGACTTCATCCCCGAGACCGCCGACATCAGCGTCATCGACCGGGCCTATTCGATCCCCGATACCGAAGCCATCGCGGCGGCGCGCGAACTGCTGGCCAAGGAAGGGGTGCTGGCCGGCTCGTCCTCGGGCACCCTGCTGGCGGCAGCGCTGCGCTATTGCCGTGAGCAGACCGAGCCCAAGCGGGTCGTCACCTTCGTCTGCGACACCGGGGCCAAGTATCTGTCCAAGGTCTATAATGACGGCTGGCTGGCCGATCAGGGGCTGACGCCCAAGACGCTGTACGGCGACCTGCGCGATGTGGTCAGCCGTCCGGCCAATGAGATTATCTCGGTCGGGCCCGATGATACCCTGGCGGTGGCCTATGGCCGCATGCGCCAGGCCGATGTGTCGCAACTACCGGTCATGGATGGCGGGCGGCTGGTCGGCATTCTCGATGATTCCGACATCGTCCATGTGCTCGACACCGACGAGATCACCCGCACCGAACGCTTCGCCAAGCCGGTGAAGTCGGCGATGGCGACCCAGCTCGATACGGTTCAGGTCCACGAGAGCCTGAATGATCTGATCCCGATCTTCGACCGCGACCATGTGGCCATCGTCATGGACGGCCAGACCTTTGTCGGCCTGATCACGCGGGTCGATCTGATCAACCACCTGAAGTTGAACCAGTAACTCCATGTCCAAAGCTACGAATCGTCAGGGTTTTTCGACTCGCGCCATCCACGCGGGCCAGCACCCGGATCCGACGACGGGCGCGGTGATGACACCGATCTACGCCACCTCGACCTACGCCCAGGAAAGCCCGGGCGTGAACAAGGGCTATGAATATGCGCGCGGCAAGAACCCGACGCGCGAGGCCTTTGAGCGGTGCATCGCCGATCTGGAGAACGGCACCCACGGCTTCGGGTTCGCGTCAGGGATGGCCGCGACCTCGACGGCGCTGGAACTGCTGGATGCCGGGTCGCACATCATCACCGGCGATGATCTCTACGGCGGCACCTACCGGCTGTTCGAGCGGGTCCGGCGGCGTTCGGCGGGGCTGGATTTCACCTATGCTGACTGGACCGATCTGGCGGCGGTCGAGGCGGCCATCCGGCCCGAGACGAAGATGTTGTGGGTCGAGACCCCGACCAATCCGCTGATGAAGCTGGCCGACATCGCCGCCGTGTCGAAACTGGCCCGGGCGAACGGCCTGTTGATGGTGGTCGACAACACCTTTGCCACGCCCTGGTGCCAGTCGCCGCTGGACCTGGGGGCCGACGTCGTCATGCATTCGGCGACCAAATATCTGAACGGCCATTCGGACGTCATCGGCGGGGTGCTGGTGACCCGGGACGCCGATCTCGCGACGCAGCTGAAGTTCCTTCAGAACTCGGTCGGAGGGGTGATGGGGCCGTTCGACGCCTTTCTGGTCAATCGGGGGCTCAAGACCCTGGGCGTTCGGATGAAGGCGCACTGCGAAAACGCCCTGGCGATTGCCCGCTGGCTCGACGGCCGGGCCGGCGTCGCCAGGGTCTATTATCCGGGGCTGGAGAGCCACCCGCAGCATGATCTGGCCAGGCGCCAGATGCGCGGCTTCGGCGGCATGATCTCGATCCTGATCGACGGCGATCTGGCCCGCACCCGGCAGATCATGGAACGCCTTCAGGTCTTCACCGTCGCCGAGAGCTTGGGCGGCGTCGAGAGCCTGGCCAACCACCCCGCCATTATGACCCATGCCAGCGTGCCCAAAGAGGTGCGCGAGGCCGGCGGCGTCACCGACAATCTGATCCGCCTGTCCGTTGGTGTAGAAGACCTCGACGACCTGATCGCGGACCTGGAGCAGGCGCTGGCGTAATCGAACGCTATCGCTGTCTCCTTCCTGCCGCGAAGCGGCGGGGAGGGGGACCGCGAAGCGGGGGAGGGGAGATGCGGCGATCCGGGCATCAACGGCCTCTGCATGGATCGCCCGGGGAAATGCTTGCCCGTTCGAGCGGAGCGGAGAGATGCCCCTCCACCGCTTCGCGGTCCCCCACCCCATCAAGATGGGGGGGAGACAGGCGTTAGCCGATCTCACCACCTGTCATCAGCGCGCGGGCATAGCGCACCGGCGGCGAGCCGAAGCTGAGAAGCTGATCGTGATACGCCTTCAGGTCGAAGCTCTCGCCCTCGGGGGCCTGCATCTCGCGGCGCAGGGCCCAGTGTTCGCGCCAGCCCACGAAATAGGTCGGCAACTGGGCCGATGACAGCTGGGCCCGGATCCATTTGCCGGCGGCCTCGCTCTCTTGCTGGAAGGCGTCTTCGGTCATCATCCGCATGGCGTCGTCGCGGCTCATGCCGTCGACGTGGACGCCGATGTCGAGCAGGGCATTGGCGATGACCCGAAGCAGGAACTTCAGATTGGCGAGCCGGTACAGCGGGTCGCCGTCGAGGTGCCCGGCCTCGACCATGACGTCCTGGGCGTAGCAGGCCCAGCCCTCGATAAAGGGGCCGGAGGCCAGCACGGCGCGCACCATCGACGGATAGCGGTTGGCGTGGGCCAGTTGGAGATAATGGCCCGGCATGGCCTCATGCACGGTCACACCTTCCAGGGCGCGGGTGTTGTATTCACGCAGGAAAGACTGGGCCTGCTCGTCGGACCAGCCGTCCGGGATGGGCGAGATCTTGTAGAAGGTCGGCTGCTCGCGATCGAGCGGGCCGGGGCTGTCGCAATAGGCCACGGCGACGCCGCGCTGGAACTCGGGCGTCAGCACGATGCGGACCGGTTCCTCCGGCACGGTGACCAGATTGTGGGCCCGTACGAACTCGGTGGCAGAGGCCAGCATGGCCTCGGCGGCCTCGACCAGGCCGTCGCGGCTGGGCCGGTCGGCATAGACCAGTTCCATGGCGGCGTTCAGCGCGGTCTGGCGCTGTTCGGCGGTGGGGCGGCGCGGCGTCTCGGGTGCGCCCTCGCGGTCGGCCAGGACCTCGCGCGCGATCTGGTACATCTCGTCGCGCACGCGGGCCATTTCAGCCTCGCCCTGGGCCTTGATCTCGGCCCGGCTCAGCGGGCTGTTCAGGGCAAAGGCCAGCTTGGCGTCATAGAGGTCCGGCCCGAGCCGGAAATCGCCCTGGGCCCCGGGCACCAGCACGGTGTCGATCCATTGCTGATGGGCCTCGATACCCAGCTTGGCGACCCGCCCGGCCTCATTCAGCGCGGTGCGCTCGCCGGGCGGGAGGGCATGGCCCTCGGCCAGGATCATGTCGACCAGGCTGGCCAGACCCCGGTTCTGACCGGACACCGTCTGAGCGTGGATGGCCGGCACGCGGGCGGGATCAAGCGCGTCACGGGTCGAGGCCAGCAGGGCCGGGAAGCCCTGCAAGCGTGCGGTCGCGGCGCGCAGCCGCTCCGGCAGGGGGGCGAAGGCGCGCGCGATCAGGCTGTAGAGGGCCGAGCCGGCGTATTCGTTATGAACCAGCGGGTCCCAGGCCCAGGCCTGGAGCCTGTCGTGGGTCCAGATATCGCCGCGCAAACTGTTGTCGAGAAGGGCGGCGTCGACCTGATGCTCGCGGGTCAGGCCGGTCCGGTCCAGAGCCGCCAGTTGCTCCAGGGCGTGCCGGGCCAGGTCGGAGCGGGCCCGCCAGCTGGCCGGGCCGAGGTCCCCCAGCTGGTCATCGAAGCGATGGTCGCCCAGCGACGTCGCATAGGGCGGCGACAGCCGGATCGACTCTTCCAGCCAGCCGTCGGCGATGTGATCGAAGGCCTCGTCGGCGGCATTGGCCGGCTGGGCACGGCTGACGCCGGGAACGAGGGCTGCGGCCCCGGTCAGGGCCAGGAACAGACGGCGATCGAGAAAGGGGTTCATGCAGGCCTCCGGTCATGTCGGCGACCTTGGCGGTCGCGTCGCCCGACCGCAAGGTCAGAAACCCAGGTTCAGGACGGCAACCAGGGCTTCGTCATACTGGGCCGACGGATTGGTCACATCGGTATCGTACCAGCGCAGGTCGAGCCGGGCATGGTCATTGATCTTGAAGTCGGCCCCGATGTTCCAGGCGGTATAATCGCGGCTGTTGACCTGCTCGCGGCGGCCGACGGCGGCGGACACGCGCACCCGGTCATGGACGCGCACCCGGCCCCGGGCCTCAACCCAGGTCCAGCTGCGGGTGCCGCCGGCGCTGTCGGGCGAATACTGGAAGCGAAGGCGGGCATCGATGCGATCGGTCAGGTCGCGCGAGACGTCGGCGGTGAATTCCCAAGCGTCATCGTCGTTACCCGGATTGGCGTCGAGATACCACTTGTGGGCGGCGTTGAGGTCGACCTCAAAGCCGGCGGCCTCGGTGCGCCAGCCGCCGTTGATTTCGGCCTCGAACTGCGAGCCGGTCGAGTGGTCGATGCTCTCG
>CAUJHO010000055.1 GCA_963205025.1 Pseudomonadota bacterium | reverse complement strand
GGCATGGTGGGCGCGACGCTCAATCACCTGAAGTGCCTGCGCCGCATGGAGGATGATCGCGGCTGGATTCGCACGCTGATGGACGAAGCCGAGAACGAGCGCATGCACCTGATGACCTTCATCGAGGTCTGCAAGCCGACCGCCTTCGAGCGCTTCATGGTGATCAGCGCCCAGTGGCTGTTCTACATGTTCTTCTTCGGGCTCTACATCTTCGCCCCCAAGACGGCGCATCGCCTCGTCGGCTATTTCGAGGAAGAAGCGGTGATCAGCTACACCCACTATCTCGCCGAAATCGATGAAGGCCGCTCGCCCAACGTCCCGGCCCCGAAGACGGCGATCCGCTACTGGAACCTGCCGGCCGACGCGACCCTACGCGACGTGGTCCTGGTGGTCCGCGCCGACGAGGCCCACCACCGGGACGTCAATCACGGCTTCGCCAATGACTTGGCCGGCCTGCCGCAGGGCGCCATCGCCGCCTGCCCGATCCACGTCGAACTCGTCCCCAACTGGAAAGCCGCGGCCTAGCCTATGGTGCACCCTGACACTTTGGGGGCTCCACGGGATCGCCTTTAACGGCCTGAACTTCTACACGTCTGACCATCAGGCGCACCAGGTGAGCAAGCCTGCTCACTGAGGGGTCCCTCGCTCACTCCGAGCGCGCGATGTTCGAAACCGGCGCCGGTTTCGATTGTCCGCAATTGGCGCATCCCGGACTTAGTTCCGGTGCCTTTCACCCCGCATCCGCTCACGGATCTCACCCCAGCCTTGGCCGGTGTCATCCGTGAACTCTTGGGTAGCCCCCAAGTCGTGTTATCCGAAATCGAGCGGCAAGAGGTAGGAGTTTCAAGGGGTTGGCGGGGGGCGCATGAGCGTAGGTTGATCTTCCAACGTCAGCCAGGGGTGCGCGGTAGCGGCAGAACTCATTGTGCAGTTGGGCCGAACGAAGCCTTAAAGCTCCAGATCATCCATGATGACTCGAAATGCGTTGTGGCCACAGGCTCCGTGCACGCCCCCGCCGGGGTATGTCGAGGCCCCGCAGAGGTAGAGATGCCGGATCGCGGTGCGGTATTGGTCAGGACCTTCGCGGAACCACAGCTTGCGTTCGTAGTCGCCTGCGAGATGGACGTGCTCGGCAATCACTGACTTGCGAGTGATATTTGGCGCGTAGACGCTCCAACGCTCACCCGCGGCCACGAAGAGCGGGGACAAGACCACGAAGAAGTTCGCCAAGTGCGGCGCCCCGAACACCGAACCTCTTCCCAAAACCTGACGCTCAGGCTTCTCGCGGCCGCCAGCTTCGCGCTCGCGATCGGCTCCGCCGGGCTGGCGGTCGCGTGGAAGCTGAAAGCCAACGAAGCCGCCTGCTGGCGCGAGGCGCTTATCGACGATGAGACGTTTGCGGTCGCCACGGCGGATTGCAGTGGTGGCTCCCACGAGCGGGGGCTCAGCCGCTGACGACCTGCTCCACGGTCACAGCGGGACAGGTCACGCTCTGAACAACCGTGCCAGCTGGACTGATGAGCTCAATGGTGCCGCCGGAGTTGTTCATCGACATCGGCTGACCCTGCCGCTTTACGGTGACGCTGGCACCTGGTTCGACAATGACGCTGCCCAGGCTCAAGATGTTCTGAGCGAGATCCCGGACCGTCCAACCGGTGAGGTCCACGGCGACGGCGCCGGTGTTTGTCAGCACCACCTGCTCGTTGATCGCGTCGTCAACCAGGCCCAATAGCGCCACGGAGCCGGCGATCCGATTGTAGTTGGAAGAGTCCGAGCCATCTGATCTTCGTGGACTACCGCCACGCGCCGGCGCGGGTCGAAGAGTCGGCAGGTCAGGCCGCAGCCGGTGCTATCGGGATACCACCCGTTCCCTGTAGGGGGCGCGTCACCGATCCGCCCCTAAAGGACATGTAGATCAAAGATCGCGCGCACCATCTGCTCGCGTCCCCGAACTGCTCCGCAGCCCGGCTCGTCGGCGTAGCCGCGGCCGGTCGTGGAGAGCCCGGATATGGAACGACCATGGCGCTGACCATGCTGTAGTGGCCTACGAACCGATCCCGGCATGGCGCCGGTGAACCGTTAGGAGCGGCTGGCCGCGTCGATGCCCAGCCTCAGCTGGTCGAGGCTCTGGGCGACATCTCGAAGCCGTCCGAGCGTGATCCGCACCAGCAAGTCGTCAGGATCACGGCAGACGACTTCCGCCTCGCCGCCGCTATTGGGCCAAGCCTGTATCTCGCAGAGTCCGTGAGCAAGCAGATGACGAACGGCGGCGGCGTCCTGGATCTGATCGGCGATCCCAGTGCCCGGCTCAGCCATCGCCAGCCAACGCTGAACGATGGGCTTGCGCGACGAGCCGCCGAGAGCCCTCAGCATCGCACTTTCAAGATAGCCCCAGCGCAGCATCACCTCGCCCACGGCGGCGAGCAGATCGCCCGCGAAAATGGTGCTGGTCTGGGTGACGTCCATGGAATGGTCCCTACGACCACATGGCGGCGGTCTTGGCGACGCAGTGATCGGGAAGGGGCTTCTGGCCGACCCTCTTGTAGACGGGCGACTGCATCAACTGGCCGACTAGATACCCGGCGGTGTTGGTGCCCTGATTGTGCGGGCCGTAGTCCACCCCGAGTTCAGCCTGCAACAGTGGGTCAATGCCCGCCATGGCTGGAAGGCCCGCCTTGGTCGCCGCCACAGCCGCCTCGCGACCGGGCTTAGAGTTGATAACTTCATACATCTTGGACCTGGACACACGCAGCGCCTGTGCATCGTAGGCACCTGCGAACCGATCCGCGAGCAAGAGTCACTGGCTCATGCATATGCGGATCTCTCCTGCTCACCGCCTAGCGGCGGGAGTTGCTAGGTTGTGGCCGCGCCGGCGAGCCCTCGGCCAGGGCGCGCCTCCCACACATCGTGACCGGCGCCTGGCCGCCTACGCTTCGCGCGTCGGGGCGGCTTGGTCAGGACGCCCCATCCCGCGTCGCTGAGCCCAACGCGGCGGCCTGAGCGAGCGAGACGTCGCGCGACGCACAGATCCGAAGGCCAGCGCGGACCCGCTCGATCCCATCGGCGGCGCTGCGCGCCGAATAGACCGCGTACACCGAGTAGGAGAATTCCGGGGCGCGCGAGACCGGCTGGAGCTGCCGGCTGTCGAGGTAGGGTTGGACGATGGCGGAGCGGAAGTAGCCCGCGCCGCCGACGGCGAGGACATAGTTCAACGCCAGCGGGCCGAGCGAAATCGAAACCGCCGCGTTCGCCAACTCCGGCAAGGCGGTGTCATGGCTGGTCGCAAACGGCTCCCCCCAATCCACGTACACATAGTCCTCTGGGCGAAGAACGCCCTGCTCATCGGTGGTGACCAGGATCAGCCTCTCGGCGCTCACCAGCTCGATGACCAGGTCGGGACGCGAGGGAGGATTGTAGAGCACCGCCACGTCCAGCGAGCCGTCCTGTACGCGCTCGAGGAGGCGGCTTGCGGTGTCGACCTCGACGCGTACCGCGATGTCCGGACTTTCGCGCCGCATCCACAGCAGCCAGT
>CAUJHO010000054.1 GCA_963205025.1 Pseudomonadota bacterium | reverse complement strand
CGGGCTTGCCATGAAGGTCGCGGACCAGATCGACGCGGGCATAGAGCAGGGGGCCTTCGTCGATGGCGGCAAGGGCGGCCTCGGCGGCGGCGAACTCGTCAGGGTCGGGGGTGACGGCGCGGACGTGGCCGCCCCAGTCGGGCTGGACCCGGAAGTCGCCGGCCCTGGCCACCTTGGCCACGGCATGGCTGAAGACGCCGTTGAAATAGACCAGCGAGGTCTCGCCCGTCGTGCCCACCGCCGGCAGGAAGGGCTGGAGCATGGCCGGCCCGTTGAACGGCTCGAAGGCGGCCAGCTGGCCGGCGCGTAGCCGCTCCGTCCGGTAGGAGCCACCCGAGCGGCGGGGCTTGATGACGGCCTCGTCCCAGCCGTGGGCCTGGCGCGCCGCCTCGGCCAGCTCGGGGTCGCCGGCATCCAGCCAGGCCGTCGGAGCGATGGGGGCCCCGGCGTCGGCGAGCCGCTGCAGATAGATCTTGTCGACGTTCCAGCGCAGCACCGAGGGCGGGTTCAGAAGCGGCAGGCCGGCGGCGTCCCAGTCGTCGACGGCGGCCAGCCACTGGTCGACCGCACGATAGTTGCCCCAGACCATCAGCGGCAGGATCAGGTCAAAGCCGGTGAGGTCGCCCGTCCGGGTCCAGGCACGCGGCTCGACGGTCGCGCCGGCGGCCTGAAGCGGCGCGGCCATGCGCGCGAAGACCTCGGGCCAGCGACCCTCCACGGCGGGGTCGGACGGGTCGGGGGTGAGGATGGCGATGCGCGGGCTCATGGACCGCCTTCTAGCGCCGCGCCCCGAGACAGGCTATCGCCCCGGTATGACCCAGACCCGTTTTGATCTCTGTGCCGTCGGCAACGCTATCGTCGATGTCATCGCGCCCTGTGACGACGCCTTTCTGACCAGGGAGGGGCTGGCCAAGGGCGGCATGATGCTGATCGACGAGGCCCGCGCCGTCAGCCTGTACGGTGCCATGGCGGCCGGCATCGAGGCGTCGGGTGGCTCGGCGGGAAACACGGTGGCGGGGGCCGCCTCGTTCGGCGGGCGCGCGGCCTATATCGGCAAGGTCGCCGAGGATCAGCTGGGCGAAGTCTATCGCCGGGACATGCAAGACATCGGCGCGGTCTTTGATACGCTTGGACTGTTCGGCGGGGCGGCGACGGGACGGTCGCTGATCAATGTCACCGACGACGGCCAGCGCACGATGTCGACCTTCCTGGGTGCGGCCAATCAGCTGACGCCCGACGACATCGACGCCGAGCTCGTGGGGGCGTCGGAAATCCTGTATCTGGAGGGCTATCTGTTCGACCCCGCTGATGCGCGCGACGCCTTTGTCCGCGCCGCCGAGGTCGCCCACGCCGCCGGACGGCGGGTGGCGGTGACCCTGTCGGATACCTTTGTGGTGGATCGTTGGCGCACTGAGCTGCGCGGCTTCATCGAGGCCTCGTGCGACATCGTCCTGGCCAATGAGGCCGAACTGCTCAGCCTGTTCGAGGAGACCGATTTCGAGGCGGCGCTGGCCAAGCTTGGGCCGATGGTCGAGACGGCGGCGGTGACGCGCAGCGAGAAGGGCTCGGTCGTCATCCAGGGGGATCAGCGCGTCGAGGTCGCAGCCTATCCGGTCGACCGGGTGATCGACACCACCGGGGCCGGTGACCAGTATGCGGCGGGCTTCCTGCTGGGCCTGGCGCGGAGGCTGCCGCTGGAAACCTGCGGGCGGCTGGGCTCGCTGGCGGCGGCTGAGGTGATTGCGCACTGGGGACCGCGTCCCCAGGTGTCACTCAGGTCATTGGCCGAGGCAGAAGGGCTGATCTGAGAATGTTCGGCGGCAAGAAGTCCGGCGGCTGGTTTTCCAAGCTCACCGAAGGGCTGAACAAGTCCTCCAAACAGATGACCGAACAGGTCGTCCAGGTCTTTGCGACCAAGGAGCCTCTGACCCGCGCCCAGCTCGACGACCTGGAAGAAGAGCTGATCGCGGCGGATCTGGGTCCGGCGGCGGCGGCCCGCATCGCCGAACGCTTCGGCGAACTGCGCTTTGGCAAGGCGTCGGACGAAACCGAGGTTCGCACGGCCCTGGCCGAGGCCGTGGCGGCCGAGCTGCTGCCGCGCGAGGACACGTTTGACCCGCTGTCTGGTCCCAAGCCCTATGTGATTTTGTTTGTGGGCGTGAACGGCTCTGGCAAGACCACGACGCTGGGCAAGATCGCCGCTAGCCTGACCCGCGAGGGGGCCAAGGTGATGGTTGTGGCCGGCGACACCTATCGCGCCGCTGCCGTCGAGCAGCTGAAGGTCTGGGCCGAGCGGGCCGGGGCCGATTTCGAAAGCCGCCGCCAGGGCGCCGACGCGGCCGGCCTGGCTTTCGACGCCTATACCAAGGCCAAGGCCGAAGGGTACGATGTGGTGCTGGTCGACACCGCCGGGCGGCTCCAGAACAAACAGGCCCTGATGGACGAGCTGCTGAAGGTGGTGCGGGTGCTCAAGAAGGTCGATCCCGAGGCCCCGCACGAAACGCTCCTGGTGCTGGACGCGACGGTCGGCCGCAATGCCCTGGAGCAGGAGAAGATCTTCGGTCGCACCGCCTATGTCTCTGGCATCGTGATGACCAAGCTGGACGGCACCGCGCGCGGCGGGGTGCTGGTGCCGGTGGCCCAGGCGTCAGACGCCCCCATCAAGCTGATCGGCGTGGGCGAGGGCATTGACGATCTGCAGCCGTTCGACGCGCGGGCCTTCTCGCGCTCGCTGGTCGGCCTGAAGGATGAGGCGGCAGCATGAGTGAAGAGGCCCCCCAGACCCTGCCCGAGCGCAAGGGCGGTTCGATTCGGCACTGGGTCGATTTTGGCGGCCTGTTGCTGTTTGCCCTGACCTTCATCTTTTTCCGTCTTCGTGGTCTGCCGGGCGATGAGGCGCTGGTGAATGCGACCTGGGCGCTGGTCGTGGGCTCTGCCGTCGGGGTGGCGGTCGGGCTGCTGGTCGAAAAGCGGCTGGCGCTTCTGCCCCTGATCGTCGGCGGCTTCGCGCTGGTTTTCGGGGTGCTGACCCTGATCACCCAGGACGACCTGTGGGTGAAGCTGAAGGTGACGATCCTGAACCTCTGTCTGGCCCTGGCCCTGATTGGGGGTCGGGCTATGGGCAAGCAGCCGCTGAAGGCGCTCCTGGGCGACGTCATTCCGATCACGGACAGGGCCTGGAACATCCTGACGCTGCGCTACGGCATCTATTTCGCCTGTATCGCCGTGGTGAATGAGCTGGTCCGATCCGAAACCCTGGTGGCCTGGGTGACGCCGCGCATCGGCCTGGGCCACATGGATCCGGCCGACGTCTGGGTCAGTTTTCGGGGCGTGCTGTGGATCGCGTCGTCGGTCTTCGGCCTCGCCAATCTGCCGCTGATCTTTCGCAATCTGGTAGCGGATGAGAGCGCCGACACCGCCCCGGCCGGACCGGAAGCCTAGACCCGGATATCCAGGTAGCGGCCCGGATGTGACACGGCGTCGGGGGCCGGTTCGCTCGAAAGGGGGCGGGCGGCCGTGGCGACGGACGCGGCCGGTGTGGTCACCGGTGCGGCGGCGGTCGGGACGGGTGCGACCGCGCCCTGGGCCCGATCCATGGCTGTCTGAAAGAAGGCCCGCTGGGCCGCAAGGGCCTGGGGGCTGCGCTGGGGCGCGACGGGCGGCAGGGAAGCGGGGCGGATCGGC
Organism: Pseudomonadota bacterium; assembly: GCA_963205025.1. Lineage (GTDB taxonomy): Bacteria > Pseudomonadota > Alphaproteobacteria > Caulobacterales > Caulobacteraceae > Brevundimonas. Next base: position 4,593 of record CAUJHO010000054.1, on the reverse strand, counting down.
GTCGTCATGCCGGCAAGGTTAACGGCGACGCAGAAAAATGGGTTAACGCGGCCCCGCCAGCTCGCGAATTTCGACCAGTGCAGCTTCGCCGTCGGTGCCGACCAGAGCGCCGGCGTGGTGGAACAGCACCTGACCGTCGGCCGCGACCACCAGGGTCTGGGGGACATCGCCGTCCAGGCCCAGATCGGTCAGGGTCTGGCCCGGACGGTCGGACAGGACGCGGAAAAAGGGGTCGCCGAGGTCGTCCAGGAACCGCTGGGTGGCGGCCGGATCATCGCGTACGGCCACGCCGACGACGCGAACGCCCTCCCTCTGAAGCTGCAGCAAGACCGGGTTCTCCGCCCGGCACGGGGCACACCAACTGCCGAAGAAGTTCACCACCGTCACGCCGACCACCTCCTGTGACAGCGGGTAGGGGGCACCGCCGGTCAGGCTGGTGACCTGGGCGGCGGCAGGCAGGTCACGACCGACGATCCCGGTCGGGCCGGCGTCGGGGGACGGGCCTGAACCATGAGACCAGATGAAATAGCCGACCAGGCCGACGACGATGGCGGCGGCAACGATCGACCGGCGCATCAAGACGGGTCGCTTGCCGCCTGGGGCGGGCGTTCCATCGCCGCGAGCCGACGCGCCGTGGCCCGGGCCCGGCTCACGATCGACCAGGTCAGGGCTCCGAGCAAAGCCAGGCTGACGCCATAGGCTCCCCAGACGAAGGGGCCATAGGGGCTCATGTCCAGATCCAGCATCCTAGCCCCCTCTCGCCTGGCGCAGCATCAGGGCGGTGATCCGGCGCGCGCGCACCTCGGTGCGGATCGCAATGATCCACAAGGCGGCGAAAAGCACCGTATAGCCCAGCCCCATCAGACCCAGCGGCCACAGGTAATCGGCGGTCAGGGCCGGCCCGTCGCCGCGAAACACCGAGGCCGGCTGGTGCAGGGTCGACCACCATTCCACCGAGAATTTGACGATGGGCAGATTGACCAGGCCGATCAGGGCCAGGACGGCGGCGGCGCGACCGGCGCGGCCCTCGTCGTCGATGGCAGCCCTCAGGGCCATGACCCCGAGGTAGAAGAGCAGCAGAACCACCACCGAGGTCAAACGTGCATCCCAGACCCACCAGGTTCCCCACATCGGCTTGCCCCAGAGGGAGCCGGTGATCAGGGCCAGGACGGTGAAGGTGGCCCCGATGGGCGCACAGACCTTGGCGGCCACATCGGCCAGCGGATGCCGCCAGACCAGAAGTGCAAAACTGGCGGCTCCCATGGCGACATAGGCAGCCATCGACACCCAGGCGGCGGGAACATGGATGAACATGATCCGCACGGTGTCGCCCTGCTGGTAGTCTTCAGGGGCCGTGAAGCCGAGCCAGAGGCCGACGGCGATCAGGCCCAGGGCCACCAGGCCGAGCGCCAGGCCCCAGCCGCGTGTCAGGCGCATGAAACGATCAGGATTGGCGAGGCCCCACACGATGGCCGCTCCTCAGGATCGGCCGATCAGGATTCGCTGTCCGACGGTGCGCCGGCCCGGGGCCGGCGCGTGCGCGGCTTGCGGGCCGCGGGGGCCGTCTCACCCTCGTCGCCCGACGCAGCCGGGGTCGGACGGGTCAGGAAGCTGGGCAGGTGGCTGTCCTCGTCGGCGGCAACGGCCATCGGGGCCGCGTCGGTTTCGATCACGGCCAGAGGGTCTGACGCCGGGGCGGCTTCGGCCTCGGAGGCCTCGCTGGACGGGTCGTCGTTCTGGCGTTCCTGGCGGCGACGCTCATAGCGTTCGCGTCGCGATTCGCGCCGGCTCGGCTGGCCCTCTCCGTCAGTGCGGCGTTCATCGGATCCCGAGGTCTCGCCCTCGCCGTTCGAGGGGGCGGCCGCTTCGTCACGGCCTTCGGCCTGCGGGGCCGGCGGCTGGGCGAACTGGGTGCCAGACTCGTCTTCGAAGTCGATGTCGAAGCCCTGGTTGGAGCCGTCGCGCGCCGCGATCTCGGCCACCGGCCGGTTCGGCTGCATGATGCGAAGCAGACGGAAATAGTGCTCGGCGTGCTGGAGGTAGTTCTCGGCCAGGATGCGGTCGCCGGACGAGGTCGCGTCGCGCGCCAGCTGCTGATAGCGCTCATAGACCGTCTGGGCGTTGCCGCGGACCTTGATGCCCTCGGGCCCGGTCGAGTCGAGCGAACGATTGGGGTTGTTGTTCTGGCCGCCCTGACCGCCGCCGCCGGAGCGCCGGTTGCGGTTGCGCTGCCGCTTCATGCCCTTGAAGTCTCTCATATCGATACCGTGTCCGTGGCCGGGCGGCTCAAGCCGCTTGCGGTCCTGATCCCTGGGGCGTCCGGGAGCCCGTCCCCCGAGAGCGCTGACCATGGTCTTGAAATCCCTGCCGCGCTTCGGCGGCCCCGGCGAAATCCATCGGCTGTCAGGCCGCAGACGTCTGGTCGGTCAGGGAACGCCGCGTATCTAGCCGCTTTCCCCGGCGCATCCAAGGGTTTTTCGTCAGGCGGGTCGGGTGCCCGTCACCACGCGGTCGCGGGCGCCCAGGTCCTGAACGATGCGCAGATTCTCGAAGCCGGCCTCGGCGAACAGGGCCTGGACCTGTTCGGCCTGGTTCCAGCCCGTCTCGACGACAAAAACACCCAGCGGCTTGAGCACCCGCAGGGTCTCCGGCACCAGCGCGCGATAGGCATCCAGTCCATCGCTGCCGCCGTCCAGAGCCAGGTGCGGATCGTGCTCTCGCACCTCCGGGTCCAGGGTCGCGATCTCTTCGGAGCGGATATAGGGCGGGTTGGACGTCACCAGATCAAAGCCGGCGTCGGCCAGGCCGTCAGCCCAGCCGGTCCGCAGGAAGGCGGCGCGGTCGGCCAGACCCAGGTTGGCGGCGTTGTCGCGCGCCACGGCCAGGGCTTCTTCGGAAATGTCGGTCCCCAGGCCCCTGGCCGCGGGGCGTTCGGCCAGCACTGACAACAGTATGGCCCCCGAGCCGACGCCCATGTCGACCATTTCGAAGGCCATGCCCTCCGAGAAGGCGGACAGCGCCACCTCGACGACGGTTTCGGTGTCGGGGCGCGGCGTCAGGACGTCGGGCGTCACATTCAGCATGATCTTCCAGAAGGCCTTGCGGCCCAGGATCGAGGCGACCGGCTCGCGATTGAGCCGCCGCGCGATCCAGCCGTCGAAGCGGTCGACCTGGTCGGGTGTCAGTTCGCGGTAGGGATCGTTCAGAATATCCAGCCGGGTCACATCGGCGGCGGCTTCCAGCAATAGGCGGGCGTCGATGGCCGGACTGTCGATGCCGGCGTCCTTGAGGCGCGTCTGGGCGGCCTTCCATGTCTTCACAAGCGTGGTCATCCGCGCCAATTGGAGGTTCGACGCCGGACTGGCAACCATCCTCGTCGGGGTTCGTTTCGAGACGGCATGGCCAAGACAGGAACAGGGTGGGGCATCGGAGCCCTGTGGGCCATGCTCGGAGCCGCCACGGCGGGCGTGGCCGCGGGCGCGGCCGCTTCCCATGCGGCCGGTCGCAAGACCCGGCGGATCGCGCGCAGGGCCCTGGCCCCGCCACCTCCGCCCAAGACGCCTGAGGAATTCGACGCCGAAGAGCCGGGACGGGGCCGGGCGGCGTCGCGCCCGGAACAGATTCCGCGCAAGGGTTGGACCGACATCTTCTGGCGATTGGGAGCCTCCTATTTCGGAGACCGGGTCGGGTTCATGGCCGGCGGGGTGACCTTCTTCGTGGCTCTGTCGCTGTTCCCGACGCTCGGGGCACTGGTCACGGTCTATGGGTTGTTTGCCGACCCGTCGCAGGCGGCGGGGCGGCTGGAGCTGCTCTATTCGGTGCTGCCGCCCGGCGTGGCCCGTTTCCTCGCCGAGGACATGCAACGCCTGGCCGAGAATTCAAATACCGAGCTGACCTTCACCCTCGTGTGGACATTGCTGCTGTCGCTGTGGACGGCCAACAGCGCCGTCAAGATGTTGTTCTACAGTCTGAATGTCGCCTACCACGAGATCGAGCGGCGCAATCCTGTCAGGTTCAACCTGATCTGCATGGCCTTCACCGTGTCTGGATTTCTGGCCGTCCAGCTCAGCGCCGCCCTGGTCGTGGGGGTGCCTGTCGTGCTGGGGCTGCTTGGCCTGGCAGATGAATGGAACCACCTGACGCCGTTGCGCTGGCCGGTGCTGCTGGTGATCTATGTGGCGGCCCTGGCCCTGGCCTACCGGGTCGGGCCGTCCCGGGCGCGGGCCCGCTGGCGCTGGGTGGTGCCGGGGGCCGTCTTCGCCGGCCTGCTCAGCCTGGGGCTGTCGTTCGGCTTTTCCTGGTACGTCCAGACCTTCGTGCGCACAGCCTCCTATGGCCCGCTGGCGGCGATGATGGGCTTTCTGCTGTGGACCTGGCTGACGGTTCAGATCGTCATCCTGGGGGCCGAGCTGAACGCCGAGATCGAACACCAGACGGCAGTGGACACGACCACGGGCGCGCCGAAGCCCATTGGCGAACGCGGGGCGGTGGTGGCCGATTCCGTTGGGGCCAAACGCGGCAATCCGGCGGCTTTGCGCTTCACCCTCAAACACGCCGAAGCTCTATCGGATCGTCTCATGCGCCGACGCATTC
>CAUJHO010000053.1 GCA_963205025.1 Pseudomonadota bacterium | reverse complement strand
CCCGCCATCGACAAGGGCCTGCGCGAGGCCAAGTTCCACTGGTCCTCCACCATCATCTGGGTGAAGGACGCCCTCGTCCTCTCCCGCAAGGACTACCACACCCAGTACGAACCCCTCTGGTACGGCTGGAACGAGGAGGGGCCGCGCATCATGCAGGTGCCCGACCGCAAGCAGTCGGACATCTGGAACATCGCCCGGCCGCGGGTCTCGGACCTTCACCCCACCACCAAGCCGGTCCAGCTGATCGAACGCGCCCTTCTGAACTCCTCGGCCCGAGGCGCCCTGGTGGTCGATCTCTTCGGCGGCTCGGGCTCGACCCTGATCGCCTGCGAGCAGCAGGGTCGGCGCTGCCGGCTGATGGAGCTCGATCCCAAATACGCCGACGTCATCGTCCAGCGCTGGCAGGACTTCACCGGCAAGGCGGCCACGCTCGAGGGCGATGGACGCGGGTTTGCCGAGATTGCCGCTGGACGAGGCCAGGACATGACCGATGAAACCCGGGACCAAGCCCAAGCCGACCCATCTGAAACTGATCGAGGGCAACCGCGGCAAGCGGCCGCTTAATCGCAAAGAGGCTAGGATCGCCCCGGCGCTGCCCGATCCGCCGCCGCACCTGAGCGCCGACGCCCTGGAGGAATGGAACCGGGTGGCCAGCTGGCTGCACAGGATCGGACTTCTCTCCGAGGTCGATCGCGCAGCACTCGCCGCCTACGCCCAGGCCTATGGCCGCTGGGTCCAGGCTGAACGCGCGATCGCCAAGATGGCCGAGAAGGACCAGCTGACCGGAGGCCTGATGATCAAGACCTCCAACGGCAACGCCATCCAGAACCCGCTCGTGGGCACCGCCAACAAGGCCGCCTCCGACATGATGCGCTACGCCGCGGAATTCGGGATGACCCCCAGTGCCAGAAGCCGGATCGAAACGGAGGGCGAGCAAAAGGCCGACCCCGCCGACCGCTTCTTCGGCTGATCGCACCGGCGCCTATGCAAGGGCCGTGGTCGCCGGTGAGATCATCGCCGGGCCCCATGTCCGCAACGCCTGCCGCCGGCATCTGGACGACCTGAAACGCAAGGACGGCATCTGGTTCGATCCAGATGCTGCCGCCCACGCCTTCGGCTTCTTCGAGGAGGTGCTCAAGCTTTCCGAGGGCCAGTTCGAGGGCCAGCCGTTCCATCTGGAACCCAGCCAGGCCTTCATCATCGGCAGCCTGTTTGGCTGGAAGCGTAGCGACGGACGACGTCGGTTCCGCCGAGCCTATATCGAACAGGGCAAGGGCAACGGAAAATCCCCGGTCGCCGGCGGCATCGGCCTGTTCGGCATGACCGCCGCCGGTGAAGCCGGGGCCCAGATCTATGCGGCGGCGGCCAAGCGCGAACAGGCCGGCATCCTCTTTTCCGACGCGGTGAAGATGGTGCGCCAATCGCCGGCGTTGGCCAAACGGCTGGAGTTCTCCGGCGGTCCCGGCCGCGAGTTCAACATCGCCCACCATGGGTCGGGCTCGTTCTTCCGGCCGGTGTCGCGCGATACCGGCAAGACCGGCTCGGGACCTCGGCCATACTTCGTGCTGGCCGACGAGATCCACGAGCTGCCGGACCGCTCGATCATCGAAGTGCTTGAGCGGGGCTTCAAGTTTCGGCGCGAGCCGCTGCTGTTCATGATCACCAACTCGGGCTCGGACCGGAACTCGGTCGCCTGGGAGGAACACGAACACGCGGTCAAGGTGGCCGCCGGCAACGTCGATGCGCTCACCGACCCCACCTATCTGGGCGAGGTCCTGGACGACACGAGCTTCTCCTACGTCTGCGCGCTCGACGAGGGCGATGATCCGCTGAACGACCCGGCCTGCTGGATCAAGGCCAACCCGCTGCTGGGCGTGACGATCACGGCCGAGTACCTCACTGAGGTGGTGGCCCAAGCCCGGTCCATTCCCGGGCAGCTGAACGGCATCCTGCGGCTTCACTTCTGCGTCTGGACCGACGCCGAGACTGCCTGGATGACCCGAGCGACCCTGGAGCCGTTGCTCGGCGATGTAATACCCATTCCCGGCGTCAAGGTCTGGCTGGGGCTCGACCTTAGCCAGAACCGCGACATCACCGCGCTCGCCGCCGTTCAAAGGACCGGCGAGCGGGACGGAAAGCCCTGCTTCGACGCCTGGATCGAGGCCTGGACGCCCGGCGACACGCTGGCCGCCCGGGCGCTGCGCGACAAGCAGCCCTACCACGTCTGGGTGCGGGAAGGTTTCCTGCACGCACCGCAAGGCGAGAACATCAATTTCCGGCATGTCGCCCAGGCGCTCGCCGAATACGACCGCGACTACGACGTCCAGATGGTCGCCTACGACCGCTACGCCTTTCGCCGGTTCGAGGAAGACATCGCCGAGGTCGGGCTCAATCTGGCGTTCGTCGAACACCCGCAGGGCGGCACCAAGCGCGGCAAGCCCACCGAGGCCATGAAACAGGCCGCCGAGAGCCAGCACCGCGAGCCGCAGGGCCTGTGGATGCCAGGCTCGGTGCGTCAGCTCGAAGAGATGATGCTGGAGGGCCGCATCCGGCTGCAACGCAACCCGGTGCTGATCTCGGCGATCATGTCGGCGGTCATCGAGACCGACCGCTGGGACAACTATTGGCTCTCCAAACAGAGGGCCACGAACAAGATCGATGCAGCCGTGGCGCTGTGCATGGCGGTGGGGGCGGCGATGGGGGGAGCACCGACCAT
>CAUJHO010000052.1 GCA_963205025.1 Pseudomonadota bacterium | reverse complement strand
AGGCCACGCGGGCCCTCGGGCCGAGCCGGGAGCGCGCCGCCGCATAGCTGTCGGCCATGTCCCGGTCGAGCGCTGAAAGGATCGGGTCTGCACAGATGGCGTGCTCGGCTCCCGTCGTGGCACGACGACAATCGAAGGATGGTCCCGGCTGGGTCAGCAAGGTGGCCGTCGCGGCAAGAACGATCAGCATCATGGCTGATCGTACCACCGGCTGTTCGTCCTGTCCTTTGGTGTCAGGTGCCGTCAGCCCCGCCGAAACGCTCGGTCCAGGCTGCCACCTGATCGTCTTCGATCTTGGCGAACAGCACACCCTGGTGCGCGATGGCGCGACCGGCAGGCACGGTGTCGAACAACGTATCGTCCGGCGACGGCCAGCTCAGGTCGCTCGCTCCGACCGAGGCGGCGATCTTCTCGGCCGTGAACGGGATCACCGGGGCCGCCAGCCGGGCGAACAGCGCCACCAGGTTCAGGCCCGTCCGAACCCCGACCGCCGCCTGATCGACATCGGTCTTGAGGGCCGTCCACGGCGCGGCTTCCTGCAGATATTCGTTGCCGCGCACCCAGATGGCCCGGATAGCCTGGCAAGCTTTTCGGAACTCCATGGCTTCGAACGCCTCGGTCGCCTCGGCGATGCCGGCGCGAATGTCGGCCTCGAGCTGAGCCTCTAACGGCCCGGCCTCGCCGCCCGCCGGGACCACCCCGTCGAACTTACTTTCAGTGAACTTGACGATCCGGTTGACGAAATTGCCCAGCACATCGGCCAGGTCCTTGTTGATCGTCGACTGGAACTGTTCCCAGGTGAAGGCTGCGTCCGACCCCTCCGGTCCATAGGCCGTCAGGTGCCAGCGCCAGTAGTCCGCCGGCAACAGCTCCAGCGCCTGGTCCATGAAGACGCCCCGGCCCTGGCTGGTCGAAAACTTGCCGCCGTACCAGTTGAGCCAGTTGAAAGCCTTGAGCTGATCGACCGTTTTCCACGGCTCACCCGAGCCGATGATCGTCGCCGGGAACGACACGGTGTGGAAGGCCACATTATCCTTGCCCATGAACTGAACGTAGCGGACGTCCTGGGCCCCCTCGTCCAGCCGCCACCAGTCGCGCCAGGTCCGGCCTGTCGCCTCGGCCCATTCCTCAGTCGCGCCGATATACTCGATGGGGGCGTCGAACCAGACATAGAAGACCTTGCCTTCCAGCCCCAGTCTCGCGCCGCCGTCCGGCCCCACGACCGGTACGCCCCACTTCAGGTCGCGGGTGATGCCTCGGTCGATCAGCCCCTCATCCAGGTGTTTCAGGGCGATGGATTTGGCCAGGGTCTGCCAGCCGCTCTTGGAGCCGATCCAGTCGCGGATCGGCTGCTCCAGCTTCGTCTGAAGCAGATAGAGATGGCGCGTATCGCGCACCTCCAGGTTCCGGCTCCCCGACACCGCCGAATAGGGATCGATCAGATCGGTCGGGTCCAACAGGCGACCACAATTGTCGCACTGATCGCCGCGCGCCTTTTCGTATCCACAGTGCGGTCACGTCCCCTCGTCATAGCGGTCCGGCAGAAACCGCCCGTCGTCGATGGAATAGATCATCCGGTCGACGCGCTCTTCGATGAAACCGTTCTCTTCCAGCTTCGCCGCAAAATGCTGGGTCAGCCGCCGGTTCGGGGCCTTGGACGAGCGCCCGAACCAGTCATAGCTCAGGCCGAACTGCTCGCCCGCCCGCTTCTGGGTCTGGTGCTGTTCGTCGCAGTAGATCTGAACGTCCTGACCGGCGGCGGCGGCGGCCAGCTCAGCCGGCGTGCCGTGCTCGTCGGTCGCGCAGATATAGAGAACCTCGTGGCCCTGGCCGCGCTTGAACCGGCTCCACACATCCGCCGGCAGCATCGAGCCCGCCAGGTTCCCCAGATGCTTGATGCCGTTGATGTAGGGCAGCGCCGAGGTGACGAGAATGCGGGCCATGGGAATCCAGATGCTTGGGAGAGCCGTGCCATATAGAGGCCCAGGCCTTCGCCGTCACCTGACATCCCGGCCCGCCCCCTGCTGGCCAGGCTCGCTGCCGTCAGGTTACTGTCCCCGGGTGCCACCGAGGATCGCCCATGTCCCTGAAAGCTCTCCGCGTCTTTGCCGTGGTGCTGGCGGTCGGCCTGGCGTGCTGTGTACAGGTTCGAATTCCGGAAGATGCCTATTTCTATCCGAACACGCGCCTCCAGGCTGAGGGGATCGACCTGCAAACCGGTCAACCGATGCCGGCGGACCGGGAAGATCTCTCCCTGCCCTATGCAGGCGGCTCCGTCGCCGTCTCGCGGATCCGCGGCCATGCGAGCGGACCGATTATCCTGTTCTGCGGCGGCAACATGTTTCGACGCGCCACCGCCGGCGGCGACCGCGCGGCGGCGCTGATTCCGTTCGGCGACGTCGTGATGTTCGATTACCCCGGCTATGGCGAGACGCCCGGAGAAGCGACCCTGGACAATTTCCGCCAGGCGGGCCGCGCCGTCGCCGACTACGTCGCGCGCACCGCCTCTGCCGAGGGGCGACAGGTGGTCGCCTGGGGTCATTCACTCGGTGGCCCAGTCTGCACCGAATCCACGCGCCTGATCGAGGTGGACACCCTGGTGATCGAGGCCTCAACGCCGACGGCGCGTGCCGCGGTCAATGACGGTCTGGGTCTGCTGCGCCCCTTCGTGCGGGTGACCATCGATCCGGGCCTCGATTCGTTCGACGTCGTTCAATCCCTATCCGGCTATTCGGGTCGTGTGCTGGTGCTGGAGGCCGGACGCGACGAAACCCTGCCCCCCCGCCTCAGCCGCGACATGGCTCGCGACCTCGCCGCCGCTGGCGTTTCGGTCGAGCGTCTGGTCTTTGCGGACGCTGATCACAACAATATCCGGACCCAGCCGGATTTTGCGGCGCGGATCGCCGCCGAGTTGGCACCCTGACCCTTGCGGTGCCGCCTGACCTTGACCATAAGCCGCCTCAAGCGCCGGCTTAGCACAGTGGTAGTGCAGCGGTTTTGTAAACCGAAGGTCGGGGGTTCGAGTCCCTCAGCCGGCACCAGCCTTTCGGAGGCGTGATGGGACGGGCCTTTCCTTCCTCGACCCTCGTGGATCGCCTAGTCGCCCAAGGTTTCAAGACTGGACGCCGGGCGCTCGGGGCCGTCCTGAACGAGCGCGATCATCAGGCGCGCGACCTGGCCGAGGTCACCGAGCTGGAAATCCCCGGTCCCGCCGGCCCCCTTCCGGCGCGCTTCTATCACCCGACTGGCGATGCCGAGCCGAGCGCCCTGCTCCTGTTCTTTCACGGCGGCGGTTTCGCCTTCTGCGACATCGGCACCCACGACGCCCTGTGTCGACGGCTGGCCCATGGGGCCAATGTCGCGATCCTATCGGTCGACTACCGCCTGGCCCCCGAACACGCCTGGCCTGCCCAGCGCGACGATGCCGAGGCGGCCCTGCGCTGGCTTGTCCAGGCGCGCGCCGAGACCGTTTCGGAAGAGGTGCCGCTCATTCTCGGCGGCGATTCCGCCGGCGGCTATCTGGCACTCGACCTCACGCGACAGATCAACGAGGAGGCACCGGGCACCATAGCCGTGACCTGCCTGATCTATCCGCTGCTTCATCTGGACGATGACATCTGGAAGACCGAACGGGCCAGCTCTCGTCCGATCGGGCGGGCCGTTGTTCGCGTGATCAGTTCGCGCCTCGTCCAGGTGCCGCCGAACCTGCTGAAGGCGGATGCCGGTTCTGATCCGCCCTGCGTCCTGACCTATGGCGGTCTTGCCGATCCGGTCCGGCCCGACTGCCTCGCCTATGAATCTGCGCTGCGCGCCGCCGGCGTTCCGGTCCAGGTCGGGGAGTTCAAGGCGCTGCCGCACGGCTATGCCAACATGACCCATCTGTTGCCTCCGGCCCGCGCAGCGATCGATCAGACGGCTCAACTGTTGAGACTTGCCCTCGATCAGGCGTAAACCCTCACCGTCATCTCATGTGAGGTTCTCATGCGTGCCCTGCTCCCTTTCGCCGCCCTGGTCCTTCTGACCGCCTGCAGCCAGAATGCCGAGGCACCGGCCTCTGAAGAGTCGACCGCGGCCCCCGCGCCCGCGCCGGCTCCGCGCCCCGAGATGACCGAGGAACAGCGCGCCGCCGTTCTGGCCAGCCTGCCGGCCCCTTATAATGAAGGCGATCTCGAGAACGGACGCCGGGTCTTCGCCCGCTGCCGCTCGTGTCACACCCTGGCCGAGGGTGGCGGCAATCTGACGGGGCCGCACCTTTGGGGCGTTTTTGGCCGTCCGGCCGGGTCGGTCGAGGGCTTCCGCTATTCCGAGGCGGTCCAGAACGCCGGCTTCACCTGGGATGCCGAACACCTGGATGGCTGGCTGGCGGCACCGCGTGAATTCCTGCCGGGCAATCGCATGGCCTTCGCCGGCGTGCCGGACGAAGCCGATCGCCGCGACCTGATCGCCTATCTCAAGGTCGAGACGGGCTACGCCCCGGAATAGGGCAAATCCATTCCCGCAGTTGGCGCGGCGATCCCATTGATCTGACTAGACCAAACTGCGGAGTTAGGTCCGCTGATTCGCGCCGGGCCAAAACGTGACAGCCTGTCGGGATGACGAATGGTGTTGCCCCTGCCCTTGATTGTCCCGCCGGGACCGCGACGGCGCATGCGTCGTACATCCCGAATTTAGTGCACCTAATGCACTTAGTGCACCGGATTCACCGTGCACTATTCTGCGCCCGGGACATCACTCCGTCGCTGTCTGCCGGAAGGTCACCTCGGAATCCGCAATCAGCCAGATCAGCGCCGCCCAGGCCGCGACGTTTTGCGAAAGCTGTTCAGGATCAATCTTGTCCAGGGTGTCATTGGCGGTGTGGTGCAGGTCAAAATAGCGAGTTCCGTCCTGGGCCAGGCGAAACACCGGCACGCCTGCCTCGGCCAGCGGCCCCACATCTGCCCCACCACTCGTCTCCGGCACACCCGAGGCCAGAACACCGATGGGATATAACACCTGGGTCGCCGCCGTCTGGAAGGCCGATCCCTGCGCGCCCGCCGGCAGCCGCAGCGCATAGATCCGATCAGCCCCGAAGTCGCTTTCGCCGGCGATGATGTGGTTGGTAACCGCCGCCTCGCCGATTCCCCGAACATAGACACCGCCTCCGTCGCCCGTCTGATCGGTCGGTTGGGCGACCTCTTCAGAGCCGTACAGGATCACCCGCACCGTCCGCGCCGGACGCCGTCCGCCCTCAACCAGCTCCAGCGCCGCCGCCAGGGTGATGGCCCCGCCCGCCGCATCGTCGATGGCGCCGGTGCCCTGGTCCCAGCTGTCGAGGTGGGAGCCCAGCACGATGATTTCCTCAGGTCGTTCATCGCCGACGATGTCACCGATCACATTCTGGGAGGTGGTTTCATAGGTCCGCGCCGAGGACGACAGGCGCAGGCGGATCGGCTCATCATCCATGCCGACCAGCCGGCTCAGCTGATCGGCGTCAGCAGCGGCCAGGGCAAACGACGGGATCGTCGGCTCGCCATTGACATAGCGGGTCGTACCCGTGTGCGGCAGCCGGTCATAGTCCGACCCGACCGAGCGCATGACATAGGCCACGGCCCCCTTTGCCATCGCTGCGGCGGGCCCCAGTCCGCGCACGCGGGTCTGGGGGCCATAGCCCGAGCCGTCCTGCATCGGCTGCATCTGGCCCAGGTCAATGAAGACGATCCGCCCGCGCACCGCCGTCTCCGGGGCCGCCTGCAGCGCCTCCAGGCTGGTGAAACGCACGACCTCGGCCTCGATGCCGCCCGCCGGTGTCGCGGGAGAGTGGCCCAGAGCCGCCACGGCCAGCGGCTGCGCGAACCGCCCCACAATGGCCCCCGAATCCGACCCGCGCTCCCAGCCGATCAAGGGAAAGCTCTCGATCCTGACATTGCGGAAGCCGTTTTCGCGCATCCAGCCCGCCGCCCATTCTGCCGCAGCCTGTTCGCTGCTCGAGCCCGCCGGTCGCGGCCCGAAGCGGGTGGTCAGTTCGGTGACGAACTCCAGCGCCCGGTTGTCCCCCAGGGCACCATCGCGGATCTGCTCGGCCGTGCGGACCGTCGCCGCATCCTGGGCGAGGGCCGGTCCCGATCCGACCGCGGCCAGAAAGGCCGTCATCGCGACCACGGCAGAAGTCCGGACCAGGGACATATTGAAACTCCGACCACATATGGAAACGCGCCGGACACTAGAGCGCCTTCCCTTCGACGCAAGTGCATTCGGGCTTGCAAGACGCGGTTCGTTAAGCCCTATTTGGAGCGCGAGATGTGGGGGTAGCGTATGCGTGGTCGCTTTTGGGTCGGTTTGGGGGTGGCGGTCGCCCTGATTGCCGGTGCCCCGATGGCCCAGGCCCAGTCGGGCTGGTCCCGAGGCAATGCGGTCGCCGCGACCCAGGATTTTGACCGCGGAACCGCCGGGTGGGGCCAGATTCCTGTGACGCCCGCACCGACGGCCGGCGCAGGAACGACAGAGCCGCGCCTCGACCCGCCCAATGAGTTCGAGAGCTGGGCCGTCGTGGTTGTCGCCGGCGACTGGCGCTCCAGTCAGGGCCGACCGATCCAGGCGTTCGAGAATTCCCGGCGCGATCTCAGCCAGGCCTTCGAGCGGGCCGGCTTCGCCCCCGGCAATGTCACAGCCCTGTCCCTGGCCCCCAATCCTGATGGAACCTCGCTTGGGCCCCAGCGAGCCTTCGCCTCGATCGAGGCGACCACCCAGCGGGCGACGGCGGGATGCCTGTTCTATTTCACCTCGCATGGATCGCCGTCGGGGATCGTCTTTGGACCGGAAGGGACCATGGCCCCGACGGCGCTGGATCAACTGCTCGATTCCTGGTGCGGAACCCGGCCCACCGTCGTCGTGGTCTCGGCCTGTTTTTCGGGCGTCTTCGTGCCGGCCCTGGCCCAGTCGAACCGCATGATCATGACGGCCGCGCGCCGCGACCGTTCCTCGTTCGGCTGTTCCGAGGACGACACCCACCCCTATTTCGACGCCTGCGTGCTGGAATCGCTGGACGAGGCCGTCGATTTCCTCGCCCTGTCCCAGCGCACCACCGGCTGCGTCAACCGGCGCGAGCGCGAAGAAGGCCTGCGCCCCCCTTCGGAACCCCAGACCTATGTGGGGGCCCAGCTTCAGTCGCTCCTGCCCTTCCTGCGCTTCTCCAGTCCCTGATCCAGGTCCTGGTTGGAAAGCGCCTAGAACAAACATAGAACTTGCCGGGCTGGCAAGGTGAGACGCGATGCTGAAAGGCCAATGCCACTGCGGGGCCGTCCGCTATGAAATGACGCCCACGACCGTCCACCACACCCTGTGTCATTGTCAGGATTGTCGTCGCGCGACCGGCGCTCCGGCCGTGTCGTGGGGGATGGTGGCCAAAGCCGATCTGAAGGTCGACGGGGAGCCGAAAATCTACGCCTCATCAGAGCACGGCCGCCGCCATTTCTGCAGCAACTGTGGGACCAGTCTATTCTATACCAATGAGGTCGTCTTCCCCGGCCTGATCGATGTCCAGACTGCCACCCTGGATGATGCTGGCCAGATCCCGCTCCAGGGTCAGATCCAGCTGGCCGAAAGCATCAGCTGGATGGGCGAACTGGACTCTCTGCCAAAGTTCGATCGCTACCCCGGCGAAGAGCCTGAGGCACCCTGACGGCGACGGATCGTCACGATCAGACGCTCGCGCTCGCCCTCGCGACGCTCGACCAGCAGCCGGGCGACCTGGGCGTCGTCGTGGAAGACATGCTTCTTGATTCCGTCCAGCACCGCCTTGGCGATGTTGTCCAGGTCGATGTGCGGCGGCTCGCCAACATGCTCCATGATGATCTCGACGGCATGGTCGCCCCAGGCCGGGCGGCTGCCGCGCCAGTCCTTGCGGAAGAACTCATACAGCAGAACCTTGTAGTACTTCGGCTGGGTCGTCAGGCCCTCGACGGTCAGTTCGAACAGGCCGTTGGCTTCGCGCGCCCGCACCTTGCCGCTGCCTATCCAGCCCTGCCCGCTCACGCCTGATCCTTGCTCGACATCGCCCGCGTGCTACACCCCGCGCCGACTCTTCGCCAGACAGCAAGCGACGCCATGACCAAGACCCGCACCGAGACCGACACCTTTGGCCCCATCGAGGTCGCCGCCTCCCGCTATTGGGGTGCCCAGGCCGAGCGGTCGCGGGGCAATTTCAAGATCGGCTGGGAGAAACAGCCTCTGCCCATCGTGCGGGCCCTGGGCATCGTCAAGCGGGCCGCCGCCGAGACCAATATGGCGCTAGGTCGGCTTGACCCCGCGATCGGCGACGCCATCGTCCGGGCCGCCAATGAGGTTATTGAGGGCAAGCTCGACGACCACTTTCCGCTGGTCGTCTGGCAGACCGGCTCGGGCACCCAGTCGAACATGAACACCAATGAGGTGATCAGTAACCGCGCCATCGAGATGCTGGGCGGCGAGATGGGTTCCAAGAAGCCGGTCCATCCCAACGACCATGTCAACATGAGCCAGTCGTCCAACGACACCTATCCGACGGCCATGCACGTCGCCTGCGCCGAGGAGATCGTCCATCGCCTGCTGCCGGCGCTCCAGACCCTGCACAACGCCCTGAACGACAAGGCCGAGGCCTGGAAGGACATCATCAAGATCGGCCGCACCCACACCCAGGACGCCACGCCGCTGACGCTCGGCCAGGAGTTCGGCGGCTATGCCCAGCAGGTCAAGAACGGCATCGAACGGATCGAACAGACCCTGCCCAAGCTGATGGAGCTGGCCCAGGGCGGCACCGACGTCGGCACCGGTCTGAACGCCCCCATCGGCTTCGCCGAAGGCGTCGCCGACAAGATCGCCCAGATTACCGGCCTGAAATTCACCACCGCCCCCAACAAGTTCGAGGCCCTGGCCGCCCATGATGCCATGGTCTTCAGCCACGGTGCCATCAACACCGTCGCCGCCAGTCTGTTCAAGATCGCCAACGACATCCGCTTCCTCGGTTCCGGCCCCCGGGCGGGCCTGGGCGAGCTGTCCCTGCCCGAGAATGAGCCGGGTTCCTCGATCATGCCCGGCAAGGTCAATCCGACCCAGTGCGAAGCCATGACGCAGGTTTGCGTCCAGATCTTCGGCAACAATGCCGCCATCACCTTTGCCGACAGCCAGGGCCACTTCGAGCTGAACGTCTACAACCCGGTGATGGCTTATAATTTCCTGCAGTCGGTGCGTCTGATGGCCGATGTCTCAATCAGCTTCACCGACAACTGCGTCGTCGGCATCGAGCCGCGCCGCGACAATATCCAGCACGGCCTCGCAAACAGCCTGATGCTCGTCACGGCCCTGAACGGCAAGCTCGGCTATGACACCTGCGCCAAGATCGCCAAGACCGCCCACAAGAACGGCACGACACTGCGTGAAGAGGCCGTCGGCGGCGGCTATCTGACCAACGAAGAATTTGACGAATGGGTCCGTCCCGAGAAGATGATCTCGCCGGGGTGATCAATCGTTGGGGGGCGATGGATGGAGACTTGGATCCTTCGATTGCTGGCTGTCGGCGGCCTGGCCCTGCTGGCGGCCTGTGGGTCGCTCGAACGACCCGAAGGACCGCTCCGCATTGCGCCGGATCAGATCCTGCGTGTTCAGGACCCACGGATCGCCGCCAATGATGCCGAGGCGCTCCAGGCGCTGGCCGAGGGCTTTTCGCGCCGGCTGACATCGACACAGTCCCCGCAACTGCTGGCCCTGTCCGGCGGCGGGGCCAACGGGGCCTATGGAGCGGGCGTTATTGTCGGCTGGACCGCGCGGGGAGATCGGCCGCAGTTCGATGTCGTCACCGGGATCTCGACCGGGGCCCTGGCGGCACCCTTTGCCTTCCTCGGGCCAGACTGGGATGACGAGCTTGAAGCCGCCTTTACCGACGGCCAGGCCGCCAGCCTGCTGGGCCGCGACACCGTGGCGATCTTCATGGGCCCGAGCGTGTTCAGTTCGTCGGGTCTGCGAAATCTGATCGATGCCCATGTGACGACCGACCTGTTGGCGGCCATCGCCGCCGAACATGCACGCGGGCGCAGCCTCCTGGTGGTGACCACCAATCTGGACACTCAGGAGACCATCATCTGGGACATGGGCATCCTGGCCTCGCAGGGTGAGATCGCCCTGCCGATCTTTCGTGATGTCCTGCTCGCCTCCGCCAGCATCCCCGGCGTCTTCCCGCCGGTTCTGATCCCCGGCCTGAATGACAACGGCCAGGTTGTGTTGGAAATGCATGTCGATGGCGGCGTCAACGTGCCCTTCCTGGCGGTACCGGAACAGTCGCTGCTCTGGACGGCTCCGCCATCTCGTCGCGGGCGCGGAGGTCGGATCTTCGTCATTCTGAACGGTCAGGCCGGCGTCAATACCGGTGTCACACCCGGCCGTCTGGCCGACATTCTGGCGCGCGCCTATGACAGCATGAGCAAGGCCTCGGCCCGTCAGACCCTGGCGGCGACCGGAGCGTTTGCCGACCGCAATGGCCTGCAATTGTACGCGACGGCGATTCCCGACAATGCCAACGTATCAAGTCTCAGATTTGATCAGGCGACGATGTCGGCGCTTTTCGCCCTGGGGCGTGACCGGGCCGTCTCCGGCCAGGCCTGGGCCCCGGTGACCGTGTCGGACCAGTTCGAGTCACTGCCCCAGAACCTCGTGCCCGAGGCCGAAATTCCCGAAGACCTGCGCTTGCCCGCCGGCGGCGAGCCGCCCGCAACAACCGGCGCGGACTGACACCATGACGAAGGTCTCGATCAGGCTCAGCCACAAAAATCAGGGAGCTGCCCTGATGCTGTCAGACCTCGGGACCAATTGTCGCCCGAACATCGGACCGGCGCACGATTCCCTCGTCGTCGGCGAAGGCACCATCCGCCGCTCTCCAGATCGGCTGTTCAAGGGGCCCTGACATGACCGCACTAGACCGCCCCTACTGGATCGAGGCCAGGATTGAGCGGCACGATGGTTGGGACGACGAAGCCTATCCCTTCAATCTGCCGGCCGTGCGCGGTCTGCACAGCCTGGCCTTCCATCCCAGCGTAACCTTTCTGGTCGGCGAAAATGGATCAGGAAAATCCACCCTGATTGAGGCCCTCGCGGTGGCCTGGGGCTTCAACCCCGAAGGCGGCGGGCGCGAGCATCGGTTCGGCACCCGCGACAGTCATTCGCCGCTGCATCGCTTCATTCGGCCCATCCGGTCCCCGCAACGGGTTCAGGACGGCTTCTTCCTGCGCGCCGAGAGTTTCTTCACCGTCGCCACCTATCTCGAAGGCGCACGGGCCTCCCGCTTCGGTGCCAAGGGCCTGCATGAACAGTCCCACGGCGAGAGCTTCTTCGCCCTGTTCGACAACCGCTTCATCGGCGATGGCCTCTACATCCTGGACGAGCCCGAGGCGGCCCTCTCGCCCAGCCGCCAACTGTCGTTTCTCGCCAAGCTGCATGAGCTGGTGCTGGCGCGCTCGCAACTGATCATCGCCACCCATTCGCCGATCATTCTGGGCTATCCCGACGCCTGGATCTATCAGGTCTCCGAACACGGCATCGACCGTGTGGACTACGAAGACACCGACCATTTCCAGGTCACACGCAATTTCCTGAACCGCCGCGAGGCGATGCTGGAGATCCTGCTGGACCGCGACGACCTCAATCCGCGCTGAGGCCGGTCGCCTTCGACGGCGAACTGCCAAACGAGGAAGGCCGGTTCGAAGGGCAATCTCGCCCGCGTCATCGAAACCCAGGCCGCTCTCCGGCCTGGGTGTATTACGCTCAAATTCTCAATGGCTCCCAGGTCCATCGCTTGGTACTGCCAGGGCAGATCTGAGTGATGGAGGAAGGCCGAGTGGACGCATCTGAGTATGTGAATGGCGAACTGGAAGGTTCTGATGAGGAGCAGGACGCTCCGCTTGAGCTGTCGGACGGCGACCGTCGTATAGCAACCGATTCCCTTGATCTCTCGGTTGAGGCGCTTGTCGCCCGTATCGGACGCAATGCCCTTATTCTCCAGCCGGAGTTCCAACGCGACTATGTCTGGTCACCGAGCAAGGCAGGCGCTCTCATCGAGTCCGTGCTGATGCGGATTCCGTTACCGGTAGCCTATTTGGCCGAGACCGCTGAAGGCGACTGGGAGGTCGTCGATGGTCAACAGCGGCTAACGTCCCTGTATAGCTATGTGACCGGAAGGTTTCCTGACGGCGGAGCGTTCCGGTTGGGGCGCATGAATGTAAGGGGTGACCTGAAGGGCAAGGCGTTTAAGGACCTTTCCAAACCCGACCAGAACGCCATCCTCAACTACACCCTGCGCACCGTCATTCTGCGCAAGGAGTCACACCCGGATATCAAGTTCGAGGTGTTCGAGCGATTGAACTGCGGGTCCGTTCAACTGAAGGATGCCGAACTGCGAAACTGTATGTATCGCGGCACCTACAACGACATGCTCAACGAGCTGGCCAGCAATCCTACCCTGCTCAAGATCCGCCACGCCGATGCGCCGCATAAGCGGATGGAAGATCGGCAACTGATCCTGCGCTTCTTTGCCATGAAGCGGAATTCGCACCTCAACTTCAAAGGCGGCATGAAGCCGTTCCTGAACCGGGAAATGACCGCGCATCGATACGCCGCTCCGGCCGAGATTGCGGTGCTGAAGGCACAGTTTGAAAACGCCATCGAGTGCGCCTGGACGGTCTTCGGGCCCGATGCATTTCGGCGCTGGTCGGTCGGCGATGACGCCGACCCCGAGGGGCAGTGGGAAACCAAGCTGAACGTCGCCCTGTGGGATACTATCCTCTACACATTTGCCTTCTTCGAGAAGCGCCAGATCGTCCCAATCGCTGACTCCATCCGCGAGGAGTTTCTCGATCTGATGACCAACGACCCAACCTTCGTGGATTACATCGGGCGGACGACTGACAAGCCGGATCGCGTTCGTTATCGAGCCGAGACCTGGCGCAGGCGACTTGACGCCGTGGTCGCCGTTCCCGCCGGCGAAACCAGGGCCTTCAGCCGCAAGCTGAAAGAACGTCTCCATGCGGCGGACCCCACGTGTGCTCTGTGCAATCAACGCATTCACTCATCCGACGACGCCGAAGTCGATCACGTTAAACACTACTGGCGCGGTGGCGCGACAATCCCCAGCAATGCGCGCCTGACCCACCGTCATTGCAATCGGGCAAGGGGCGGTCGCGACTAGCGAAAGATGACTGACGACGCCTCCGATCGCCCTGCCCGTTTTACCGGCCACCGACGCGACCTGATCGCGACCGCCTATCGTCCGCTGGCGCACCATTCCGGGGTCCTGCATACCCGTGCCGGGCCACTCGATTTCCAGCGCGACATCTACGAGATTGGCCGGGTCGCCGCGATCGTGCCCTATGATCCCGAGCGCGACCTGCTGGTGCTCCAGCGCCAGTTCCGGCTGGCGGCGCATCTGCACGGCCATGACGGCGTGCTGGTTGAGCTGGCCGCCGGCCTGATCGAAGCGGGCGAAACCGCCGAGGCCTGCGCCCGGCGCGAAATGGTCGAGGAGCTGGGCGTGGCCCCACTCGACCTCATGCATGCCACCGACTTCATGCCGTCGACCGGCTGGCTGGCCGAGGAGGCGCATCTGTTCATTGCCCGCGTTGATGCCTCGGCCGTGCCCGATCACGCCGGGGCCGCCGAAGAGGCCGAGTTCACCGAACCCTTCGCCGTCACACCCGAGGTCGCACTGAAGGCCGTCGATGAAGGCCGCATCCGCAACGGCTTCACCATCCTGGGCCTGTTGTGGTTTGCCCGCCATCGCGAGGCGATCCGGGCCCGTTGGCAGGCCTAATCGGCCACCCTGGCGTCGGGTCGGTCATGGCCGTCGGACAGTTCGGTGTGCCATTCGCCGTTCTCGTCTTCCCAGCTGATGCCGCGCGTCTCGCCCGCGACGTGCTGTTCGGCGGCCACGCGGTGTGCCGCCGCCGTGGCGGCCTCGCGCGTCGGGAAGGTTTCCGAGAAGGTGTCGCCCAGCTTGTAGGCCCAGCCGTCTGCGTGCTGGACAATCCGGTAGATCACATCGACCATGGCTGAGTTCCTGTTCCTGCTGTCCGGGACGAACGACGATGTCCCAAGGGTGTTCCAGTTGGCCGAAATCATCAACCTCAACAAGGCCAGAAAGGCCAGGGCTCGCGCCGAAGCGAAATCGGACGCCGTCGCCAACCGCGCCTCACATGGCCGCACCCGAGCCGAGAAGGACGCCGCCGAGGCCCGCAAGGCCCGCCGCGATCAGGTGCTGGACGGGGCGCGGATCGAACGACCCGACGAAGATGAGCCGGCCTAACCCCCTTTCGGGGCCCTGATCAGCAGGACCTGACCCGCCAGCACGAGCGCCACCCCCAGGGCCGCGACCCAGCCGAAGCGCGCATTCTCGAAGATGACAGACATCAGAAGGGCGACCGGCGGCGTCAGGGCCGAGATATAGCTGGCCAGGGCATAGCCCTTGGCCCGCGCCAGGATGAAGTACAGCGCAAACGCCACAACCGAGCCAAAGATCGACAGATAGAGCAGCGAGCCGACATAGGCTGGCGTCATCTCGAAGGTGAACTCGACCCCGGTCGCCAGTCCGAACAGGAACACCAGTCCCGCGCCATAGGCCATGGCCCAGGCGACCGAACCGAGCACCGGCGCGCCCGCCTTCTGGGCCTTCCACGCCGCCAGGTTTCCAGCCGCCGCGAAGATCATGGCGACCAGCGCGATGGTCAGGCCGAACAACACCTCGTGGCCGCCACCTGAGCGGCGCAGTTCGGCGATGAACATGGCGGCCACCCCGACCACGCCCAGCATCGCGCCGACCCAGGCGCGCCAGTTGGCCCTCTGTCCCAACAGCACCCGAAACAGCACCAGATTGACGAAGGCCAGCCCGGCGAAGATCACAGCGACCACCGCCGAGGCAATGTGCTGTTCTGCCTCATAAACCATCGAATACTGGATCGAGAAGGTCAGCACGCCCTGGCCGAAAACAGCCATATGTTGAGGGCCACTCAGCCGGATCGGCTCGCGCCACCACCAGCAGAACAGAAACAACACCACCGACGCCAGGGCGAAGCGATAGGTCACCGAGGCCGTCGGATCGACCGTACCCAATTGCAGGGTGATCGCGTACCAGGTCGTGCCCCAGATCACGCTGCATATGACAATGCTCGCCAAGGCGCGTAGATCAGCACGGGCCGCCTGGGTGGCCCGAAACGGGTCAGTCACCTGGAACTCCGTTCGGTCCGTTTGCATTTCGCCACCCAGCTACACCTCGGTACCGAGGGGCCGGCGACAATCGCCGTGCGCGCTCGGGCCACCACTGGAGAAGAAACATGAACAATGCCCTTGCCAGAACCACCGCGATCGCCCTCCTCGGTCTTTCGGCCGCCGCCTGTGCTGCCACCCCGCCCGTAGCGCCGCAACAGCCGGTCCCTCCTATTGCACAGGTTTCGATTTCGCACGTTGAGGGCTCCGTCTCCTACCGCGAGCGCATCCTGATGCCCGCCGGCTCGATCCTGACGGTTTCGGTTCAGGACGTCAGCCGCGCCGATGCGCCGGCCGAGACCATCGCCAGCGCCCGCTACACCCTGGATGGCTCGGGACCGCCCTATAGCTATCGTGTGCGCGTGTTCAATGATCGCGTTGAGGCGAACCACTCCTATGCCGTTCGGGCCGAGATTCGCGATCCCAACGGCCGGCTGGCCTTCACCACCGACACCCGCCATGAGGTGCTGACGCGCGGTGCGCCGAACGCAGCCGATCTGGTGCTGGTGCGCGTTTCCCAGGGCTCGTAGGCCCATCTGTCGGCTCACGCCCTCAGGGTCAGCCGGGACCGGACCTCTGGGGGCACGGCCTCATAGACGGTCGGCCGGCCGATCCCGAGGCGGGCGCGGGCGGCTTCCAGCGGTTCTGCGAGCAGACGTTCGTAGTCCTCCGCCGGAAGCCACCGTGCCCGTCTGCCGTTGCGCCAAGCCTGGAGGGCGGCCCGCCGCGACGGAACCGCAGGCGCTTCCTTGCGGATCTGCTGGGCCGCCCCCAGCCCGATGAACAGGAAGCCCAGGCTGCGCGTCTGGGCGTGGGAAAAGGTGACAACACAGGCCTCACCCAGGGCGTCGCGACCATAGCCGGTCAGCACATGCCAGATGTCGTGGGCGTCGCGGAGGCGGCGACCGTACCAGGCGTACAGATTCGGGGCCTCGATCTCGGCCCTCACCTTCCGGCTCAGCGCGGCCAGTCCCTCGGCCGACAGGTCCTCGGCTTGCATGAAGGATCGGTAGGCCGCCCCGACGGTGCCCGGCCCGAACTGGGCGAGCCAGACGGGATCGTTCAGTTTTTCGTTCAACTCCAGATGCCGATAGGCCTGTCTCCCGCCCCCCGGAGACCGCAAGAGTTTTCGCAAGCCCCATGGGATCGAACGGCCAGTCAGGGCCTCCATGATCTCGAAGACCTGGGTGGTGTCCTCCTTGTCCGCCACCAGCCTGCGAAAGGCCTGGATGGCCCGCAACGGCTGCAGTCGGCGACCGACATAGGCGCCATCTTCAGACGGGGGATCAAGCGCGGCCACGGGGGTCTCCTGGATCGCGTCACTTAACGCCGCTGCGGGGTCCGTTGCAAGACAGGACCCACACATTCCAAGTCGGTTCGCCCGCCTCTATGATGAGGCCATGTCGACCTTGCGCAAACGCTCCATCAGCCTGGCGGGCCACGCCACCTCACTGGCTCTGGAACCGGAGTTCTGGGCGGCTCTCGAAGCGATGGCACGCGAAAGATCCGCGCCCGTCGCCCGCCTCATTCTCGACATTGACGCCGGCCGTGGCGAGCGACTGCTGGCCTCGGCATGTCGGGTCGCAGCCCTGAACTGGGCGCGAACCCGTTCGACCTGAGGGGCAGCCTCGACCGCAGAAGGGGTCACGGCACCTGCGGCCTCGCTTGCTGATCGTCATGTGCTACTTATGTTCTCCTGATTCCGCCGCCCTGATTTGCCTGTGTCCGAAACGCCCGCCCTGAAGATATCTGACCTCGCCCGCGCTGACGGCGGGCCGGCGCGCGCCTATCTGGACGGGCTCAATCCCGAACAGCGCCGGGCCGTCGAGGCGACGGAGGGGCCGGTTCTGGTCCTGGCCGGGGCCGGTACCGGCAAGACCCGGGTCCTGACCACCCGCCTCGCCCACATCCTGGCGCTGGGCAAGGCCAAGCCGTGGGAGCTGCTGGCCGTCACCTTCACCAACAAGGCGGCTCGCGAAATGCGCGAGCGCATCACCCACCAGATCGGCCCCTCGGCCGAGGGCCTGCGCTGGCTGGGAACCTTCCATTCGGTGGCGGCCCAGATCCTGCGCCGCCATGCCGAGCTGGTCGGGCTG
>CAUJHO010000051.1 GCA_963205025.1 Pseudomonadota bacterium | reverse complement strand
GCACAGCGGCGGCCGCCAGCCTCACGCGGCGTAGCCGGGTAGCTTGCGATCCAGCTGCCGCTGGGCCCCGGGCCAGGCCAGGGCCGACACGAAGCCGATCCCCTTGCCCTGCTCCTTAGTCACCGCCTGGGCGGCATCGGGAGCCATCAGCACGCCGTCCCGACCCGCCGACAGGGCCGCGACCTGCTGGGCACAGGCCCTTTCCAGGAAGAAAATCCCGACCCAGGCCTCAGCCGCCGTCTTGCCGACAGCCAGGGTGCCGTGATTACGCAGCAGCATCAGGGTTTTGTCGCCCATGTCGGCGATCAGGCGCTCGCGCTCGTCGTGGTTCAGGGCCAGCCCCTCATAGCCATGATAGGCAAGCTGATTCTGTAGCAGGCAGGCGTTCTGGCTGATGGGGAGCAGGCCGTCCTTCTGGGCGGCGACGCCGATCCCGTTCACCGTATGCAGGTGGATGACGTAATGCGCCTCTTCGCAGGCCGCATGGACTGCGGAATGGATGGTGAAGCCGGCCGGATTGATGAAACTGTCGGTCTCCTGAACGATGTTGCCGTCGAGGTCGACCTTGACCAGGCACGAGGCTGTGATCTCATCAAAATACCAGCCGTAGGGATTGATCAGGAAGTGATGCTCCGGCCCCGGCACCCGCGCCGAGATATGGGTGAAGATCATGTCGTCCCAGCCGTGCAGGGCGACCAGCCGGTACAGGGCCGCCAGATCGACGCGCGCCTTCCATTCAGCCTCGGAAACCTTGGATTTTAGGCTGGTTACCGCTCCGTCCGCCATGACGACCTCCCGTTCAGATAGCGTGGTGGTGGCATTGGTCGCGCCATGGGTGATCGGCGTCAAGGTTTCCGAGCTATTAACGGTGTCGTAACGCGATCAGCCGACATTGCCCGCCCGTCCTTATCGGTGGAGTAGCCGCCTTGGCCGCTGTCGATCCTGTCCATCAGTCCGGCCCGCATGCCGATGTGCTGCTGAAGCTGGCGCACAGTCGCACGCAGGATGACCGTCAACGCCTGCTCATGGGGATCGCCGATCTGGTCGAGGCATCCGGCCAGGGCCATTCCGACACGCTTTCGGACCTGTTCCTGACGCTGGTAGCCCAGGTCGAGCGGGACATCCGCGCCGCGCTGGCCGAGCGCCTGTCCGAAGCCACCTGGGCCCCGCCGGCGCTGATCAATGTGCTGGCGCTGGATGAGATCGAGATCGCCCGACCGATCATCGCCCGCAGCCCGCTGCTCAAGGATCAGGACCTGATCGGGGTGTTGATGCAAGCGACCATCGAACACCAGATCGAGGTGGCACGCCGTCCGGGTGTGGGGGCCACGGTCGTCGATGTGATCCTGGATCGCTCCGAACCCGCCGTCCTGACGGCGCTGGCCTGCAACCAGACCGCCGACATCTCCGAACCCGGCTTCCAGAAGCTGGTCGAGGCCTCTCGCAAGGTTGCGGCGCTGCGCGCGCCCCTCACCCGCCACCCGCGCCTGAACGAAGCCCTGGCCCAGCAGTTGTACGCCTGGGTCGGCCAGGCCCTACGCCAGGCCATCGGCGAACGCTTCCGCATGGATGTCGATGATCTGGACAATGCCATCGCAGCGGCCGTCCGCAGCGCCTCGACGCCGGCCCCGGCCCGCAGCAGCACACCGATCGCCGTCGATCCCGAACGCGACGAGATGGAACGCAGGCTGATCGCCAAGCTCGACAGCGCCGGTCAGTTGCGTCCTGGCTATCTGGTGCGGGCGGCGCGTGAGGGCCGCATCAGCCTGTTCGAGAACGCCCTGGCGATCCTCGGCGGCTATTCCGTTCAGGACATCCGCAAGGCGGTGACGGCCCCGGCCCCCGAATTGCTGGCCCTGGCCTGTGCCTCTGTCGGTATCGACCGCGCCGTCTTTCCGTCCATGCTCGCCGAGATCCGGATTCGCACCAATGGCTTTCCCCAGGGCGGCCACCTCGATTCATCAGCGCTTCGCCGGTTCGACCAGGGGCCGGAGTTGGCCGGCCGGCTGTTTCGCCAGTTGATTGTCCTGCCGGAATAGGTCCGACCGTTTGACAAGTCCGAACCAAGCGGGCTTGCCTGCGGCATGACCGCTCAACCGCGCCTCGCCCTTGTCGCCGCTGATCGACCGGATGCGGTCGCCGCCCGCCGGGCCCTGGAACAGCGATACGCAGGCGTTCCCGTGGATGACGCCGATGTCATCGTCGCCCTGGGAGGCGACGGCTTCATGCTCGAAACGCTCCATGCCGCGCTGCAGGTGCGTAAGCCGATTTTCGGCATGAACATGGGCTCGGTCGGCTTTCTGATGAACGATTTTGAAGAGGACGGACTGGTCGAGCGGATCGCCCAGGCGTCACCGACGGTCGTGCATCCGCTGGCGATGCGAGCCGTCACGGTGACGGGCGAGGAACGGGCGGGCCTGGCCATCAATGAGGTGTCGCTGCTGCGTCAGACGCGCCAGAGCGCCAAACTCGCCATTTCGGTCGATGACCGGGTGCGTATGAACGAGTTGATCTGCGACGGTATCCTGGTGGCGACCCCGGCCGGCTCCACCGCCTACAATCTGTCGGCCCACGGCCCCGTGGTCCCCCTCGGAGCCGGCGTCCTCGCCCTCACCCCGATCAGTGCCTTTCGGCCACGACGCTGGCGCGGTGCCCTGTTGCCACACACGGCCTCGGGAACCTTCGAGATTCTCGAAGCCGACAAACGTCCGGTGTCGGCCGTCGCCGACGACGTCGAGGTCCGCAACGTCGCGCGCGTTGAGGTGGCCGAACGACGCGACCTGGCCCTGACCATGCTCTTCGACGCCCACCGCTCGTATGAGGAACGTGTCCTGGCCGAGCAGTTTGCATCCTAGGAGTTCCTTAAGTCGATCATGCCAGACTGACGCGATTGAGTTTTGGAGTGTCGTCGTGAGCAAGCCCGCTGAGTTCATCCAACCCCCGAATACCCTGCGCCTGAAGGTTGGCGGGGCAGGATTCGGCGGTATCGACGCAGCGGCAATCGCCCGGGCCGAAGCGGCGCTGAAGGATCTGTCCAGCCAGTTCGGCGAATGGCTGAACGACGAGGTCAACAAGATGGATGCGGCCCGCGCCGAGATCCGGACCAAGGGGGCCACAGCCGAAACGCTCAAGGACCTCTATCTGCGCGCTCACGATCTGAAGGGCCTGGGGGCGACCTATGAGTTCCCGATCGTCACGCGCATCTCGGCTTCGCTGTGCAAGCTCATCGACGATCATGCCCGCATGCAGGCACCCCTGTTTCTGGTCGACGCCCACATCGACGCCATCAAGGCGATGGTGCGAGATAGCATCCGCGAGGACACCCATCCCGTCGGACGGGTACTGGTCATGGAACTGGAATCCCGAACGACCGAGCACCTGGCCACCCTCTGAGGTTTCCCTTCCCGCTCGACCCGGCTAGAAGCGGCTCCGATCCAAGGAGCCGACATGACTGACCACCCGCAAACCCTGACCTTCACCATCGACACCGGCGATCAGCAGGGTGACGTCACCATCCGGCTGCGCCCGGACCTGGCCCCCAATCACGTTCAGCGGATTTCCGAGCTCGCCAACGAGGGCTTCTACGACGGCGTCGTCTTCCACCGCGTCATTCCCGGCTTCATGGCCCAGGGCGGCGACCCCACCGGTACCGGCACCAGCGGCTCGTCCAAGCCCAATCTGAAGCAGGAGTTCTCCAACGCGCCGCATGTGCGCGGCGTTTGTTCGATGGCCCGGACCAGCAATCCTGACAGCGCCAACAGCCAGTTCTTCATCTGCTTTGACGACGCCACCTTCCTGGACGGCCAATATACGGTCTGGGGTGAAGTCACCGACGGCATGGACCTGATCGACGCCCTGCCCAAGGGCGAACCGCCGAGAAGCCCCGGCAAGATCGTCAAGGCCCACGCCGAATAGACGAACGCTATCAGCCGGATCACCGCCGTTCCCGTCGGTGATCCGCGCCCTTTCGGACATATCTCATTCACCAGAGCCGGTCGTCCTGGCTTGTCGTCCGAAGGTGTATCCTGTAAGTAATCGTCGATCACTCTTGTCCGTTGCTTATCGCAATGGAGCTTGACAGTTCTCTTTCAAAACGCACTATGTCTCCTGGCCGGATTGTCGGCACGAAGTCTGGAGACCTCCCATGCGTATCGCTTCCCTGATGGCTGTGGCCGCCCTCGCCGTTGCCGGTGCCGCCTCGGCCCAGTCAACCGGCACCAGCCTGACCCTGCAGAACGCGGCCGCTGCGCCCGCAACTCCGACGGTGGTGGACGGTGTCAACTGGCGCTGCGAGCCGACCGGGGCCTGCGTCGGGGTCGGCCGCGGCACCGAGCAGCCGGCCACGCGCGCCTGCCGTCGCGTCGTCGCGCAGCTGGGGGCCGTGTCCAGCTTCTCCTGGCGGGGTCGGTCGCTCGACGCCGCGCAACTGGCGGCCTGCAACGCCGCCGCCGGTTAACCGCCTCTCAGGCGCTCCAGGACCCGGTCCCGACCGATCAGCGGCAGCAAGGCCGCCATGTCGGGGCCGGCATCCCGGCCCGTAAGGGCCTGTCGCAGGGGCTTGAAGAGCGCCCCGCCCTTGGCCCCCGTGGCCTCCTTCACCGCCGAGGTAAACTGGCCCCAGGTCTCGAGATCGGGGGTGGCCCCCGGGGGTACCGCCGCTTCGAAGGCGACAATCGCGGCCGCCTTGAACGCCTCATCCAGTCGGGGTCCGCTGACGGCACCGGTCAGGACCTCGGCCCAGTCCCGGGCGTCTCCAAACCGGTTCAGATTGGCGCGCACCGCCAGCCAGAAGCCTTCTCCCAGATCGACGCCGAGGGCCGCCAGGCGTGGCTGAGCCGCTGCATAGTCGAGGCTGTGGATCGCCTGGGCGTTCAACCGATCCAGATCGGCCGTGTCGTAACGCGCCGGTGCCCGGCCCAGCTTCTCAAAGGCAAATCCGGCGGCCAGTTCGTCCATCGACGCCACCAGTTCGACAGCGTCAGAGCTGCCGATCCGGCCGAGGTGGCTGGTGATGGCCATCGGCTCATAGCCGTCGTCGCGCATCTGGCCGACCGACAGCGACCCGAGCCGCTTGGACAGGGCCTGCCCGTCGGCACCGATCAGGAGCGACATATGGGCAAAGGCCGGCAGGGAGGCACCCAGGGCCTCGAATATCTCGATCTGGGCCCCGGTATTGGTGACATGATCCTCGCCCCGCACGACGTGGGTGATGGCCATGTCGATATCGTCCACGACCGACGGCAGGGTGTAGAGGTAAAGGCCGTCCTCGCGGATCAGGACCGGGTCGGAAAGCGAGGCCGTATCGACCTCACAGTGGCCGCGCACCAGATCGTCCCAGACCACCCGCTTGCCGTCGAGCTTGAAGCGCCAGTGGGGCTTGCGGCCCTCAGCCTCGAACCGGGCCTTGTCCTCGTCGGAGAGGTCCAGCGCGGCGCGGTCATAGATCGGCGGCTGGCCGCGTGACAGCTGGACCTTGCGGCGACGATCCAGCTCTTCCTGGGTTTCGTAGCAGGGATAGAGCCGCCCCATCGCCCGCAGGCGCGCGGCAGCCGCATCATAGGCGTCGAAGCGCTTTGACTGGTTGTGGCGTTCGCCCCAGGTCAGGCCCAGCCAGGTCAGGTCCGTCTCGATGGCCTGTTCATTCTCAAGTGTCGACCGCTCCAGATCCGTGTCGTCGATCCTGAGGACGAAGACCCCACCCTGTTTGCGCGCAAACAGCCAGTTGACCAGGGCGGTGCGGACATTGCCGACATGAAGCCGCCCCGTGGGGGACGGCGCGAAACGGACCTTGACGGTCATGGGCGCGGAAACCTTGAAAAACTGAGGGGCGCTAGGTCGCGCTCCCGGCCCGCCAAGTCAAGGCGCGTCAGTCGTCGCGATGGACCCGCTCGCGCCGCTCGTGGCGCTCCTGGGCCTCCAGACTGAGGGTCGCGGTCGGGCGGGCGTCCAGGCGGGCCAGGCTGATCGGCTCACCCGTCTCCTCGCAATAGCCGTAGGTGCCGTCTTCAATCCGGCGCAGGGCCTCATCGATCTTGGAGATCAGCTTGCGCTGGCGATCCCGCGTCCGCAGCTCAAGCGCCCGATCCGATTCCGACGACGCCCGGTCCACCAGGTCGGGGTGGTTGGACGTCTCCGCCTGAAGCTGGACTACGGTTCCGCGCGATTCACGCAGGATGTCATCCTTCCAGGCCAGCAGTTTCTTGCGGAAATAGTCGAGCTGCCGTTCATTCATGAACGGCTCGTCGGCGGACGGCCGATATTCAGCTTCCGATGCCACAGACTTCAACGCGGACATTCAACCCCTCACGCGATAGCGCCTCCCCCGAGAGGAGGCGACCTATAGGCGCGGCCTTGAGTCGGTTCAATGTGATCGAACCTGACTCTGGATTGAGCCTGATGAGGTGTGTCGTTTCGGGCTCAGGCGGCGCGACGGGTGCGCGCCTTGGCCAGTTCCACCGCCGCGCGGGTTTCAATGTGATCCAGCACATCCTGCAGGGCCGGATCGGGATCACCCTGACGGCCTTCGGCCGCCAGCCGCGACAGCGCACTGAGGGCAACCGAGCCGTCACCGCCGTCCAGCAGGGCCAGTTTCACGGCCTCGAGGCGATCCAGCAGGCCGCTGCCCCGCTTCAGGGCCTTGCGCCGGCGCGCGGCGGGGCTGTCGTCTTCCTGAAGGGCCAGCAGCGCCGCCACCGACGCTACACCGGTCGTCGCCATGGCCGGGCCTGCGGCACGGGCCTGGCCAGGGCCGGAGGCGACGCTGAAATCGCCGCCGGCTGCGGCGGGACGGCGGGGAGTCTGGCTGCTGATGGGGCCGGAACCGGTGACCTTCATACCCTCAGGGTGATCGCCAGCCGTCACCGAAGGCTTAACAGCTGGGTCGTTTTTGCCGCCCGGCGCAAAACGCCGCCCGTTAACCAATCGGCCCACTGATTTATCAGGAGAAACTGGCACTTTTGACTGGCACAGTCCTCGCAGGCCTGACCACGACCTATGCTTAACGGGCTGA
>CAUJHO010000050.1 GCA_963205025.1 Pseudomonadota bacterium | reverse complement strand
TCCGCTCGTCCGCGTTCTTCAGATTCGACTGGAACTCGTCGGGAACCGGCTAGTTGATGACGGAATCAAACTTGTGGCTCAGACCGACGCCGATCGCCTGTTGGCGATGCCGCGGCTCGGCCAGATCGGGATCGTTGAAGTCGTCCGACGGATGAGGATCGGGCACAGAACTATCTTTCATCGGCCAGGCGGGCTCATGTTACAGACCTGACCCCTTGCAACGTCGCAAGTCGCCCCCGGTTCCAGAACTCCGCAATATTCAGCCACGGCGGGGTCTGATACCGGAACCAACCGCCAGCTTGGCAGTTATCGGACGGATCGGCCACCAGTCGATGACGTCCTTCGTTATCGGGGAAAATCATGAGTCTCGTCGCCAGATTGGCTCCGCACCTCCCGTTCGTTCGTCGCTATGGGCGCGCCCTGACCGGCGACCAGGCGACCGGCGACAACTATGTGCGTGCCGCCCTCGAGGCCATGGCCGCCGGTGAGATCGAACTGCCGCAAGCGACGTCGCCGCGCGTGGCCCTTTACAAGGCTTTTCACGCGATCTGGACCTCGTCGGGAGCGCAGCTTGAGGACGAGGGCCCCAATCTCACCGACCCCACACGCCGGTTGATGCGGATCGCCCCGCGCTCGCGCCAGGCCTTCCTGCTGACGGCGCTGGAGGGATTCACAGGGCCGGAGACGGCCGACATCCTCGAGACCGATCTGACCGAAGTGAACCGGCTGATGGCCCAGGCCCAGGCCGAAATCGACGCCGAGCTGGCGACCGATGTGCTGATCATCGAGGATGAGGCCGTCATTTCTGCCGACATCGAGGCCCTGGTCACCGAACTCGGCCATCGCGTCGTGGCCGTCGCCACGACCCGGGACGAGGCCGTGAGTGCCGTGGCTGACAGACGCCCGGGCCTGATCCTGGCGGATATCCAGCTGGCCGACGGCTCATCGGGCATTGATGCGGCCAAGGACATCCTCAGGGTCCACGATGTGCCGGTGATCTTCATCACGGCCTTCCCCGAACGCCTGCTGACGGGCGAACGGCCCGAACCGACCTTCCTGATCACCAAGCCGTTTCTGGCCGACAATGTGAAGGCGGCCATCGGCCAGGCCCTGTTCTTCCACCCGACACGCCAGGCTCAGCCCGCCTGATCGCCGAGCCGGCGAATTCCAGATCCGCAGGGAACCCGAGGACAGCGTCTGCGTTTCAGGTCTGCGGAGGCGGTGATGCCCCCCCGACACCAGGCCGGCTCCGGCCGGTCGCCCGCCTCTGCACTCCTCTCCGATGATCAGCCGGCCGGTCGCGCCTCGATGATGACCTCGACGCGGCGGCGGACCGGTTCACTGACGCCGGCGGCGCGCGCTCCGGCCTCGCCCTCGGCCTCAAGCTCGACCTGCGGAGCCTGCAACCCCGCCTCGGCCAGGGCACCGGCGACCGTCTCGGCGCGCCGTTGCGACAGCCTCAGATTGGCCTGGGCATCGCCAGTGGCGCTGGCCAGCCCGACCAGCCGCACCCGGTCGATGGCGCAGCCGCGCAGCGCTGCGGCTCCGTCCCGAATCAGGATGCGCGCCGGGTCGCTCAGTCCCGCCTGCCCCTCCTCGAAATAGATCGGCACGGTCGTAGCCCGGCAATGGGTCGGATCGACCACCAGGTCAGATCGGTCCCCGAAACCCAGGCTGGAACAGCCCCCCAGACCGACGACCGCAACGGCCGCCGCAGAAATCCATACCCGCATGTGTCTCCCCTGTTATTGTGATCTCAAATGGACGAAGGCGGCCCACCGTTCGGTGAGCCGCCCCGCAATCGTCCGCGATCCGACGCCTAGTAGCGACGGGTGCCGTCGTCCCAATAGCAATCGCCTTCGGGATAGCAGTAGTAGTAGCGGCCATAACGGCTGTCATAGCGGCGCGACAGATTGTTGGCCTCGCGGTCCTGCTGGGATCCGCGCACCGCTCCGGCGACACCGCCGACGGCGGCACCGATAGCGGCCCCGCGCCCGGCATTGCCGTCACCGACGTTGTTGCCGATGATGGCTCCGGCCACGGCCCCGATCGCAGCGCCGGCCGCCGCATTGCGCTCGACGTTGCCGGTGGTGGTGCAGCCAGCCGCCACAAGCGCGGCCGAGGCCGCGACAATAGCCATGATTTTGGACATTGAGAGATCTCCCTTTCGCTCCCTAGGCGAGAACGCTGGATTACGGCCAAGGTTCCGCGACTATGCGATAAACATAGGTTGCGTTAACCTTGGCTCGGCGTCCGAGCCTGGCCGCTCCATTGTTGACAGAGTGAGGGGGATTTGAACATGGCCGATGACGGCGAAAATCTGAGCGGCGCAGGCCCGGTCTGGGAACGGCGAGGTCGCCGCAGCGGCGGCTCCAATCCCATTGTCGGGCTGATTGTGACCCTGCTGGCTCTGTTCGGGGCGCTGACGGCAGGCCTGTCGATCGCCGAGCGCTCGGTGGGCGCGGCCGGGGACCGGATCGACGGCTGGATCAGTGCCGGCTGGGGCATGGTCACCGGCGCGACGGCGGGCGATGCGGTCGAGGCCGCAGGCGATGCCGCTGAAGCGGCCGGCGATGCGGCGGAAACCGCGGGCGACGCTGCCGAAGCAGCGACCGACGAGGTCGCTCAACAGGCCGACGGCCACTAAGGTCTGACCGGGCGGAACCCCCGCCCTGGCGGGGCGTTCGGCTGGCATGATGTCAAGAAACTCCGGCGCTTCCGCGCCCAGGACCGGTGTGCGCCTCGACAGGGTCGAGGTGATCGTTAATCCACGTTCCGGTAGCGTGAATGAGGGCTCGCCCGACGAACTGAAAGCAGAGCTGGAGGCCCGCGGCATCACGGCCCGCATCCAGGTCTTTGACGGCCATCGGTTCGAAGCCATGCTTGATGACGCCTTTGCGGCCCAGCCGGATCTGCTGATCGTCCTGGCCGGTGACGGCACGGTGCGGGCGGTCGCATCGCGTGCCGGCCCGGATGGCCCTCTGGTGGCTCCCCTGCCGGGTGGGACCATGAACATGCTGCCCAAGGCCGTCTATGGTGTGACCGACTGGCGCAAGGCCCTGGCCCTGGCTCTGGACGAGGGCGAGGCCCGCGACATCGCTGGCGGCGTCGTCGACGGAGAGCCCTTCTATTGCGCCGCCATCCTGGGACCGGCGGCCCTGTGGGCCCCGGCACGCGAGGCACTCAGGGAATGGAAGATCGTTCGCAGTCTGGCCCAGGCCCGCTGGGCCTTGAAGAAGGCCTTTTCCGGCCGGGTCCGCTATCGTCTGGACCGGGGCGAACTGAAGCGCGCCGAGGCCCTGGTGCTGATTTCACCGCTGATTTCGACGGCCATGAACAAGAGCAACGGACTGGAGGCCGCCGTGATGACGACCCGAGACGCCCGCGAGGCCTTCCGGCTGGCAGCCAATGCCGTGTTTTCGGACTGGCGCGACGATCCCGGCGTCAAGACCCAGGTGGTCATGCGCGCCCACGCCTGGTCGCGGGCAAGGATCCCGGCGTTGCTGGACGGTGAGACGGTGCGGTTATCGACCGACGCAGAGATCCGGTTTCTGCCCGTCGCCTTCCGGGCCCTGGCTCCCCTCGCGCCCACCGGCGAGGCCGCGTCCTGATGGGGCGGATCGTTCAGTTTTCCGATGTCCATTTCGGGATCGAGAACACGGCTGCGGTCGCGGCCGCTCTGGCCTATTGCCAGGCCGAGCCGCCGGACCTAGTGCTGGTCACCGGCGACATTACCCAGCAGGGGTTCCGGCGCGAGTTCGAGGCGGCGGCGCGCTGGCTGAAGGCCCTGCCCGAGCCCATCTTCGTGACGGTCGGCAACCACGACGTTCCCTACTGGAGCCTGACGGACCGGCTGTTTCACCCGTGGCGACTGTTCGAACAGACGACCGGCCATCCGGCCCATGATCATCAGTTCGCAGGCCGCGATTTCATGGTCCGGGGGGTGACAACCGCGCGCGGCTGGCAGGCGCGGCTGAATTGGTCAAAAGGCGTCATCGACCTGGATCAATGTGAGCGGGCGGCGGCGGCCCTGTCGGCTACCGATCCGTCGTGTCTCAGGATCCTGGCCTGCCACCATCCGCTGGTCGAAATGATCGGCGCGCCCATGACCGGCGAGGTCAAGCGCGGCGAGCATGCCGCGCATCTGCTGGCGGCGGCAGGGGTTGATCTGATCATGACCGGCCACGTCCATGTGCCGTTCGCCCTGCCGATCTCGGGCGACGACGGGCGCTGCTATGCCGTCGGCTGCGGAACCCTGTCCGAGCGCGAACGGGGAACGCCGGCGTCCTTCAATGTCCTGACCTGGGATGCGCGGTCCGTGACCGTTACGGTCATGGCCTGGACTGGATCCGGCTTTGAACCGTCACGGACGATGGGTCTGGATCGTCGCCTGGCCGTCTGACCCGCCTGAACAAAAGACCGCCGCCGGAACGGCAGCGGCCTCTCTCAAGGTTCTGTAGCTCGACGCCGGGGCGATCAGCGCCGACGGCGGCCCGTCGGCGTTGCCGGCTTGTCGCTCATGATGGCGGCAACCATGGTCGCCAGGGCCGGGTTTCTCAGGAAGATAAAGCCGGCCGCCAGCCCCGCCACCGTCCCGAGGATCGGGCGCTCGCTGAACAGGGTAACGATCCGGTCCTGAATTCCGGCCGGTTCATCGACGGGTTCCGGCTCGCGCGGACCGGCGATGACCAGGGCCCCGACCCCGGCCGCGACCGCAAAGATGGCGGCCGTCACCGCCGCAGCACCCGCCGGGACGAGAACCATCGCCAGGGCGGCATAGACGGCATAGCCCAGGGCGATGACCGCCACCAGGACGCACGCCGCCACGCCGGCCAGGCCGGCCGCCTTGGTCATGAGACCCCGGCCAAACATCAACGGCGGCTTCCGGCCAGCAGCAGTCCGATGATGACGCCGACGCCGAGGGCGATGCCGGTCGACGCCAAGGGCTTCTCCTGGACACGCTCGACCAGGTAGCGCTGGTACTCGTCGAAACGCTCTGACGCATCGTCGTAATATTCGCGACCGCTCTCCAGGCCCTGATCGTACAGGCGCTGGGCGCGCGATTTCATTTCGGCCGAACGTTCCCGCACGGC
Organism: Pseudomonadota bacterium; assembly: GCA_963205025.1. Classification (GTDB taxonomy): domain Bacteria; phylum Pseudomonadota; class Alphaproteobacteria; order Caulobacterales; family Caulobacteraceae; genus Brevundimonas. The sequence continues at coordinate 59,792 of CAUJHO010000050.1, read as the reverse complement.
CTCGTCGGCCTTGGCCGCAAGTTCACGCAGGCGCTCGGCCTCTTCGCGCGACACAGCCTTCAGGTCTTCCTTGAGGGCCTTCAGGTCGTTCTTGACGTCTTGACGCGCACTTGAGCTGGCTGGACGTGCCATGGTGTCTCTCCGGTAAAGCGTTGATATCCGCCATATGAGCGAGTTACGAACTTAACGCCAGAGCTTGTCGTGAGTTCCTTGGCCGCAATCGCGCGCAGAGCTGGAGGCGAGGCATGACCGACTACATCTTTTCGCCGCCCGAACGGGTCAGCCTTGCCATTGCCGGATCCGAGGCGCGCTTCCCCGTCCGGCGGATCCTGTGCGTCGGCCAGAACTATGCCGCCCACGCCCGGGAAATGGGCGCGGATCCGACGCGGCGGCCGCCCTTCTTCTTTTCCAAGCCGACGGATGCCCTGGTGCCTGGCGGCGGCGAGGTGCCCTACCCCGGCATGACCCGGGACCTGCACCACGAGGTCGAACTGGTCGTGGCGATCGGCCATGGCGGGGCCCAGCTGGACCCGCTGTCAGCGGCGCGCCTCATCGCCGGCTGGGCCGTCGGGGTGGATCTGACGCGGCGCGACCTTCAGTCCGAGGCCAAGGCGGCGGGACGGCCCTGGGACGCCGCCAAGGGGTTTGACTTCTCGGCGCCGATCGGGGCCCTGACCCTGGAGGACGCCCCGTCGCATCCGTCAGGCAACATCTCGCTGGCGGTCAATGGCGAGGTGCGCCAGTCCAGCCGGCTGTCGGACATGATCTGGAACCCGGCTGAGGTGGTGGCCCAGGCCTCGACCCTGTGGCGGCTGGCTCCCGGCGACCTGATCTTCACGGGCACACCCGAAGGCGTCGGGCCGCTGGCGCGCGGCGATCACGTCCGGGCCAGCATAGACGGTCTGGTGCCGCTCGAATTCACCATCGTCTAGGCGGAACCGACATGATCCTGCACGGCTACTGGCGCTCGGGCACTTCGTACCGGACCCGCATCGCGCTCAATCTGAAGGGCCTGACCTATGACCAGGCCGGGGTCGATCTTCGCACCGGCGATCAGCACTCGGACGCCTTCCTGGCGCTCAATCCGCAAGGACTGGTGCCGGCGCTGGAGGTCGATGGCCAGGTCCTGACCCAGAGTCCGGCCATCCTCGAATGGCTGGAGGAGCGCTTCCCCGAGCCGCCGCTTCTGCCGACCGGCCTGGGCGAACGCGCCCAGGTGCGCGCCATGGCGGCCCTGGTCGCCTGCGACATTCATCCGCTGAACAATCTGAGGGTGCTCAAGGCCGTCAAGGCCCTGAACGGCGACGCCAATGACTGGGCCGCCGGCTGGATCCGGCCGGGATTTGATGCGCTGGAGGCCCTGATCGCGCGGCACGGCGACGGCTGGGCCTTTGGCGACACCCCGACCCTGGCAGACTGTTGCCTGGTCCCGCAGATCTATTCGGCCCGGCGCTTCGAGGTCGATGTCTCGGCCTGGCCCCGCATCGCCGGGATCGAGGCGCGCGCGGCGGCGCACCCGGCCTTTCAGGCCGCGCACCCCGATGCCCAGCCGGATGCCGACTGAGGCATCCGTCCGCCTCGAATAGTGCACTGTGAAACAGGGTGCACTAACTGCAATGAGTGCACCAATCCGGCCCAATCCCTTGATTTTACATAGGCCGCCTCCGGCCCGATTTGCACCCTCGGGTGCAAATCGACGACCGGAACAGTCTAATCCGGTTCAGACCGACGGGGATGAAACCGCGCGTCAGGTCAGGCGGATCAGATCAGGAATAGCCTGCCATCATGGCACCGATGCCGACCACCCAGAGGATGCACAGCAAAAGACCGATGGCCGAGGTCGCGATGCCGGCGATCGCCAGGCCCTGGCCGCCCGGCTTCTTGCGGGCCATGAGGCCGAGGATCAGACCGATCGGTGCCAGGATCCAGGCGATCAGGCCGATGAACGGAATGATCGAGGTGACGATGGACAGAATGCCCAGGACGAGCGACCCGATGGCCAGCCCATTGGTCGGGGCGGCGTCGGCGGATGGGGGCAGCGGATCTGGCGTGGTCATGAATCTCTCCAAGGCTAAACGGTCAAGCTGCCGCGCGTCGGTGCGGCTGGCAACCGGCAAGTGACCGGCACTCACAGAACCCTGTGCATTAAGGGTCCATAAGGCTTCTGCTCAGCCGCCATTAAGGTTTCTGGGCCATCATCCTTATCGGGCATAAGGCCTGGAGGACGCGCGATGACGCGCTTCAACTTGATTTCGGTGAGGGGTGTCGAACCGGCCCCCGACTATGTCTCGGTCCTGCGCACGGCCCAGGCCCGCTCGGGGGCCTGGCTGAAGGGCGAGGACGGCGGCTCGCGCCTCGATCTGGTCAATGCCGACGGCGCGATTCTGTTGGGGTGGAACGATCCCGAAGTCGAGGCCGCCGCCTCCGATCCTGCCGCCTCCGGCCTGCCCGCACGGGTCGCAGCCCGCCTGGCGGCCATGGTTCCCCATGCCGAGGCCGTGGCCTTTGAATCCTCCCTGTCCCACGCTGTCGCCGGTGTCCTGGTGGCGGCCCGCACCGTCACGGGGCGCGACGGGGCCTATTTCTGCGATGAGGCCGTGTCGGGGGCCGGTTCGCTCGAAGATCTGGCCGCCCTCGTCGATGAGCGCGGCGGCGAGCTGGCCGCCATCGTCAGTCGCCCGCTGGACGCGGCCCCGTCCTTTCTCAAGGCGGTTCGGCGTCTGGCCGACCGCGCCGGGGCCATGCTGATCTTCGAAGAAGGTCGCTCGGCGCTGCGCGTTCATCGCGGTGGGGCCCAGGCGCTTTCGGGCGTGCGCGCCGACGCGGTCGTGCTGGGTCCGTCGCTGGCCAATGGCCGCTCGCTGTGCGCCGTCACCGGCTCGGTCGAGCTGCTGTCGGTGTTCGAACGTCAGGGCGATCAGCCCGACCTGTCCGCCTTCGCCGCCGCCGATGTGGTGCTGTCGCGGGTCGCGCGCGACGACGTCGCCCAGGCGCTTCAGGTCCATGGGGCCGAGATTGTCGCCGAACTGCAGATGCGCCTGATTTCCACCGGTGCCAGTCAGATGGTCGGCCTGCATGGCGACCCGTCCTGGAGCGTTCTGGCCGGGGATACGGCTTTCGAGACCGCCCTGTGCGCGGCCCTGGCCGAAGAGGGTGTGATGTTCCAGGGGGCCCATATCCTGTCGGCGGCCATCGCCGGCCGCGAGATCGGAACCCTGCTCAAGGCCTATGACCGCGTGCTGGCCCCGCTGGTCGATCAGTGCCGCTGGCCCCGCCGTCGCGCCGGATGAGTCTGACCCCCGTGTCTTCGCGTGCGCGTCTGGGACTGGGCACGGCCCAGTTCGCCGAACCGCGCGGTCGCGGCGGCGAGGCGGAAATCCGCGCCATGCTGGACACGGCGGCCCCGGCCGGCCTGACCCTGGTGGATACGGCCGCCGCCTACGGCGACGCCGAGCGGGCGCTGGGCCGATGCTGGCCCTTCCCCAGCCCGTTTTCCGTGATCACCCGCACGGTGCGGCTGTCAGAAGGCCTGGACCGGATCGAACATCGGGCCCGGCGCTCGCTGGAACGGCTCGGTATCGCGCGGGCCGAGGGCCTCCTGGTGCATTCGGCCGAGGACCTGCACGGACCGGACGGTCCGGCCCTGTGGGCGCGGCTCGAACGGCTCAGGGGCGAGGGCCTGTTCCAGAAGATCGGCTTCTCGGCCTATGCCGAGGATGAGGCCGCCAAGCTGGCCCGCCGGTACAGCCCCGACATCGTTCAACTGCCGGTGTCGATGCTGGATCAGCGCCTTATCGCCGACGGCACCGTGGAAAGGCTGGCCGAACAGGGGGTTGAGGTGCATCTGCGCTCGGTCTTTCTTAAGGGCTTGCTGTTCATGGACCGCGACGCCCTACCCGAATGCCTGGTTCAGGCCGGCCCGCGCCTGTCGCGGATCCGCCGGATGCTGGCCGAGGCCGGGGCCGACCCGCTGCAGGCGGCGCTGAGCTTTGCCCTGGACCGACCGGAGGCCTCGGCGGTCATCGTCGGGGTGGCCTCGGCCGCCGAACTGCGGGCGGTGATCGCCGCCTCGCACCAGCCCAGCCCGCGGCTGGACTGGGCGACCCTGTCGCTGGACGACACGACCGCCCTGGACCCGCGCCAGTGGGTCAGTAGCGCAGCCTGATCCCGAGATAGACGGCACGGCCCGGCTCGCCGTAGTCCAGCACCTCCTGATAGTCGGTGTCGGCCAGGTTCTCGACGCGGATGGTCAATTCCGTCGTGTCGTCCAGAGCATAGCCGCCGGTGACGCGAGCGGTGACGAAGCCGTCACGCACGCCCCCAACATCGAGCTGGTCACTCTCGCCGCGCACCGTCAGGCCCGCCCGCCACGAACCGTGGTTCCAGTCCAGACCGACCGAACCGGCATGTTCGGGCACCCGCATGAGCCGCGCTCCCGTCAGGGCATTTTCGGCGTCGGTCCAGCTATAGGCCGCGCGCAGGCTGAGGCCGTGGCTGAGCGCCCAGTGGCCATCCAGCTCCAGCCCGGTCGAGCGGGTCCGGGCCAGGTTGACGTAATAGCTTTCGAAGGTGAGGCCATCGAAGAAGAAGCTGATCTCGTCCTCGACCTCCAGCCGGAAAGCGGTGGCGCGAAGCCCCAGCCGACCGTCGCTCGAACGCCAGGCCAGGCCCAGGTCGAAACCTTCGGCCCGCTCGGGCCGCAGCGTTGGAAAGGGGCTGAGCGCAAAGCAGAAGTCGCACAGGGTCTGGCTGATGGTGGGGGTCTTGAAGCCCTGACCCCAGGCGGCGCTGAGGGTCAGGCCGGGGGTCAGCTGAAAGGCCAGGCCGGCGCGCAGGGTCGTCTCGGCGTCATAGTCGTCGGGGCTGTCGATGCGGGCGCTGAGCGAGGCCGTGACCCGGTCTGACACGGCCAATCGCCCAACCGAAAAGGCCGAGGTGGTGCCGGACTGGGCCTCGGTGCCGGTCGAGAGATCGCCGCGGGCGTGCTCGCGTTCCGCCCCGACGACCAGATCAAGCCGCTGATCGAACAGGGCGGTGCCGGCCTGCCAGCGCCACAGGTCGCGGCCACCGGTATAGCGTGAGGGGAAGGCACCGCCGGTGATCGACCGGTCGATGTCGGAACGAGCAAGGGTCAGGCTCTGATCCAGACCGAACAGTGAGCCTCCGAGCCGGACGAGGCCGGACAGGCTTTCGGTGTCAGAGAATTCGTCGGTGTCGGCCAGGACGTAGGCGGGGGCCGGATAGCCGTCGATCTCGGCCTGGGACCGGTTGTAGCGGAGACGAGCCTGGAGCGTGGCGGCTCCCAGCTGAAGCCGTCCGTTCAGGCCGGCAGAATAGCCTTCGAAGCCGTCGACCTCGGTGCCCGCCGCCGCGCGCGAGACGCCGTCGGTGCGAAATGCCGACAACGACGCCCCGAAGGCTCCGGCCTCACCGCTCGCGCCGATGGCGGCGGCGGCATTGAGCGTCTGCATCGAACCGGCCTCGAGGTTGAGGCGGGCGCCGTCCAGCTCGCGGCTGGTCAGGGCGATGACGCCGCCGATCGCATCGGACCCCCACAGCGACCCCTGCGGCCCGTTCAGCACCTCAATGCGGCCGATATCGGCCAGCTCCAGACCGGCAAAGTCATAGCCGCCGGCCGGCTGGGACGGATCGTTCAGGGGCACGCCGTCCAGCAGCACCAGGGTCTTGTCCTGGGCCGCCCCGCGCAGACGCACCGAGGTGACGCCGCCGGGCGCGCCCTGGCTGTAGAGGCTGACGCCGGGGATCTCGGCCAGCAGGTCCGAGGCGAAGACCGCGCCGGACCCCTCGATCCGGGCCGCGTCGATGACGTGGGCCCCCGGCGTGATGTCCAGCGGCGCATCCAGCCGGGTGGCGGTGACGATGATCTCGTCCAGCTCGGTGTCGTCAACGGGCTGGGCCAGGGCGGGAGTCGAGAGGGTCAGGCCAAAGGCCGTGACCAGAAGGAGGGTGCGTTTCATGACGCTTTGGGTCCATCGCTCGATCCCGCGAGGCCGCGCGTGGGACCAGGTCAGCGACAGCGATCCTCCGGCAAGGGAGGGCGGCCGATCGCGTCGCTGCGACGGATTTCCCGGCCTGGCGTCTGGTCCCGAACGCAAGGCGAGCGACGTGGACGGTCGGGCATTCGGACTGACAGGCGGACCTGCTTACCGTTGCGGGCACAGTGGCGGAATCACACCGCCTTCCCCCGGACCGTTCGCGGCGGGTGTAGCGCGCCAACCGCTCAAATGAAATCCCCCGCCGGCGAACCGGCGGGGGACATCAGAGGCGTCGCAGTTGCAACTAGACCCTCGCCGAGCGCCGGATGATCCAGCTGTACAGTCCATAGGTCAGGGCCGCGAAGACGGCGATCCCGATCAGCATGGCCGGCCAACCGTTGGCGAAGGCCGGGATGACGGCCCATTCGGCGTTCTGGGTGGCGACGATGGTGGCGGCGTTGAAGACGCCGAACAGGCTCTCGCCCACGATCAGGCCTGAGGCCAGCAGCACGCCCATGCGCCGCGCGACCTCGCCATAGGACCGGCCGGCCACCGTACGATTGTAGAAGAAGCCAACGACGGCCCCGATCACCAGCATGAAGGTGACCGCCGCCGGCAGGTAGAAGCCGATACCGACGGCCAGGGGCGGCAGCTTGATCTTGTCGCCGGTCGCGCGACGCAGAATCTCATCGAGAATGATGACCGCCACACCGATGGCGGCCCCGACCCCGATCAGATCCCACCGCAGGTCGCCAGAAATCACGCCGCGCGCCAGGGCCGAAATCAGGGTCGCCTGCGGCGCGGCCAGCGGCTCGTTGGCCAGTCCGGCCGGGCCACCCTCGAAGCCGAAGGCGGCGTTCAGCTGGTTCAGGACGAACGGAATGACCAGGGCCCCGGCGGCACAGCCGATGATCAGCGCGATCTGCTGACGCCAGGGGGTCGCCTCGACCAGTTGGGCGGTCTTGAGGTCCTGAAGGTTGTCATTGGCGATGACGGCCACGGCAAAGACGATGGCGGTCACGATCAGGGCGAAGGCGACCACGGAGGGGTCGGCCGGCAGGCCGGTGATCCCCAGCACCACCAGCATCAACAGCGAGGCGATGACGATGGCGAGGATACCGACGCCCGAGACCGGGCTGTTGGACGATCCGATCAGGCCGGCCATGTAGCCGCAGATGGCGGCGACCGCAAAGCCGATGACAACCACATAGATCAGGCCGCCAATGACCAGCAGAGGACCGGCCGCACCCAGACCCATGCCGTTGGCCACCACCGTCAGCAGAATGCCGATGCCGCCCAGCGAGATCAGCGACAGCAGGGCGACCCAGGTGATCGGAATGTCGCGCTCGACGATGGCCAGCTCCTGACCGGACTGCCGCGCCTTGTTGGCCGCCAGGGCCGAGGTCAGACCGCCGATCAGCGGACCGGCCAGCTTGATCAGGGTCCAGATGGCGGCCACGCCGATGACGCCGGCCCCCATGAAGCGGACCTCGCGGGCCCAGACCGTGCTGGCAAGTTCCTCGGGCGGCGCCCCGGCCAGACCGGCGGCGATGGAATCCAGGCCCAGGCTCTGACACCAGGCGATATAGTCGGGCGAGGTCATGATCGGCACGGCGATGGCCCAGGCCAGGAACAGGCCGAACAGCTGAGCCAGCCCAACCGCCAGGCCGATCAGGTGACCGGCTCCCAGCAGGGCGAACTGCATCCCGACGCCGACACCGGTGGCACCGCCGCCGAGGGCGGCCGGAAGCTGGATGAATTTGGCCGCTTCACCGGCGAAGGCCCGGGCCGACACGCCGAGGGCATAGACCGCCGAAACGATGGACCCCCAGACCACGACCCAGAGGCCGGCCTTATTCTCGCGAACCGCCTCCTCGCTCTGGTCGTCGCCGGGTGAGCCGACCTTCAGAACCTCGGCGGCGGCGACGCCTTCGGGGTAGGGCAGGCCGCCATTGACCACCAGCGCCCGGCGCAGCGGGATCGAGAAGGTCACGCCCAGCACCCCGCCGAGCACACAGATCAGGACCGATTCCCAGAACGGAAACTCCAGCCACCAGCCGACCATGACCAGGCCGGGAAGCACGAAAATGATCGCGCTCATGGCCCCGCCGACCGAGGCCACGGTCTGGACCGTCATGTTTTCCCAGATGGTCGAGTTCCTGAGCGCGCGCAGGATGGTCATGGAGATGACCGCCGCCGGAATGGCCGAGGCGAAGGTCAGACCCACCTGCAGGCCCAGATAGGTGTTGGCCGCCGTGAAGATCACCGCCAGCATACAGCCGAGCACCACGGCCCGGATGGTCAGTTCAAGCCGGCGTCCAGGAGCCGGCGCGGAGTCGTTCGCGGCAGGCGCGGTCTGATCGGTCATGGAATCCCTCCCAAGGAAGGCCTGACCTAACCGCAACCCGGGGGATCAGGCAACGGCAAGCACGACGGGCCTCGATCTCATCGGCATTCGGGTGTGCGGCGCGCGCCCGTCGATCTCCTGTATTTTGGGAGGCAGAGCTGAGCCGGGCACTGTCGACCGGATTCAGTCCAGCGCCGCGATGCCCGGCAGGCCGCGCATGCGCCCTGCGGAATCCAGGCCGTAGCCGACCAGATAGCGCGCCGGGGCCTGCCAGCCCACGAAGTCCGGCTCCAGCGCACGCGGCTCGGGCCAGGGCTTGGACGCGAAAACGCAGGTCATGACACGGGCGGCCCCCCGGGCCGCAGCAATCTCGACCGCGCGTTTCAGCGACAGGCCGGTATCGAAGACGTCATCGAGAATCAGGACGGTCTTGCCGGCGATGTCCCGCTGCAGCCCGGCCCGCTCGTCGATGGTGCCGCGCGAGGTCTTGCCGTCGCCGTAGGAAGCCAGCCACAGGGCGTCGAATCCGACCAGGCGACCCCGGCGCGCCAGGGCGCGGGTCAGGTCGGCGGCAAACCAGATGCCGCCGGTCAGAAGGCAGACCGCGACGGTCTCATCGTCGATGACCGGCGCGATCCGGTCGGCGAGCGCGTCGACCACGGCGCGCACGCCGTCTTCATCGAGCAGGATTTCGGGAGCGGTGGGATCAGCCATGACCCCCGGCGGATACCGCCGGGCGCAGGTGGTTGTCGAGGGCCGCAGGGTCACGAGTCTCCAGCGCCGTGGCTTCCGGCACCGAATGGAGCGCCTCCGGCGGCGAAGCGGGACGCAGGCCGGCGTCCTCGGCCGCAGCGGCCGGATGCGCCTCAGCCGGCGCGTGGGTCCCGCTCGGAGCCGCATGCGGCTCGGGGGCGGGCGCATGGGCATCGTGCGAAGATGTGGCCGGCTGGGGCTCGGACCGCTGGGCGTCCGGTGCAAAGGCCAGATCGACGTCGGTGCCGTGGCCCTGCGGATCGGGCACCACGGTCACCAGATTCACGACATGGCCGGCAGCGATTGTCCCGGCCGGTGGCGAGACGATTCGCGTATCGATTCGCTGACCGTGCTCATCGATCAGGGCGACCCGCACCGGCAGGGCCGGGCGCGGCACGCCGCGCACATTGCGGATGCGGAAGGCGACCTCGATGGCCTGCGAGCCGTCCGGGGCCGGACGGGCTGTGATGGCTTCAAACTCCAGACCGGTGACGTTCACCGGCAGGCCGACCGCCGCATAGGCCGTCGCGGTACGCGGTGCGGCCTCGACGATATCGACGCGGAACAGATAGGCCGAAGCGACGATGCCCAGGCCGAAGACCGCCAGCACCGACCAGACCGCACCCTGGATTACGGCGCGGTGCATTCGCCGCTTTTCAACGACCTTTGCCCTGAAAACCTTAGGTAATTCAGGGGCCGCGATGTCGCCGGCAGGCGTCGTGGCTTCGGGTTCAACCGCCAGGGCGGCTGCCCCGACCTCGGGATCGGACACCAGGTCCAGCGTCTGTTCGCCGTCCGCGCGCCAGGCAAAACCGCACGAGGTACAGCGCACGGTGCGCCCATTCGGGCCCACGGCGGCATCCGGGACAAAATAGCGAGTGGAACAGTCGGGACAGGACAGTATCATGGCGTTTCGGGCGTCACGCCCCATCTCCCCGAGTTCGCCCGCCCAATCATGTCAGCACAAACCGCCGCGCCTGTGAGTTCCGCCGTCCGGTTCGACGCCGTCAGCCTGCGCTACAGCGACGACGGCCCCGACATCCTCAAGGACGTTGGGTTCAACTTGCCTGCGGGCTCTTTCCACTTCCTTACCGGCCCGTCTGGAGCGGGTAAATCCAGCTTGTTGCGGCTGATTTATCTCGGGGCGGTGCCGAGCCGGGGCCACGTCCGCGTCTTCGGCCAGGAAACGACCGGAATATCAGCCGCCGACCGAGTGTCGCTGCGGCGGCGCATGGGGGTGGTTTTCCACGATTTCCGGCTGATTGATCACCTGAGCGCCTTCGACAATGCCGCCCTGCCCCTGCGCGTGGCCGGCCAAAAACCGAAGGCCTATGTGGAGGATGTGCAGGAACTGCTGACCTGGGTGGGCCTGGGGACCCGCGCCTCGGCCTTGCCCCCGGCCCTGTCGGCAGGCGAGAAACAGAGGCTGGCCATCGCGCGGGCGGTGGTCGGACGACCCTGGCTGATCCTGGCCGATGAGCCGACCGGGGCCGTTGATGCCGATATGGCGGTGCGTATCCTGAGGCTGTTCGTCGAGCTGAACCGGCTCGGGGCCACGGTCGTCATCGCCACCCATGATCGCGAACTGGTCGGCCAGTCCGGCATGCCGTCGCTGCACCTGGAACAGGGCCGGCTGATGCAGGTACCGGCATGAGCCCCTATCGCCCCGGCCCTCTGCTGCCCAGCGGTGACGGGCGTGACTTCGCCCTGTTCTGCGTGGTGGCGATCCTGTGTTTCCTGGCCACCTTCGGGGCCATGGCGGCGGCCTCGGCCCAGCGCGCCGCCGACGGCTGGTCGCGGGCAATGGCAGCTGAAGCCACCGTCCAGGTCAATCCGAGGCCCGATGAGAACGGCGACCAGGCCGCCGCCCGGGCCGCTGAAGTGCTCGCCGGGGTGCCGGGCGTGACCGAAACCGAGGCCATGAGCCGGGCCGAGGCCGAGCGTCTGCTACGTCCATGGCTGGGCGAGGCTATCCTGCCGGACCTGCCCCTGCCGCATCTGGTCGTGGTGCGGCTAGATCCCGAGAATCCGGCGACGGGACGGGCGCTCGCACGGGCCCTGGCCGAGGCCGGCCTGGATGCGCGGGTCGACGATCACACCGTCTGGAGAGCCGATGTCGGACGGGCCGCCTGGACCGCCGCCCTGGCCGCCATGGGGCTGGCTGGACTGGCCGCGCTGGCCGCCGCCGCTGCGGTCGTCTTCGCCTGCCGGGCGGCGCTTCAGGCCCGCGCCGAAATGGTCGAAACTCTCAGCCTGATGGGAGCCAGCGCGAGTTTCATCACCAACCGATTCCAGTCCCGGTTTGCGTGGCTGGCCGCCGTGGCCGGCGCCGGCGGCGGTCTGGCGGCCTGTGGCCTGCTGGCCGCGCTGATCATGACCGGCGGCGATCGGGGCCTGACCCCGGCCCTGCCCTTCGACTGGCCGGACCTGATGCTGGCCGCCCCGGTACCGGTACTGGCCGCCGGCTTGGCGGCCATCGCCGCGCGGCTTACGGTCGGGCGGTTGTTGCGCCTGGCCTATCTGTCGGAGACGAGGGGATGAAGTATCTGGCGGCCGTCGCCGTGATCCTGATCATCTGGCTGGCCGGCCTGCTGGCCTTTGCCGACCGCATCGAGATGATGACGCCGGCGGCCGATCCCGGTCGCGCCGACGGCATCGTGGTCCTGACCGGGGCCTCGGATGCACGCATCAATGAGGCCCTGCGGCTGCTCGCTGCCGGACGGGGCGAGCGGTTGCTGGTGTCCGGCGTCAACCGTCAGGTCCAGCGCAGAGAACTGAGGGAGGTCACGGCCGGATCGAACCGGCTGTTCGACTGCTGCGTCGATCTGGGCTTCGAGGCCGAGGACACCGTCGGCAACGCCCAGGAGATCGCCGCCTGGTCCGAGGCCAAGGGCTATGACAGCCTGATCGTGGTCACCAGCGACTACCATATGCCGCGCTCCATGCTCGAAATCCGGGGGATGATGCGCGGTGCCGAGCTGGTACCCTATCCGGTCGTGACCCCATCACTGAATGCCGACAGCTGGTGGCGAACCGGTGCCGGCCAGCGCCGCATGGTCGTCGAATACAGCAAATATCTGGCGGTCCTGGTGCGCGAGGCCCTTGCCCGGGTCCTGCGGCCGAGCGCCGAACCCGACGGTGCCGCCGAGGCCGAACCGTCCGAAAGGGCTGCTGATGCTTAGTCTTCGCCGCGCGCTGTTCGCACTCTGGCTGTACCTGTCGATGCCGATCTGCGCGGTCGGAATGTCCCCCGCCCTGCTGATGTCGCACCGACCGGCCATGGGGGTGATCAAGATCTGGGCCCGGATGGTGCTGTTCGGCCTGCGCTGGATCATGGGGATCACGGTCGAGGTCCGGGGGCTGGAGAATCGGCCCACCGGGGCGGCCCTGGTGGCCCCCAAACACCAGTCGATGCTGGACATCGTGGTGCCTTTCACTGTGCTGGACGATCCCTGTTTCGTCCTCAAGAAGGAGCTGATGATCGTGCCCTTCATCGGCTGGTTCGCCTGGAAGACGAAGATGATCCCGGTGGATCGGAGCGCCCACGCCAAGGCCTTGAAGGACATGGTGCGCAATGCCCGCGCGCGGCTGGCAGAGGGACGTCAGGTCGTGATCTTCCCGGAAGGGACGCGGCAACTGCCGGGAGCTGAACCCGACTACAAGCCCGGCGTCGCGGCCATCTATCGCGACCTGGAGGGGCCGTGCTGGCCGGTGGCGACCAATGCCGGAGAGCACTGGCCGGCCAAGGGGATCGGGTTCAAGCCGGGCAGGGTCATATTCAACTATCTGCCGCCCTTGCCGCCAGGCCTGAAGCGGGCCGAGTTCATGAACCGGCTGGCCGCATCCATCGAACAGGCGTCCGCCGAGATCAGCAGCCGCCCTGAGGGGGCCGTCACGCGACGGTCGGTGTCGGTGCCCGTCAGGGAACCGGCCTGAAATCCGCTCAGGGCGAGTCGCCGCCTTGGACCTGACCCGGTGTACCGCGCGCGAAAATCGCCTAAACCGGTCGCATGACCGACATGACCTATGCCCGCTACCTGACGCTCGACCAGGTGCTGACGGCGCAGAATCCGCAGAGCGAACAGCACGACGAGATGCTGTTCGTCATCATCCACCAGACCAAGGAACTGTGGCTCAAGCAGATCCTGCACGAGGTCGGCCTTGCCAAGCGGCTGATCCGGGCCGGTGATCTGGTCCCTGCCTACAAGTCGCTGGCGCGCGTCAGCCGCATCCAGGCGGTGATGACCCAGAGCTGGGACATTCTGTCGACCATGACGCCGGCGGACTATCTGTCGTTCCGGGCCCAGTTGGGCGGGTCGTCCGGCTTCCAGTCGGATCAATTCCGACGGCTGGAATATCTGCTCGGCCTGAAGGACCCGACCTTCTTGAGGTTCCACACCGATCGGCCGGCGGCCCATGCCGCCCTGGTCGAAGCCCTGGAGATGCCCAGCCTGTACGACGACGCCCTTTTCCAGCTGGCCCAGTTCGGCCTGCCGGTGCCCGAAAGCGTGCTGAACCGCGACGTCACCCAGGCCTATGTCCCCTCTGCGGAAGTCGAGGCGGCCTGGCTGATGGTTTATCGCGACACCCACCAGTGGTGGGAACTTTATCAGCTGGCCGAAAAGCTGATGGACCTCGACGACGCCATGATCACCTGGCGGCACAAGCATGTGCTGACGGTCGAGCGGATCATCGGCGGCAAGAAGGGCACCGGCGGCACACCCGGCGTCGCCTATCTGGCCTCGACCCTGTCCAAGCGGGCCTTCCCCGAGCTGTGGACCCTCCGGACGGCGTTGTAGGTCGGGCTACTGATAGACGTCACGGCGATTGCCGAGCCGAACCACGAGCACGACCAGGCGGTCATCCTGAATGTCGCAAATCACCCGGAAGTCGCCGACATGATATCTCCAGAAGCCCTTCAGATCACCCGCCAGGGCCTGGCCGAGGCTGCGCGGCGACTCGGCGGTCAGGACGCGATCATGCCGGTAGGCGTCGATCCGCGCCGCTGTCGGCTTGCCGAGCTTTTTCAGTTCCTTGATCGCCTGGCCTGAATATTCAGCCTTCCAGGCCAAGCTCGCGCCTCATCTCCTCAGCCGAGAAGACCCGCTCCTCGCCGGCGCGAATGCGTTCCATGACCCGCTCGAATTCGTAGAGGTCTTCGATGTCTTCCAGAACGCCGCGCAGAACCTCAAGCAGGATCGCGGTCTTCGACCGTCCGCTGCGAGCCGCCAGGGCCTCCACACGGACATCCAGATCGTCAGGGATTTCGATGACTGCAGCCATTCCAAGAGTGTCGCAGATTTGAACTCAAGCCGCGACCGTGACCGCAGCGTTGGGCCAAGACCTCACGATCGGCCAGATGACGCCCCGTCTGGGTGGCAAATTCGCTCGCGGGTTCCGTCCGGCACCTGGCGCGTCTAGACATCGTCCATGACCTTCAAGCCCCTCTTTTCGCGCGCGCTCGGGCTGGCTCCGGAGCGGCTGCATTTCGCGGCCCACAGCCATCATCTGTGGCCGGATGTTTCCTACGAGGCGCAAGGGCGCGCCTGGGACGACGCCATGCGCCACGCCGACGAGAAGTGGGGGCCGATTTTCGAAACGGTGATCCCGGAGGCGCAGGGCCACATCGCGCGCGAACTGGGGCTGCCTGACCCGGACAGCCTGGTATTTTCATCCAACACCCATGACTTCCTGATCCGGCTGTTCTCGGGGATCGCGCGGCGGCCGGCACGGATTCTGGCCACTGACGGCGAGTTCCACTCCTTCCGCCGCCAGAGCGAGCGCTGGCAAGAGGCCGGCCAGGCCGAGGTGACGCGCATTGCGCTGGAGCCTTTCGAGACCTTTGCGGACCGGTTCCTCGCCGCAGCGCGGTCGGGCGCGTTCGACTGGATTCTGGTCAGCCAGGTCTTCTTCAAGACGGGTCAGGCCTTTGACCGGATCGAGGACCTGGCGACGCTGGCTGATCCGGCCGGGCCGTGGGTCGTCATCGACGGCTATCACGGCTTCATGGCCACGCCGACGGACCTGTCGGGCGTGGCGGACCGGGTCTTCTATCTGGCGGGCGGCTACAAATACGCCATGGCCGGCGAAGGCGTCTGTTTCCTGCATGCACCACCGGGCTTCTGTCCGAGGCCGGTGACGACCGGCTGGTACGCCGAGTTCGGCAATCTGACCGGTCCGCCCAATGGCGTGAAATACCGGATTGACGGTGGCCGGTTCTGGGGCGCGACCTTCGATGTCAGCGGCCTTTATCGGTTCAATGCCGTGCAGAGGCTGCTGGCCGATCAGGGCCTGAGCACCGCCGCCATCTCGGATCACACCATCGGCCTGATGCAGACGTTCCAGACTGCCGTTGCCGGCGGCCATGCCGGTGCACTCCGTCAGGCCGAGCTGTTGAACCCGGTCCAGGGTAACGGGCCCCGCGCGCGCTTTCTGGCTTTCCGCCATCCGCAGGCCCAGGCCTGGCAGCAGGCCCTGATCGGGGTCGGGGTCGTCACCGATGTCCGGGCCGACACGATCCGCTTCGGGTTTGGCCTGTATCAGGACGCGGCCGATGTCGACCAGCTGATCCAGAAATGCGCGGCGGCCTTGCCGCTGTAAATGCGAGCGTTTCGCAGCCGGGCGCGCGTTGACAGGCCCGGTTGCGAGTTCCAAAAGCGGGGCGCTTCATCGCACCGCATCAGAGGATCGCGCGCCGCATGACAGAGACGCCGCATCGCCCGCTATCGCCGCACCTTCAGGTCTGGCGCTGGCATGTCACCATGGCCGCCTCAATCCTGCATCGGGTCTCGGGCGTCGGCCTGGCGGTCGGCATGCTGCTGGTCGTGGTCTGGCTGGCCTGTCTGAAGGCGGGGCCGGAGGCCTATGCCGGCTTTGCGGCCGTCTCAGGCTCGTGGTTCGGCCTGATCATCTGGATCGGCGTGTCGTGGGCGGCCTTTTACCACCTGGCCTCGGGCATCCGGCACCTGATCTGGGATACGGGCGTCGGCTTTTCGCTAGGCGCAGCCAATGCCCTGTCGTGGGCCTCGATCGGCTTTTCGATCGGCGGGACTGCGGTGTTCTGGTTTCTGCTGATGCGGGCGGGAGTTCTGTCATGACCAGCCCCCATGTGAAGACCTCCGAGATGACCGGAGCCTGGATCTGGATCAAGGAACGGGCTTCGGCCCTGGTCCTGCTGCCGCTGATGCTGTGGGCCCTGGTCGCGGGCGCGACCCTGGCCGGCCTCGACCACGCCGAGACCCTGGCCTGGCTAGCCCAGCCGGTGAACGCCATGCTGGTGGCCGTCGGTATCCTGGTCGGCGTCTATCACCTGCACCTGGGGCTGAGGGCCATCATCGAGGACTATCTGCACGGCTCGACCGGCAAGCTGGTCCTGATGCTCAATCTGCTCGGCTGCCTGGCGCTCGCGGGCGCAGGGCTGGCCTTTGTTATCCTGATCGCGCTGGCGCAAGCGCCGGCCGGAGCCTGAAATCGTGACCACCTATCAGATCGTTGATCACGCCTATGATGTCGTGGTGGTCGGGGCCGGCGGCTCAGGCCTGCGCGCGGCGCTCGGTTGCGCCCAGGCGGGCTTGAAGACCGCCTGCGTCACCAAGGTCTTCCCGACTCGCAGCCATACGGTCGCGGCCCAGGGCGGCATCGCGGCTTCGCTGGGCAATATGGGCGAGGACGACTGGCGCTGGCATATGTTCGACACCGTCAAGGGATCGGACTGGCTCGGCGATCAGGACGCCATCGAATATATGTGCCGCGAGGCCCCCAAGGCGGTCTATGAGCTGGAACACTGGGGCGTGCCCTTCAGCCGTACGGACGAAGGCAAGATCTATCAGCGCGCCTTCGGCGGCATGACCAAGGACTATGGCAAGGGCGGACCGGTTCAGCGCACCTGCGCGGCCGCCGACCGCACCGGCCACGCCATGCTGCATACGCTGTACGGCCAGTCGGTGAAGCACTCGACCGATTTCTTCATCGAGTATTTCGCGCTCGACCTGATCATGGAAGACGGCGCGTGCCGGGGTGTCACCGCCTGGAAGCTGGACGACGGCACCATTCACCGCTTCCGCGCCAAGCTGGTGATCCTGGCGACCGGCGGCTATGGCCGCGCCTATTTCTCGGCCACCAGCGCCCACACCTGTACCGGTGACGGCAACGCCATGGTGCTGCGCGCCGGCCTGGCCCTGCAGGACATGGA
The DNA here is from genome assembly GCA_963205025.1 of Pseudomonadota bacterium. Taxonomy (GTDB): domain Bacteria; phylum Pseudomonadota; class Alphaproteobacteria; order Caulobacterales; family Caulobacteraceae; genus Brevundimonas. The sequence goes on along the minus strand of CAUJHO010000050.1, from coordinate 42,505 downwards.
GTTCGTTCAGTTCCACCCGACCGGCATCTATGGGGCCGGCTGCCTGATTACCGAGGGTGCGCGCGGCGAAGGCGGCTATCTGACGAATGCGTCGGGCGAGCGATTCATGGAACGCTACGCCCCGTCAGTGAAGGACCTGGCTCCGCGCGACATGGTCAGCCGGGCCATGACCATGGAAATCCGTGAGGGTCGCGGCGTCGGCTCGCACAACGACCACATCTTCCTGCACCTGGATCACCTGGACCCGAAGATTCTGCACGAGCGCCTGCCCGGTATTTCCGAGAGCGCCAAGATCTTCGCCGGGGTCGACCTGACGAAGGAGCCGATCCCGGTGATCCCGACCGTCCACTACAACATGGGCGGTATCCCGACGAACTTCCACGGCGAGGTCCTGACCCGGGACGGCGACAACCCTTCCAAGGTGGTGCCGGGCCTGATGGCGGTGGGCGAGGCCGCGTGTGTATCGGTGCATGGTGCCAACCGCCTGGGATCGAATTCGCTGATCGACCTGGTGGTGTTCGGACGCGCCGCCGGCCTGCGCGCCGCCGACATCGTCGAGGCGGGCCCGGTGCCCGAGGTCGCCCCGGCCTCTACCGAAGGTCATCTGGACCGGCTGGATGCGCTGCGTCACGCCAAGGGCTCGACCCCGACGGCGGATCTGCGCCTGCGGATGCAGAAGGCCATGCAGAAGGACGCCGCCGTCTATCGGACCGGCGAGACCCTCAAGGAGGGTGTCCAGGCCGTACGGGCTGTGCGGGCGGCGTCGGACGACATCAAGGTCACGGACCGGACGATGATCTGGAACACCGACCTGGTTGAGACGCTGGAATATATGAATCTGATCGACCAGGCCCTGGTCACCATCGAGGGTGCCGAAAACCGCACCGAAAGCCGCGGGGCCCATGCGCGCGAAGACTTCCCCGAACGCGACGACAAGAACTGGATGAAGCACACCCTGGCCTGGTGCGATGCCAAGGGCAAGGTGACGCTGGGCGACCGGCCGGTGCATGACTACACCCTGACCGAGGATGTGAAGCCCTTCCCGCCGATGGCCCGGAAGTACTAGGATCGACCGAGCCTAGGCCGCTCTTTTCCGACCGCCCACCCCGGCGAACGCCGGGGTCCAGATGACAGGACTCTGTCGTCGATCCAGCTGGAACCGGAGCATGGTCGGTCGGCGCGAAGCCATACGACCTGGGTCCCGGCCTTCGCCGGGAAGAGCGGACGGTTTGTAGGGGGGGCGTCAAGCGAAGGCGCACATCGGACTCCGTCAGGCTCGACGCCCAATCTCCCGCCTTGATTTCGCCGAGATAACGGTGTCGCCTGCCGGTCTGGGATGGAGACACCGGCATGGCCGACACCAATGCACTGAAGCTGCCCTTTCCGCGCCGGTCGCTGGGGCTGAAACTGCTCCTGGTGTGTGCGTTGGCCCTGTTGATGAGCATTCCGGCCCTGATGGTGTTCGGCCTGTTGATCGATCGATCCAACCGCGCCGAGGCAGTCGCGACCGAAGTCGGCGGCCTGATGGGCGGGCCACAGACCTTCCTGGGACCGGTGATTGCCGTACCCTACACCCTGACACGCGCCGCTGAGGCCGGGCAGCCGGCGACGACCACCCAGTCGGTCTGGATCGTTTATCCCGAAGCCGGTCAGATGACGGTCGGCACCGATTCCGAGGTCCGCAAACGCTCGCTGTTCCGGGTGCCCGTCTATGACGCGAACCTGACCTATGCCGCGACTTTCGACCTGGCCGACGCCGGCGACGAGGCCCCGGCAGGGGCCGTTCTCGACTGGTCGCGGGCTGAGCTGATCGTCGGAGCCTCCGGCGTGCGCGGCGCGCGCTCGGACCTGACATTGGCTATCGGCGGTGCCGATCCCGTGGCATTGGAGCCGGCCAATCTGCTGTCGACCCTGACGCTTGAGAATGCGAACACGGACTATTCCGAGCGCAATGCCCACTATGGCAATCCTCAACTCGGCCTGTTCTCGACTCCGCTGGGCGAGGTGGATCGTACCGGCGGCCCCTTCGAGGTCCAGGGGCAGGCACGGTTCTCCGGCGCGCAACGGATCGGCGTGCTGGCATTTGCCCGCACCACCGCCGCCCGGATTTCCGGCGACTGGCCCGATCCGTCCTACGGCGGCGGCTTCCTGCCTGAGGCGCAGCAACCGGCTGCGAACGGACCCGGCTTTGACGCCCAGTGGTCGGTTCCCTATGTCGCGCGCGGCGTACCGTCGGAAGGCGGCACCGACACCCTGGCGCGGCTCGGCTCGACCGAACTGGCCGTGAGCTTCGTCGAGCCGGCCAACCCCTATCAGTCGGTCAGCCGGTCGCTGAAATACGCCCCGATGTTCATCGGTCTGGTCTTCCTGGCCTATTTCCTGTTCGAGACCACGACGGGCAAGCGGGTCCACCCGGCCCAATATGTTCTGGTCGGCCTGGCCCAGGTGATCTTCTACATGCTGCTGTTGTCGATCGCCGAGCACACCGGTTTCGACATCGCCTTCGGCATCGCGGCGACGGCAACGGTGGCGTTGATTTCGGCCTACGCCGGCTGGACCTTCAAGAGCCGCGCCCAGGGCATTCGAGCCCTCGTGGCCTTCGCCTTCCTGTACGGCCTGATCTACATCCTGATGCGGCTGGAGGACTACGCCCTGCTGGTCGGTGCGCTCGCCAGTTTCGCAGCCATCGCCGCGGTGATGTGGTTCACGCGCAATGTCGACTGGTACGGCGGCAAGGGGAATGGCGACACCTCCGCCGCCGCCTAGGCCGGCACGCCCTATCGCGTCACCCTCGGGCTTGCCCGGAGGGTGACGAAGATCATGAGTTCAGGCCCTAGGACCGCCCGGTCAGCCTTCTCATCAGCGGCCGCGCCACCGAGGCCAGGACAATGATCGGCCCCAGCCCATAGGCCAGCACGCGACGCGGCCAGCTGTCCGCGCGCTTGACGAAATACCGCGCCAGGCCGTTCCCCTTGAACCATTCCACAAAGAAGGGCTCGACCAGGCTGGTATGGCCCAGGTGCACGACCTCGGCCGTCGGATGGAACAGAACCACCCCGCCCATCTCGCGCGCCCGCCAGCACAGATCGACGTCCTCGACGTGCAGGAAGAAATCTCCGTCGAAGCCCTTGAGCCGGCGGAAATCGGCGCGGCTGACGCCGAAACAGGCCCCGGAAATCGTCGGCACCTTGATCGGGGCCTCGGGCAGCGGCTCGTTCTCAAGATGGATCTCGAACCTGCGCAACGCCGGGATCAGGCCGGTCAGGTGGGTGAAGCTGAGCAAGGTGGTCACCGGCGTGACCTCATAGCGCCGCGCCCCGCGCTGTTCGCTGCGGTCCTCGTTGAGGATGCGCGCGCCGACCACGCACGGGCTGGGCCGGCCGGTCGTCTCGGCGAAGAGAGCGCGCGCGCATCCGCGCTCGAGGAAGGCATCGGGATTGAGGAACACCAGGAACCGGCCACGGGCCGCCGAGGCCCCCAGATTGGCACCCCGTGCGAAGCCGATATTGCCGTGACCCTGCAACAGCCGGATGCGGTCGTCCGTTTGGCTGATGGCGAACAGACGCGCCTGATCCGCCTCCGATGAGCCATTGTCGACGATGACAAAGTCATCGACATCCGGGTCGGCCAGCACGCGCGCGATCGAGGTGAACAGGGCGGGGCCGGTCAGATAGACGACCATGATCACCGAGATATCCGCGCTCGGATCCTCGAGTTCAAAAGCCGGAAAATGTCTGAGCGGAACGACCTTGTTCACGACCAGATTACCCCAATCCCCACATCAAGGCGTCGTCCCTCGCCACAACGGATCACTTCTCTGGATGCCGACGCCGCAGATCGGGTGCCAATGCCTCGTCAGACAACCCAGGCGCAGCTTTGTCGAGGGAAATCAACTCTTGAGTGTTTCCTGCGCCCAGACGACGCAGGGCGACAGTCCGATCCTCCGCCTCCTTACGTCCAACGACCGCGATTATCGGGGTCTTGGCAAGGGAATGTTCGCGGATCTTGTAGTTGATCTTCTCGTTCCTGAGATCGGTTTCGACCCGCAAGCCAGCCTCGCGAAGCGCTTGCGCGACCTCATGGGCATAGTCGTCGGCATCCGATGTGATGGTCGCCACCACCACCTGGGTCGGGGCCAGCCATAGCGGGAAAGCACCGGCGTAGTTCTCGATCAGAATGCCGAGGATGCGTTCGAATGACCCCAGGATCGCTCGGTGCAGCATCACCGGCCGGTGCTTCAGGCCGTCTTCTCCGACATATTCGGCATCCAGTCGTTCAGGCAGGACATAGTCCAGCTGGATGGTGCCGCAGGTCCACTGGCGGCCGATGGCGTCGCGCACGACGAAGTCGAGCTTCGGCGCATAGAAGGCCCCATCGCCCTCGGTAATCACGGGCTCGACGCCGGCCTTGCGGGCGGCGTTGAGCATCTGGCCTTCGGCCTTGTCCCAGAAGGCGTCGTCGCCGGCGCGCAGCTCGGGCCGGGTGCCAAGCGAGATATATTCGGTGGTCAGGCCGAGATCCTCGTGGACCGAGCGGCATAGCTCGATCCAGCGGGCCGTCTCCTCCTCGATCTGGTCCTCACGGCAGAAGATGTGGGCATCGTCCTGGGTGAAGGCGCGCACGCGCAGCAGGCCGTGCAGCGACCCGGATGGCTCATAGCGGTGGCACGAGCCCATCTCAGCCATGCGGATCGGCAGTTCGCGGTAGGACCGCTGGCCGACATTGAAAATCTGAACGTGGCCCGGACAGTTCATCGGCTTGAGGCTGAGGGTCTCGCCCTCGACCGTCTCACAGACGAACATGTTTTCGCGGTACTTGTCCCAGTGGCCCGACTTTTCCCAGAAGGTACGGTCCAGCACCTGGGGCGTCTTGACCTCGACATAGCCGGCCTCGTCCAGCCGGCGGCGCATATAGGCCTCCAGCGTCTGCCACAACCGCCAGCCCTTGGGGTGCCAGAAGACCATGCCACGGCCTTCTTCCTGCATGTGGAACAGGCCCATCTGCTTGCCGAGCTTGCGGTGGTCGCGCTTCTCGGCCTCTTCCAGGCGCTCCAGATAGGCGTTGAGGTCCGCGTCACTGGCCCAGGCGGTGCCGTACATGCGCTGGAGCTGGGCATTCCTGTGATCGCCGCGCCAGTAGGCCCCGGCCAGCTTGGTCAGTTTGAAAGCCTTGCCGACATGTTTGGTCGACGGAAAATGCGGTCCCCGGCACAGATCGGTCCAGTCGCCCTGCTTGTAGAGGGTGATCGGCTCGCCGGCGGGCAGGTCGCGGATGATCTCGGCCTTGTAGGTCTCACCGACGTCCTCGAACTGTTTGATGGCCGCGTCGCGATCCCAGACCTCACGCACGATGGGGGCATCGCGGTCGACGATCTCGCGCATCTTGGCTTCGATCTTTTCGAAGTCGTCGGTCGAGAATGGCTCCTCGCGGGCGAAATCGTAATAGAAGCCGTCCTCGATGGCCGGGCCGATCGTCACCTGGGTGCCGGGAAACAACTCCTGAACCGCCTCGGCCAGGATGTGGGCGGTGTCGTGGCGGATGGTCTCCAGCGCCTCGGGGTCGTCGCGCATGATCAGGCGGAAAGGCCCGCCCTTTTCGATCTCGCGGTTCATGTCGCGCAGCTCGCCGTCCAGCTCGGCCAGCACCGCCCGCTTGGCCAGCGACGGGGCGATGGACTTGGCGACATCCAGCGCCGTGGTCCCGTCCGGGTACTGGCGGCTGTTTCCATCGGGGAAGATCAGGTCGATCATCGTCTCAGTCTTTCCGGGGCGGCACCGGGTCATAGCCCGATCCGCCGAGAGGGTTGCACCGGCACACGCGGCGCAGGGTCAGATAACCGCCGCGCACCGGGCCATGATCGATCAGCGCCTGGGCTCCATAGTCCGAACAGGTCGGCAGGAAACGGCACTGGTTCCCGATCAGGGGAGAGAGCGTCAGCTTGTAGGCCCGGTGGCTCAAGCGGACGCCGGTTTCATAAAGTCCCATGCCGGTGCGGTCCGGGTGATTTGGTTCGCCGTGCTTATCGCACCTGCGAAATGGAGGGATCAAGCCGCGCCGGCGAGCCTAGTTCGCGCCAGAGCCTGTCGCACGGCCTCCGCTGCCGCTTCCAGCGGGATCAGGGTGGAGGCATGGCGGGCCGGATAGTCCTTGACGGTCTCCAGAATGGCCAGGTCGGCGAAGCGTCCGGTCGGGGCCGGGCCGCCGTCTTTCAGCATGGCGCGGGTCTGGTCACGGGCCGTCTCGATCTCGTCCAGCCTGGCCCCGACAATGTGCTCCCCGACGATGGCGGCGCAGGCCTGGCCCAGCGCGCAGGCCCGGACATCCTGGGCAAAGTCGGCGACCCGGCCCTCCGCATCCAGCACCACATCGACCACGACGGTGGAGCCACACAGCTTGGCGACGCGCTCGGCCGACCCCTGCGGCGCAGCCAGCCGCCCGGCCCGCGGCATATTGGCCGCCAGCTTCAGGATCCGGTCGCTGTAAAGGGCGTCGATCATGGGCGTAAGATAGCGGCGGCGAGGCTGGGGTTCCAGAGCAGCGCTCGGACACGTCTTCGATTGTGCTACAGGCGTTGTTGTGTTACATAAATCGGGATGGAGATCGAGTTCGATCCGGCCAAGGATAGAAGCAATCTCCGCAAGCACGGCGTTTCCCTGGCCATGGCCCGCGAGTTCATCCTGGAAGACGCCATCGTAAGAGAGGACTGCGGCGAAAAGTACGGCGAACAGAGGTTTCAGGCTATCGGCCCCATCGGCTCCGGGCTGTTCGTCATGATCTTCACGGTCCGATCGACAGTTCGGGTCATCAGTCTGAGGCGCGCCGAGCCAAGGGAACGCAAACGCTACAGAGGCGCATTCGAATAGACCATGGGACGCATAAACGACGCCAATCCACCGCTGACCGATGAAGACCTGTCGGAATTCCGCCCGGCCCAGGATGTCCTGCCGGCCGAGGTCATTGCCGCCTTCAAAAGCCGCGGCGGTCGACCGGTGGCGAAGAATCCAAAGGTTCTAAGGTCTATCCGGCTGGACAAGGATCTGCTGGACGCCCTGGAGACAACCGATCCGAACTGGCGCCAGACGATCAACGACACCATGCGGGCCAAGGTGTTCGGCGAGAATCGAGGCTAGAGCGCGTACCGACAAGCCGGACGGGACGATGCCCTTTCCCGCTCCGCAAGGGACGGAGCCCTCATGCGTCCGGCAGCACGCGCGGGCGCTTCTGCTCGTCAATGGCGACGAAGGTGAAGATGCCCTCGGTGACCTTTTCATAGGCGTCGCGCTCGCGCGGGCTGCGCCAGGCCTCGACGAAGACGCCGACCGAGGTGCGGCCCCGGCGCACAACCCGGGCGTAGAGGCTGACGACATCGCCGACATAGACCGGATGGTGAAAGACCATGGCATCGACCGCCACGGTCACACAGCGCCCCTGCGCCGCCTCATAGGCTGCCGAGGCGGCCGCCTGGTCCATCTGCGACAACAGCCAGCCGCCGAAGATGTCGCCATTGGGATTGGTGTCCGCCGGCATGGCGATCACCCTGATCTGGGGCGCGTCGTCGGGCGGGCGGATACGGTCGGTGTCGGTGTTCATGGGCGGAGGCATCACACCGGACGCCGGCCTTGTCCAGATCAGACGGCCTCTTGGGACTGTTCCGTCGCTGGCTGGACCAGTTCAGGCCGGCTGAGCGCGCGCGGCGAGGCCTCAACGGGTGCGAGTTCGGCAATCTCCTTGCCCTCGTGATCGACGGCCAGGTCCTCAAACCGGCGGGCCTGGACCATCACCTGGCTTTCGAGCGAGCCGACGAACTGGTTGTACTTGCCGACCGCCGTGTCCAGCGCCCTGCCGACCGCCGCCGCATGGCCGCCCATGACCGACAGCCGCCGGTAGAGCTCCCGGCCCAGCTTGGCCGTCTCATCGGCGTATTTCGTCTGTTCCTCGGCGCGCCAGCCATAGGCCACGGCCTTGCACAGGGCGAACAGGGTCGTGGGCGTGACGATCAGCACCCGGTTCGACATGGCCTGGTTCATCAGCTCCGGCTCATGGTCCAGGGCCGCCGCCAGAAAGGCGTCGCCGGGTACGAACATGGCCACGAAGTCCGGGCTGGGCTTGAACTGATCCTGATAGCCCTTGGCCGAGAGCTGGCGCATGTGGGTCTTGACGCTGGCGGCGATCTGCATGGAGCGGGCCTGGGCGCGCGCCTCCTCGTCACCCTCACCGTCGTCATCCAGCGCCAGCGACACCTTGGCGTCGATGACAAACAGCCCGCCGCCGGGCAGCTTCACAAGAAAATCGGGCCGCAGTCGTGATCCGTCCTGGTCAGACTGGCTGGACTGTTCGACGAAGTCGAAGCGGCCGGCCATGCCGGCGGCTTCCAGCACATTGCGACAGGTCTGCTCACCCCAGCGGCCGCGGCGACCGGTATTGCCGCGCAGGGCCTCGGTCAGCTTGCGGGCCTCGTCGCGCGTGGCGTTCGACGCCGACATCAGCAGCGTCAGCTGCTCCTTCAGCCCGCCGGTCTCTTCCGAGCGGGACTTCTCCAGGGCCTGAACCTGGGCTTCGAACTTGGTCAGGGTGTCGGCCACCGGCTTGAGCTGGGCCTGAAGCTGCTCGCGGGCGCGCTCGTCGCGCTGGCGAAAGGTCAGCTCGGCGCGCTGCAACAGATCATGGGACGCCTTCTCCAGCGCCTCGGCCGACATGGCCTTGAAGGTCGTGCCGACCTGGGCCTGGCTTTCGCGGGCGGCTTCGGCATTGGCCTCGGCCCGGATCGCCCGGGCGCTCGCCTCTCGCAGTTGGGCATCCAGGAGCCCCGCCTTGCGCTGGGCCAGGATCGCCCAGACCAGCAGTCCCGCCGCCACCACGCCGACCGCAATTGCGGCGATCATCCATGCCTGTTCGTCCATGACCCGTTCCTAAAGCGCGTTCCGATCAGAGGGAACCGGTTATCGGATGAAACGCGCGCCACTGAAGACGAGAGCAGGACTCAAGGCGAGTCGTGCTCTCGTTGGAGTCCCGCCAGGCTCCAACCTGAATGACGGCTACGCCAGGACCGGTCGCACCTAGCCGAACGTAAAGGCATAGGCGGCCGCGCCGGGACCGAGGAACTCGATCTTCAACTCGCCCTCCCCCGCCGTCGGCAGCCGGATCAGCTGATACAGGCGCTGATCGCGGATCGTGCCCTGGCCCGATGCCGACACATCCGCACCCGCCGCCTCGCCCGGCGGCTGGCCGTTGATCGTGACGCGGAACCGGATCGGCTGCCCGGTCGTGGAGGCCAGCACCAGATGCACATCGCGGCCCCGGAACCGATAGCGGATCGCACCGTCCGGACCGGTCAGGACGGCCCGTTCGGCCTCGCGCGTCCAGGCCCCGTCCAACGCCCACTGATCAGGGGCCAGCGTCGGTCCCTCGACCCGGTTCTCGCCGCGCGCCGTGCCCAGATAGGTCTCGGGCGAACGCTCCGCCCCGCTGTCGGCGGCCATGACGCCCTGGGCCTCGGCCCCGCCCGCCGGCGGCGGCAAGCGGGTGGCCCCGGCCTCCATCAGCAGGGTGCGGATGATGGCCTCGGAGCGATCCGTCTCGCCCTCACCCAGGCGCACATGGCGCAGCCGGCCATTGGCATCGATGAAGAAATGCGCCGGCCAGAAGCGGTTCTGATAGGCCCGCCAGATGGTGAAATCATTGTCCAGCGCCACCGGATAGGTGATGCCCAGATCATCCACGGCGCGGCGCACATTGGCCGGGTCGCGCTCGAAGGCGAACTCCGGCGCATGGACCCCGACCACGACCAGCCCATGCTCGCGATAGAGCCGGTCCCATTGGGCGACATGCGGCAAGGTTCTGAGGCAGTTGATGCAGGAGTAGGTCCAAAAGTCGATCAGCACGACCTTGCCTCGCAGGTCCGCCAGCGTCAGGGGGCCGCCCTGAAGCCATTGCGTCGCCCCGGTGATCTCGGGCGCGGGGCCATAGTCGCGAAAGTCGTTGCCGGCGGCCTCCGGCGCGGTGTGGCCCATGCCGCCCAGGCCCAGCAGCCCCTGTTCGATCCGTTCCGTGGAGGCGGCGGAAATGCGCGTCAGCACGCCCCGATCCAGGCCCAGCGCAATGGCCGCGACCCCGCCCAGAACCAGCACGCCCAGTACCCGCCGCACGGTCCGTTCATGCTTCAGATAACCCTTCATGGCCTTCAGGACCCGGCCCCCGACCAAGAGGGCCAGGGCCATGGAGGTGGCCGCGCCCAGGGCATAGGCCAGCAGCAGCAGGCTGGTTGAGGCACTGGCTCCATTCAGGGCCGCACCGGTCAGGATCAGGCCCAGGATCGGTCCGGCGCAGGGGGCCCACAGCAGGCCGGTCGCCAGACCCAGGATCAGGGACCCGAAGGCCTCGTTCAGACCCTCGGTGCCGCCGGGCCGGACCCGCTCGCTCAGACGGCCGCCCAGGGTCTGGAGCGGGGCCATGACCCGATCCCCGAAGGCCGGGAACACCATCATCAGGCCAAAGGTCGCCAACAGCGCTATGGCGATCCAGCGGCCCCACTGATTGGCCTGGACCGCCCAGGCCCCGCCGATGGCGGCCAGGGTCGCGATCCCCGCAAACATCACCGCAAGGCCCGCCATCAACGGCAGGGTCGAGGTCAGAAACGGCCGCCCGGCCCGCGCAAATACAAACGGCAGCACCGGCAGGATGCAGGGCGACAGGATGGTCAGGATGCCACCCAGATAGGCGATCAGGATCAGGGTCATGCCGAGGCCGGTCGGAAGCTCAGGGCGACGCCGTTGTTGCAGTATCTCAGGCCGGTCGGGCGCGGCCCGTCCTCAAAGACATGGCCCTGATGCCCCAGGCAGCGGGCGCAGTGGTATTCGGTGCGCGGCACCCCCAGGGCATAGTCGGTCTGGGTCGCCACGGCCCCTTCGATCACGGTGTGGAAACTGGGCCAGCCGGTCCCGCTGTCGAACTTCCACTGCGACCGGAACAGCGCCAGATCGCAACCCCGACAATGAAAGACGCCACGCCGGTGCTCGTCATTCAGGGGGCTGGTGCCGGCGCGCTCGGTCGCTTCGTGCCTGAGCACCTGGTAGGCCAGCGGTGACAGCCGCGCCCGCCACTGGGCGTCGGTGACCCGCCGAAAGGGCGAGCTGGCATAGGCGGCTTCGGCCCCCCGGTTCTGGGCCTCGGCCGGGCCGCCGGAACAGGCGGACACCAACAGGGCGCTGCCCGACAGCAAAAGGGCGCGACGATCAAGGGGCTGGGTCATGCCCTACTATACGCCCGCCGTCGGCGTTCAGATGCACCGGCATCGCCGCGTCGGGTTTCTTCGGCTTGACGAACGTCGGCTCGCGGGCGTGACTGGTGCCCTCGGCGGGGGACGCGGAACGTCCCGACAGGAGCGGCCATGTCCGGGATTCGAAGCCTGCTGATCGGCACCGTTCTGGCCGCGTCGCTGGCGGCCTGTGGGCCGTCCTATGCGCCGCTGGATGCACCCTCGCGACCGTGCCCGGAGATCTCCGAGGCCGCCTTCGAGGCCGCCCTGGCCGACGGAGCGGCGCGCGGCGACGCGCGTATCCATCCGTCCGGCCGGGTCGATCTCAGCTTCGGGCCGGGGGTGGTGCACTGTGCGTCCTTCAACTCATCGGAGCGGCCCTGTCGTCGGCCCAACGATCTTGTCATCCGCTATGAGATCGACGGCGAACAGACCCGCTTCGTGCACATTCCCGCCCAGACCCAGTACCGGTTCCAGGTCCGGGCGCGCCCGACCACCTGTCAGATCGTCAACGAAGACTAGGCCCAATCGACATTCAAAGAGGCTGTCTCCGGGGTGAACGCCGGAAGTGCGAAATGAACTCCTTCTCCCCTCGGGGGAGAAGGAAGAGCCAGCCTGTCCATGATTCCGAATGTCGATTGGGCCTAGGGCTCAGGCCGGCCGTCTGGCTCTCAGGGCCTGGGCGATGGTGCCGTCGTCCAGCCAGTCCAGCTCGCCGCCGACCGGGACGCCGCGCGCCAGCGAGGTCACCGCCACGCCCGAAGGCACCAGCCGTTCGGCCAGATAGTGCGCCGTGGTCTGGCCGTCGACGGTGGCCGGCAAGGCCAGGATGACCTCGCTCACGCCGCCGGCCTCGACCCGCTGAACCAGTTCGCCGGCCCGGATCGCATCCGGCCCCATGCCGTCGAGCGCCGACAACAACCCGCCCAGAACGTGATAGCGCCCCCGATAGGCCCCGACCCGCTCCATGGCCCACAGGGCCCCGGCCTCCTCGACCACACAGATCAGGGTCTTGTCGCGCCCCCCATCGGCACAGATCGAACAGGGGTCGCAGGTATCGGGGGCCGCACAGATCGAACACGGTCGCACCTTGGCCGCCGTCTCGGCCAGGGACTGGGCCAGCGGCTCCATCAGCTGTTCGCGCTTTTTCAGTAGCGCCAGGGTCGCGCGCCGCGCCGAGCGCGGCCCCATGCCGGGCAGCTTGGACAACAGGCCGATCAGGCGTTCGATTTCGGGTCCGGCAGAGGAAGCCATGAAACCTGCTCTAGCCGATTGGGACGATTCCGTCAGAGCCTATCGTCCAGTCGCCGAAATCATCGCTGGACAGCATCCCGGTCTGGTGTCTGACTGCCAGATTCCCCCAGCATATCGGGGGCGAGGAAACAGAAAATAACAATGACGTCCAATCGCAGCGGCCATATCCGCCTGAACTCTCATCCCGGCGGTGGCACCGCCACCCGCTTTCCGATTCACTGGGGTGCCACCACACCCCACGAGCGCGGGCCGGTCGTCGCCTCGGCCCAGGCCGGTTCGGATCGCAATGCCATCGGGGCCCACGGCGGGGCCTATTCGCTGTATCGCGCCCTGGCGATCTCATCCGGGGCGATGAACAGCGGCACCCGGCCGGACCTGACCGACACCTATCCGACCCACGCCTTTGGCCCCTTCCCCCAGTGGAAGAACCCCGAAAGCATCGTCTCGCTGGACCCCTGGGGTCACATGGTGGCGGATGTCTTTTCTGAGGAAATCCGCGACGGCGTCGACATTCGTCCGACCATCGCCGTGACCAAGGCGCGGCTCAGCCTGCCGGAAATCGGCCAGGCCATCGACGCAGGGCGGCTCTCCATCGACGGCTCCATCGTGCATGAGACCCGCGACGTCGCCGTGACCAAGGCGGCGATCGACCCGGTCTGGTGGCTGCCGGGCATCGCTGAGCGGTTCGGCGTCACCGAGACGGCCCTGCGGCGCACCGTGTTCGAGGAAACCGGCGGCATGTACGCCGATCTGGTGACGCGGCCGGACATCAAGGTCTTCCTGCCGCCCATCGGCGGAATCACGCTCTACGTCTTTGGTGACCCGAACAAGATCGGCGACCCGACCCAGCGCCTGACCTGTCGGGTCCATGACGAATGCAACGGCTCGGACGTTTTCGGTTCGGACATCTGCACCTGCCGGCCCTATCTGACCCACGGCATCGAAGAGGCCGTGCGCGAGGCACAGAGCGGCGGGGCCGGGCTGATCGTCTATAACCGCAAGGAAGGCCGGGCGCTGGGCGAGGTGACCAAATTCCTCGTTTACAACGCCAGGAAGCGCCAGCCCGGCGGCGACCAGGCCGCCACCTATTTCGAACGCACCGAATGCGTCGCCGGGGTTCAGGACGCCCGCTTCCAGCAGCTGATGCCCGATGTGCTGCACTGGCTCGGCATCAGCCGGATCGACCGGTTCGTCTCCATGTCGAACATGAAGCACGACGCCCTGACCGGTTCCGGCATCGAGATCGGCGAGCGGGTGCCGATCCCCGACGATCTGATCCCCGACGATGCCTCCGTCGAGATGGAGGCCAAGAAGGCCGCCGGCTATTTCACCCCCGATGCGCCGCCCAGCGCCGAGGATCTGACCAAGGTGGTGGGTCGCGATCTTGGCAAGTTCTGAAGCCGAGGCTGCACGCAGCCTGTTGAACGCGGTGGCAGTGCGCGCCCGCGCCCATGAGATGCTCGGCCTGGCCCTGGCCGGGCAGGTCGAGGGCTGGCGCGTCGATCTGGATCGGTTGCCGGAAACCGCGCGCTTCGTGGCCGGTGTGATCCGCGACCAGTATCCCGATCTGAAAGTGCCCTTCCACGCGCGCTGGCGGCACTTCGTCTTCGGCGGCGATGATCTGTGGGCGGACATTTCCGCAAAGGCCGGCTTTGCCGACGCCGATGAACAGGCCCGCGCGGCCTTCGACCTGGCGATTGTTTCGGTGCTGCTGGATGCGGGATCGGGGCCGGGCTGGCGCTATCGCGATCAGGCCACAGGCCTCGAAGCGGCGCGGTCCGAGGGCCTGGCGCTGGCTTCGCTCAGGATGTTCCAGGCCGGGGCCTTTTCCAACGCGGCGGACCAGCCGTTGCGCGCCGATGCGTCGGAGCTGGCGACCCTGTCGCCGACCGAACTGGCCGAGGGCTTTCAGGTTTCGTCCGACAATCCGCTGGCCGGGCTCGAAGGCCGCGCCGCGCTGCTGAACCGGCTGGGCGATCAGGCTGCGGACCGCCCGGATCTGTTTGCCATCCGGGACACGCCCCGTCCGGGCGGCCTGTATGATGCCATCCGGGCCCGGGCCGTTGACGGCCGGCTGCCTGCCCCGGTGATCCTGGAGGTGCTGCTCGAAGCGCTCGGCCCGGTCTGGCAGGACCGGTTGCGCCTGGGCGGCGTCGATCTGGGCGATACCTGGCGGCATCCGGCCCTGAAGCGCGACGATGCGACGGACGGCCTCGTCCCGATCCACAAGCTCAGCCAGTGGCTCAGCTATTCCCTGGTCGAGCCGCTGATGGCGGCCGGCATTGAGGTGACCGACCTCGATGGCCTGACCGGCCTGGCGGAATATCGCAACGGCGGCCTGTTTCTGGATATGGGCGTCGTCGCCCTGACCGATCCCGCCGATGCCGCAAGGCCCTGGCCGGTGTCGGATCCCCGGATCGTCGCCTGGCGGTCGATGACGGTGGCCCTGCTGGACCGGATCGCGCCGATGGTGCGGGCCGAGCTGGGCGTCAGCGCCCAGCAGATGCCTCTGGCCAGCGTGCTGGAAGGCGGCACCTGGGCGGCCGGACGGCGCGTCGCCGTGACCAAGCGCGAGGGCGGCGGGCCCCCGCTCAACATTCTCTCGGACGGAACCGTATTCTGATGGCGAACCCCATTCCCGGCGTCACCGTGATCGACCACCCTCTGGTTCAGCACAAGCTGAGCCTGATGCGGAACAAGGACACATCGACGGCCCAGTTCCGGCGTCTCTTGCGCGAAATCTCGACCCTGCTCTGCTATGAGGTGACGCGCGACCTGCCGCTCGAAACGGTCCAGATCGAAACCCCGGTCGAGCCGATGCAGGCGGTCCGCCTAGCCGGCAAGAAGCTGGTTCTGGCCCCGATCCTGCGCGCCGGAATCGGACTGACCGACGGGATGCTGGACCTGATCCCGGCGGCGCGCGTGGCCCACATCGGCCTGTACCGCGACCCCGAAACCCTGGTGGCCGTCGAATATTATTTCAAGGCACCCGAAGACATCGCCGAGCGGCTGGTCGTCGTCGTCGACCCCATGCTGGCCACGGCCAATACAGCGGTCGCGGCCCTGGAGCGGCTGAAGGAGCGCGGCGTCACCGACCTGCGCTTCGTCTGTCTCGTCGCCTCGCCCGAGGGAATCGAGCGCTTGCGCGCCTATCACCCCGAGGTGCCGATCTGGACCGCCGCCATCGACCAGGGCCTGAACGAGCACGGCTATATCGTGCCGGGCCTGGGTGACGCCGGTGACCGCCTGTTTGGGACGCGCTGAAACTCCCGGACGATTGACTCCTGCGCGAATTTTGGACCTCCTGCGACCCTGAGGTGAGGAGTGCCGGATCATGAGCGATATCAAGCCGTCATCGGGTCTTGATCGGCGTCGATTGCTGGCCGGCGTCGGCACCGCCGGCCTGATGGTGGCCCTGGCCCCCGCAGTCCAGGCCCAGGGAGCGACACCCTACAGCCTGGCAGAGTTCTTCCAGTATGATCGCCTGATCAGCGTCGCCCTGTCGCCGTCGGGCGAAAAGATCGCCCTGCTCAAGGAGACGCGCGAGAACGGTGTGCGGCTGGCGATGGTCGACGTCTTCTCGGTCAGCAATCTGAGCCAGCCCACCAGCCGCAGTCGCCTGGGCGATTTCATCGCCGATCAGATGGACTGGGCCAATGACGAGCGCCTGCTCATCGGTCTGATCCAGATCGTGTCGCGCGACGCCCGCGTCCGCAGCGATCGCTCCACGATCACGGACGAACTGATCACCCATGCCAGCCGCCGCATGATCTCGCTGGACACCGTCAACGGCGGCGCGGTGGTCCTGTTCGAGAATCAGCCTGGGGCCATGGCCTATTCCATCGACCTTGGGCGCGTGGTCGACCTGCTACCCAATGACCCCGATCATATTCTGATGATCTCGCGCGACGGTGCCCGGCAGGGCGGCATCTTGATCTCCGCGAGCGCAGGTGCCGTCGCCCTGTACCGCGTGAACGTCAACACCGGAGACGCCGAACGGATCGAATCCGGCACGGACCAGACCATCG
The DNA here is from genome assembly GCA_963205025.1 of Pseudomonadota bacterium. Classification (GTDB taxonomy): domain Bacteria; phylum Pseudomonadota; class Alphaproteobacteria; order Caulobacterales; family Caulobacteraceae; genus Brevundimonas. The sequence goes on along the minus strand of CAUJHO010000050.1, from coordinate 25,969 downwards.
GCTGGCGCACCCACAACGGCACCCCCGTCATCCGCGTCGATATCAGTCCGCGCGGCACCTATGAGACGCTCTATGCCCGGACCGAGGGGTCGAGCGACTGGCGGCTACTGACACGCCGCCGCATCACCGAAACGCCAGAGTTCGAGTTCATAACCACCGGCAGCCGGCCCAACGTCATCCTCGTCGCCGCCCGGCGCGAAGGGGAGGACACCTCATCGGTACGGGAACTGGACCTCACCTCCATGAGCTACGGCCCGCCCCTGACGTCGCGGCCAAACCGGGACGTCGCCTATGGCGTGCTGGACGACACCGGGCGGTATCTCGGCGCGGCCTATTTCGGCGACCGGCTGGAATACGACATTCAGGGCGGGCTTGGAGCCCAGCACCGCGCGCTCAACGGCTATTTCGGCGGCAACAGCAATGTGGTGTTCTGGGACGTCAGCCGCGACCATAACCGACTGCTTCTGAGGGTGAACGGCGCGCAGGATCCGGGTTCCTGGTACCTCTATGACGTCGCGGCCCGCCACGTCGAGGCCCTGGGGGCACGACTGCCGCTGGAGGCCGCCCGACTGTCGCCGACCGAGGCCGTGGATGTCTCGACCCGCGATGGGCGCAGCATCCGGGCCTATCTGACCGGCCCCCTGCACGGTCGTCCTGGCCCGCTGGTGGTGCTCGTCCACGGCGGCCCGGAACTGCGTGACACCCTGGGATGGGACCGCCAGGTCCAGGCGCTGGTGGCCCGGGGCTGGTGGGTGCTCCAGCCCAACTTCCGCGGCTCGGGCGGCTATGGCCAGGCCTTCGCCCAGGCCGGCTGGGGCCAGTGGGGCAATGCCATGCAGACCGACATCGAGGATGCGGTGGCCCACGCCATCCGTCTCAAAGGTCTGGATTCGGGCCGCGTGGCCATCATCGGCGGCTCCTATGGTGGCTATGCGGCCCTGATGGGGGCCGTCCTGCGGCCGGATCTCTACAAGGCCGCCATCGGCTGGGCGGGGGTCTATGACCTGTCGGTCTTCCTCGAATATGAGCGCACCAGCGACGATACGCCGGACGACTTCATCTACGGCGTCTGGCGCAACCGCATCGGGGATCCGTCGACCCAACCGGCGACGGTGGAGGCCGCGTCACCGAGCCGCCGGGCCTCCGAGATCCAGTGTCCGGTCCTGCTGGTCCACGGCGAGTACGACGAGATCGTCCCCAAATCGCAGAGCGAGATCATGCGGCGGGCCCTGCAGAGCGCGGGCAAGTCGGTCGATTTCATCGAGGTGCGAAACGCCGGCCACGGCAGCTGGGTCGACGAGGTCGATCTGGAACTGTGGCGACGCTACATCGACTTCCTCGCGCGTGCCTTCGCCTAACCCCCACACGCCCGGCACGCAGGGTCGGCCGCAACCTCAACGGTGCGAGCCTCGGCCTGCAGCCCGTCATAGATCAGCAGACGACCGTCCAGCGGTCGGCCCGCGCCGATGATCAGCTTGACGGCCTCCAGCGCCGCCATGGAGCCGACAACGCCGGCCAGAGCCCCGACCACGCCTACGCGCTGGCAGGTTTCAGCGTCGGGCGGCACCTCGGGCACCAGACAGCGGTAGCAGGGCCGCCCGGTGAAGACCCCGATCTGGCCGGCCCAGCGGCCCAGCGCAGCCGACACCAGCGGCTTGTTCAGCATGACGCAGGTGTCCGATACCAGGAGGCGGGTCGCAAAATCATCGGTGCCGTCAATCACCAGATCATTGTCCGCGATCCATGAGGGGGCATTGTCTGCATCCAGCGGCGCGAAAACCTGAAGCACCCGCACATCGGGATTGATCGCCCGCATTGCCCCAGCGGTGGCCTCGGTCTTTTCGTCGCCGATTTCGGCGGTGGCGAACTGGATCTGGCGATGCAGGTTCGACAGGGCCACGCGGTCACCATCGACGAGGGTGATCCGGCCCACCCCCGCCGCCGCCAGATAAAGCGCCGCCGGGCCACCGACACCGCCGCAGCCGACGATCAGCACCTTGGCGGCCTTCAGCTTCTGCTGGCCCGGCCCGCCCAGTTCGGCCAGCACCAGCTGGCGGGAATAGCGCTCAACCTCGTCGTCGGAAAATGCCATGCGGCTTGCGAAATCCTCTCGGCACCGCCACCTGTGCGGTATGAACCAGAACAGCTTTCCCGACTGGCACGGCACGACCATCCTCGCGGTGCGCAAGAACGGCAAGACCGTGATCGCCGGTGACGGTCAGGTGTCCATGGGCCCCACCATCGTCAAGGGCAAGGCCCGCAAGGTCCGCACCCTGGCCGGCGGCAAGGTGCTGGCCGGCTTCGCGGGGGCCACGGCGGATGCCTTCACCCTGATCGAGCGGCTGGAAGGCAAGCTGGAGCAGTATCCCGACCAGCTGGCGCGGGCCTGTGTCGACCTGGCCAAGGACTGGCGGACCGATCGATATCTCCGGCGGCTGGAGGCCATGCTGCTGGTCGCCGACAAGGATCAAATTTTGACGGTTACCGGTGTCGGCGATGTGCTGGAGCCGGAATACGGCGTTGCTGCCGTCGGATCGGGCGGCAACTTCGCCCTGGCGGCGGCGCGGGCCCTGATCGAACACTCCGACAAGGACGCCGAAACCATCGCCCGCGAGGCCATGAAGATTGCGGCCGAGATTTGTGTCTATACGAACGGGAACTTGACGGTGGAGACGCTGGGGTGAGCGTCGGGGCGGGTTCATCACAAAGCATCTCCGGACAGACCAAAATGACCGACCTTTCTCCCCGCGAAATCGTTTCCGAGCTGGACCGCTTCATCGTCGGCCAGGATGACGCCAAGCGCGCCGTGGCCGTGGCCCTGCGCAATCGCTGGCGGCGCAAGCGCACCGATGACGCCATCCGCGACGAGATCACGCCCAAGAACATCCTGATGATCGGACCGACCGGCGTCGGCAAGACCGAGATCGCCCGGCGGCTGGCGCGGCTGGCCGGCGCGCCTTTCCTCAAGGTCGAGGCGACCAAATTCACCGAGGTCGGCTATGTCGGGCGCGACGTCGATCAGATCATGCGCGATCTGGTCGAGGCCGCCATTCTGATGGTGCGCGAAAGCCGCCGCGCCGACGTCCGCGCCAAGGCCGAACAGGCCGCCGAGGGCCGCATCATCGACGCCCTGGTCGGGGCCGGCTCCAGCGAGGCCACCAAGGAGGCCTTCCGCAAGAAGCTGCGCGCCGGCGAGATGGACGAAAAGGACATCGAGCTTCAGCTCAACGACACGCGATCGCCCTTGCAGGGCATGGACATTCCCGGCGGCAATGTCGGAGTGCTGAACCTGTCCGAAATGCTCGGCAAGCTGGGGCCGCAGCGGACCAAGACCCTCAAGACCACGGTGAAAGAAGCCTGGACGCCGCTGATCGCTGAAGAGGGCGACAAGCTGCTGGACGAAGAGAGCCTGACCCAGGAGGCCGTGCGGTTGGCCGAGAGCGAGGGCATCGTCTTCATCGACGAAATCGACAAGGTCGCGGCCCGCTCCGAGGCGCGCGGGGCCGATGTTTCACGCGAGGGCGTCCAGCGCGACCTCCTGCCCCTGATCGAGGGCACGACGGTCTCGACCAAGCACGGGCCGGTCAAGACCGACCATGTGCTGTTCATCGCCTCGGGTGCCTTCCATGTGGCCAAGCCCAGCGACCTGTTGCCCGAGCTTCAGGGCCGGCTGCCGATCCGGGTGGAGCTCAAGGCCCTGACCCGCGATGATTTCCGACGCATCCTGACCGAGCCCGAGGCCAATCTGATCGCCCAGCAGGTGGCGCTGATGGCGACCGAAGGCGTAAATCTTCAGTTCACGGATGATGCCGTCGAGGCCCTGGCCGATGCGGCGGTAGCGGTGAACGGCGCTGTCGAGAACATCGGGGCCCGCCGGCTTCAGACGGTGCTGGAGCGAACCCTCGAAGACCTGAGCTTCCGCGCCGACAGCCACGACGGCGAAACCGTCACCATCGACGCGGCCCTGGTCCGCGACAGGATCGGCGAGCTCGCCAGGAACGCGGATCTGAGTCGGTTTATCCTCTAAAGGGCCAATGCGCGCGTCGTCATTGGCGCTCGACCGCGAAATTTAGCTGGACCACCTGCTCGGGTTCGGACTTGTCGATCACCACGACCGCCAGCGATGATCGCCCATCGGCGGAGCGGCCCTCAAAGCTGGTTTCCATATTGTCGCGGACGGGGCGGGTCACCGCCTCGTCGAGGGTGAAACCCTGCCGTTCCAGCGAGGTCCGATGGAAGGCGACAACGTCGGCGGCGGGATCTTCCACCGCATACAACAGCATCCCCCCGTCACGCTGATCGTTCGAGAAGTGGGTCGAGGTCAAGTAGCGCCCCCCAGACCTCGTCTCCACAAAGTCAGGCAGGTTCTCGCGCGGGATCGGCCTCCCGGCGGCGGCGGAGGCGATAACGGCCGCCGCGCCGGAGGCCGCCGCCTCGGTGGCGCTGGGCTGGTCGCGGGTACCATCGGACGAGGTGGACGTTTCGCCGTTTCCACACCCCCACAGGATCACTAGCGGAGCCACGGCTAACATCGCATAGGTCAAACGGGTCATGGGTCTATCCAGTCGTTGGCGACGGCAAGCCGCCGTCCTGACTGAACCAACGTGAACCCGCCCTGGAAACGGACACCGGACCCAGAGCGCGTCCGCGTGCCTAGACATCCACCTCGGCATCCAGGGCATTGTCCTGGATGAACTCCCTGCGGGGCTCCACCACATCGCCCATCAGCTTGGCGAACAGGTCGTCGGCGTCGTCAGCGTGTTCGACCCGCACCTTGAGCAGGGTGCGCGCATTGGCGTCCAGCGTCGTGTCCCACAGCTGGTCGGCATTCATCTCGCCCAGGCCCTTGTAGCGCTGGATCGACAGGCCCTTCTTGCCGGCGTCCATGATCGCCTGGACCAGATCCAGCGGGCCACGGATGGTCGTCGAACGGTCCTTGCGGCGCAGGGTCGCCGGGGCCGAGAAGGCCTCGGCCAGGGCCGCGGCGCGCTCGCCCAGCCGCCGGGCGTCCATGGACCGGGTCAGGGCCTCTTCCAGAACGATCTGTTCCGAGACGGCCCGGCGCACGCGCGAGAAGACAACCGCGCCGGCCTCGCCGCGCGTACCCGACCACGGGCCGTCACCTTCTTCGTTGTAGAGGTTCAGGCGCGGCCCGGCGGCCTCTGGCATGCCGTCTTCGGCGAACAGACCGGCCAGCGCCGCCTGTTCGACCGCAAAGGCCGGCGCACGCTGGGCCAGGCGATCGACCAGGGCCTTGAAGGTGCGCGATTCATCGACCAGCCGACGCAGATCCTGGCCGGTCAGGCGCTCGCCATTGGCCAGGTCCAGCTCGGCCTCATGAACCCCCTCCTCGACGAGGAAGATGTTCATTTCCGCATCGTCCTTGAGGTAGCGGAAGCTCTTGCCTTTGGAGGCCTTATAGAGCGGCGGCTGGGCGATATAGAGGTGCCCGCGCTCAATCAGTTCGGGCATCTGCCGGTAGAAGAAGGTCAAGAGCAGGGTGCGGATGTGTGCGCCGTCCACATCGGCATCGGTCATGATGATGATCTTGTGGTAGCGCAGCTTGTCCGGGTTGAATTCGTCGCGGCCGATGCCGGCCCCCAGCGCCAGGATCAGGGTGCCGATCTGGTCCGACGACAGCATCTTGTCGAAACGGGCGCGCTCGACGTTCAGCACCTTGCCACGCAGCGGCAGCACCGCCTGGTTCTCGCGGTTGCGGCCCTGTTTGGCCGAGCCGCCGGCGGAATCACCCTCGACGATGAACAGTTCGGACTTGGCGGGATCGCGCTCCTGACAGTCGGCCAGCTTGCCGGGCAGGGACGAGATATCCAGCGCCGACTTGCGCCGGGTCAGTTCGCGGGCCTTGCGCGCCGCCTCACGGGCGGCGGCGGCCTCGACGATCTTGGCGACGATCTGCTTGGCCTCGGTCGGGTGTTCCTCAAACCACTGTGACAGGCCTTCCTGGCACAGGCCTTCGACGGCGGGGCGCACCTCGGACGAGACCAGCTTGTCCTTCGTTTGCGATGAGAACTTCGGGTCCGGCACCTTGACCGACAGTACGCACGTCAGGCCCTCGCGCGCGTCCTCGCCGGAGACCGAGACCTTTTCCTTCTTGGCGGCACCGGCCTGGTCGATATAGCCGCCCATGACCCGCGTCAGGGCCGCGCGGAAGGCCGACAGGTGCGTGCCGCCATCCCGCTGCGGGATGTTGTTGGTGAAGCACAGCATGGTCTCGTGGTAGCTGTCGTTCCACCACAGGGCGAGGTCCAGCTCGATCCCGTCCTTCTTGCCGCGCACGACGATGACGTCCTTCAAGAGCGGCGTCTTGGACTTGTCCAGGTGGCGCACGAAGGCCTCGACCCCGCCCTCATAGTGCAGGGTTTCCTCGAACGGCTCGGTGCCGCGCAGGTCTTTCAGCTTGATGACGACGCCTGAGTTCAGGAAGGCCAGCTCGCGCAGGCGGTGCTCCAGCGTCTTCAGGTCGAAATCGATGTGGCTGAAGGTCGTCAGCGACGGAAAGAAGGTGACCTCGGTGCCCGTCAGGAGCTGACCGGCCTTGTCGCCCTCGGTGCGGATCGGCGCGTCGCCGACCACCGACAGGGACTTGGCCGTGTCCCCGCGCTCGAAACGCATCTGGTGCTTCTTGCCATCGCGATAGATGACCAGCTCCAGCCAGTCGGACAGCGCGTTGACAACCGAGACGCCGACGCCGTGCAGACCGCCGGAGACCTTGTAGGAATTCTGGTCGAACTTACCGCCGGCGTGCAGCTGGGTCATGATGACCTCGGCCGCCGAGACACCCTCGCCCTCGTGGATGGCGGTTGGAATGCCGCGGCCGTTGTCGGTGACAGTGACCGAACCGTCCTCGTTCAGGATCACCTGAACCAGGTCGGCGTGGCCGGCCAGCGCCTCGTCGATGGCGTTGTCGACCACCTCATAGACCATGTGGTGCAGGCCCGAGCCGTCATCGGTGTCACCGATATACATGCCCGGACGCTTGCGAACGGCGTCCAGACCTTTGAGAACCTTGATGGAATCCGCGCCGTATTCGGCCTGCGGCGTGTCGTTTTCGTCGGTCATTCGATCTGTGGGAAAGGCCCGGCGACGGGCTGGGAAACGGAGAAGCGGCAGCAGGCGAATCCGCGCCGCGTGAAGCCTCAAATATATAGGGATTCACCTACAAAAAGCGAGGGCTGAGAGGGTTTCAGACCTCGGGATCAGCCAGGTCGTTCAGCAACACGCCAAGGTCCCGCGCGCCATGCAGAACGCGCACAACATCGACATGATCAAGTCTCTCAAAATAGCAGACGAGGTAGGGGAAGCCCGACACTGGCCAGCTGCGCAGGCCGGGCCGTGAGAAAAACTCTCCGATCAAAGACGACCCAATGGCCGGATAGCCTTCGAGCCGTTGATAGGCGGCCATGAGAGCCGAACCAAACCGTTGCGCGATCGCAGGTCCGGCTTCAGCGAGATAATAGTCGGTGATGTCATCGAAGTCCGCCGTCGCGGTGGTCCGGGGCCGGACGGGCTTGATCATGCCGACCGCTTCACCGCGTTTTGACGGATGCGCTCGCGCTGGCGCTCCCAATAGGCCTCATCAATCGGAGGCCCCAACGGAGAGTTCAGGCCTTCATCAATCAGGGCCCGAGCCTGTGCGATTTGTTTCTCTCGCCGGATCAGCGCCCGCACATATTCGCTGGACGTCGCATAGGCTCCTTCGGCGACCTGGGCGTCGATGAAGGTCTTCAGGTCTTCGGTCAGGGAGATGTTCATCGAGGTCATGGCCATGGCCTGATCCTATCGCAGATGGCAGGAAATGGCAAAAATTGGCGCGCCGCCTAACCCACCTCAAACCCGCCGCCCGACACCCGCACAAAGGTCGCGCGGCCTTCCAGCGTGCCGAAAAGCCCGCGCTCGGTACCGGTCATGACGGCCTGGAGGCCCAGGGCCTCGATCTCGTCGAACAGGGCGGCCCGGCGGGCATCGTCGAGGTGGGCGGGGGCCTCGTCCAGCAACAGGATGGGACGCGGCTCGCTGTCGGCCAGACGCGAGAGCTGGGCGAGGATGAGGTTCAAGACCAGGGCCTTCTGTTCGCCCGATGATCCTTCTGAGGCGGCGCGGCCCTTCTCGCGATGCAGCGCGCTCAGATCGCTGCGGTGCGGCCCGAACAGCGAGCGGCCCGCCGCCCCGTCGCGGGCGCGCGCGGCGCGAAATCCCGTCGTCAGAAAGGCCGCGACCTCGTCAACGCCTTCTCCGCCCGTCGCGCGCTGTTCCGCCTCACCGACAAGCGACAGATCGCCTTGCGGAAAGGCGGTGTCGGTGCGGGCGTCGATGGCGGCCTGCAGCTCCGTCAGAGCCTCAGCCCGGTTGTTGGCCGCCGCCGCCCCATGCTCGGCCAATCTCGCCTCCAGGGCATCGAGCCACAGCGGATCCGCCGCCTCGCCCCGATCGGCGGCATCGGTCAGCAGGCGCAGACGGTCCTTCAGCGCCTTTTCGTAGGCCGCGACGGCGTGGGCGTGGCTGGGTCGCGCCGCAAAAACCAGACGATCAAAAAACTTCAGCCGTTCGGCACGACCATCCGAGAACAGACGATCCTGTTCAGGCGTCGCCCAGATGGGGCGGATATGGTCGAGCAGGTCGCCGGGCTGGGCCGGCTCACCGTCGATGCGCACGATCCGCCGCGCCGCGCCGGGGGCCTGAACACCGGTGCCCAGCCGCCGCTCGTCATCGCCCAGCACCGCCGCCACGGCCCAGGCCCGACCCGACGCCTCGCCCGGCTGGCGACGTCCGACCTCGGCGGCTCCAGCGCCTCGCAAGCCCCGGCCCGGCGTCAGGAAGCTGAGCGCCTCCAGAACATTGGTCTTGCCCGCCCCGTTCGGCCCATAGAGCACCGTGACCCCCGCACCTGGCTCCAGTCGTGCGTGCTCATAGGATCGGAAATCGGTGAGGGTGAGGACGGTGATCACGCCCCGACCTAGCAGGCCCCGACACCGACGCACACCCACGACCACGGCCCTGTCAGGCAGGATTGCCAAAACGCGAATATGCGGCGCTAGATGCGGACATTCTGAACGAACGGCAATGAGGGCACCCATGAGATGCACAACTGTGCTGGTCGGCCTGGCGGCGGCGATCCTGTCTCTGCCCACAGTTGCGGGCGCGAGCGAGAGCCAGCCCGAGGCCAAGCAGAGCCGACCCAGTTTCGATTGCCGGCGGGCCGGGACACGGGTTGAGCACCTGATCTGCGGTGACGCCCATGTGAGCCAGCTGGACCGACGCATGGCCAGTGCCTATGCCACCTTCCTGCGGCGCATTTCGACCCGCGAGCAGGCCCGACTGCGCGAGAACCAGCGCCTGTGGCTGGTGCATCGCAATCAATGCACCACGGTCGATTGTCTCATCGCCGCCTATGATGACCGCATCGCCTGGCTGGAGGGATTCGGCCGGTATTGAAGGCCGGGTCCGTCGCGTACCGGCCCACCCGATCCGGGCGCGGAAGAGCCCGGCGCAGCGCCCCTAGTTCCTTGTCGCCGCCTGCGGTGCCCTGGTAGATTGCCCGCATGAAGCGAACCCTGATCGTTTTCGCCCTGGCGTCCGGCCTGGCCGCCTGCTCGACGGCCCTCACGCCGCCCGAGGTGGTGCAGCTGTCGGCCGAGGCCGAAGGTCAGCCGGTTCTGGTGACGATGGACCTTCGCGTGGCGAAGGTGGGACGCGACAACGGCGTCCTCTACATCAATGCCAATGAGGACTACCGGGACCAGCGAAACGTATCGCTCGCCGTCCTGCCGCAAGCCCAGAACGATTTTATCGCCCAACACGGCCCCGTCGAAAATCTGATCGGACGGCGGCTCCGTGCGCGCGGCTGGGCCCGACGCGAGACCATCCAATTCGTTCACGAGCGCAGGCCGACTGGCCTCTACTATTTCCAGACCCACCTGTTCATCCACGGGGCCGATCAGGTCGAACTGCTGGACTGAGGCCGGGGACTGGCCCACCACCCCGCGATCAAGGCGGTCGGCTCGGGGGACGGGACTTAGCCCGCGCCCCCGGATGGCGCGCGCCGCAACCCGTCAGCCAGGTCGAAAGTAATATTATCCGGATAATTTGACAGCTGATCTTTTTACCCGTATGAAAAATTTTATGCGCCGCCGACCCCAGATGCTCACAGCTTTCAGCGACGACCTGCGGTTGGCCAGCGGGCCGGCCTCCCAGGTCGCCTTGGCGGTAAAGGCGGTCGAGGCCGACAGCCAGGGCACAGTCCTGGTTTTCGACGATCAGACCGGTGCCGTGGTCGATCTGGACCTGCGCGGGTCTGTGGCCGAGATCACGGCTCGGTTCCCCGACAGCGAGGCGACGGAAACCGTCGCCGAGGCACCCGAAGAGACGACCCGACCGCGCGGTCGAGGTCGGCCACGCCTGGGTGTCGTGGCGCGTGAGATCACCCTGCTGCCGCGCCACTGGGACTGGCTGGAGGCACAGGCCGGCAGCGCCTCCCAGGTCCTTCGACGCCTGATCGACGAGGCGCGCCGGGCCGATAGCGGCCAGGCCGAGGCCAGGGCCGCGTGGGGACGTTCCTATCGTTTCCTCTCGGCCATCGCTGGTGATCTGCCGGGATTCGAAGATGCCTCACGAGCGCTGTTCGCGGGGGACCTCGATGCCTTCGGCGATCGCATGGACCGCTGGCCTGGGGACATCAAGGCGTATGCGCTGAGGCTGGCCGGGCCCCGCTCGGAGACAGACTGGACATGACCCCCGACCCCTCCCGCAAGGCGCGGCTGGCGCGCTTCATTGAACAGGTGTGGGACCAGGGCGATGAGGAAGCGGTCGATCTCCATGTCGCCGACGCCTACGTCGTCCGGCACGATCCTGGCGATCCCTGGGAGGGTCAGACGCTCGACCGCGCCGGCTTCAAGGACCGGCTTCGCAAGTCGCGCGCCGCCTTCCCTGATCAGGCCTTCGACATTCAGGCCCTGTTCGAAGACGGCGATGCTGTGGTCATGACGTGGCTTTGGTCGGCGACCCATCTCGGCGACCTGCCCGGTTTTCCCGCAACGGGGGCGACAATCCGAATGTCCGGCGCGACCGTCTATGCGTTCGACGCCGATGACCGACTGACCGGCCACTGGCAGATCACGGATCGGCTGGGTGTGTATCAACAGTTGCTGGCGGGTGGCCGTGAGCACGGGAATTCGTAAGGACGGGATGGTCGTGATGATGAAGACCGGAGTTCGTCCCAGCGTCGATGTCTAGGCGGTCTCTGCCTCGAAACGGGCCTTGAACTCATTCATCCGCGCCACGATTGAGCGCGCCGGCACCTGCCGGCCCGTCCCCAACGCTCCATTGTAGTCAAAGAGCGCATTGATGCCCGCCATGACGTCGGTGTCGGGCACCCCGTCTTTCAGCCGCCAGGTCACCATGTTGGTCCCGAGAGACGACCAGACTCTGATCTCGGCGACATCCTGCCACCTGACATCCTGGCGGCCTCGCCAACATTGAACCGTGAAGCCGCCCGCTGCGAGGGTGAGGACTGCGGGTCGTACCAGCTGGCCAATCGCGTTGAGCAGGATGACCGGCCCGCAACCGAGCGCGAGCCACCCGGCAATAGTCCTGAACGAACCGTCTGTCGTGCTGCCGACCCCGTCGGCGAACAAAATCCACCAGCCCAAGACTGGAAATGCGACTGATCCCAGGGCGATGTAGATCTGCTTGGACCTGTCTTGGCGGAAAACCGGCTGATCTTCCGCTTGAGGCAACGTCACACCCTCAGCGGCATCAGCACATATTGAACGCCCGGGTCGCCCGGATCGAGCACCAGGGTCGGCGAGGCCGGATCGGCGAAGCGGTACTGGGCCTCATCGCCGGTGATCTGGCCCGCGATATCCAGCAGATAGCGGGCGTTGAAGCCGATCTCGAAGGCGTCTTCGTTATAGTCGATCTCGACCTCTTCGGTGGCCTGGCCGGCCTCCATGTTGCGCACCGTCAGGGTGACCTTGCCCTGGTCGAAGGCCATCTTCACCGAGCGCGACTTCTCGGCCGAGATGGTGGCGACGCGGTCGACGGCCTGGGCGAAGACGGCGTTATCGAGCACGGCGACCTTGTCATTGCCCTTGGGGATGACGCGCACATAGTCGGGGAAAGAGCCGTCAATGACCTTGGAGGTCAGAGACGCCTTGTCGAATTCGAAGCGGATCTTCTGGGGACTGATCTGGACCTCGACCGGACCTGATCCGGCGTCGAGCAGACGGCGGACCTGATCAATGGTCTTGCGCGGCACGATGACGCCGGGGCCGCCCGCCGCGCCCTCGGGTGCCGGGGTCTCGGCCAGGGCCAGGCGGTGACCGTCGGTGGCCACGCCGCGCAGCAGCGCCTGGCCGTTCTCGGACACCGTGTGCAGATAAAGGCCGTTCAGATAGTAGCGCGTTTCTTCCGTCGAGACGGCGAAGCGTGTCTTGTCGATCAGCCGCGCCAGGTCTTCCTTCATCAGGGTGAAGCGCGCGCCGGTGCTTTCGGTCGACATCACCGGGAAGTCGCCCGCCGGCAGGACCGGCAGATTGAACCGCGACCGGCCCGCCGACACGGTCAGGCGCGGATCGTCGGACGAATAGCTGAGTTCGACCTCGGCCCCCTCGGGCAGTTTGCGGACGATGTCATGCAGGGTGTGGGCCGGGGCGGTGATCTGACCTTCCTGGCTGACCCGCGCCTCGGCCTCATCGACCATCTCCATGTCCAGGTCGGTGGCCGCGAAGCTCAGACGGTCGCGTCCGGCCGACAACAGCACGTTGGACAGGATCGGAATGGTGTTTCGCCGTTCCACCACACTCTGCACATGGCTCAGGGCCTTGAGGAGGGCGGCACGTTCGATGGTCAGTTGCATTCGATTTTCGCTCATCGTGCGCGACTCGCGCGCCCGTTCAACATCTTTGGGGGCCAGACACTAGCCGAAAGCGGGCCGGTCGCAACCGCCAAGCGCACAGGTTCGCTTGCGTGGCGAGTGGATTTCCGTCACACATTCGCCCGTCGACTGTCCACGCCTATGCCGACGGTCCGGTTTCGACTGGCCCAAGCCTAAGTTCAGCAGGTCCGACAGCCTCCGGAAACGGTTTTCGGAGGCAACGCATATCGGAGGCTGCCATGGCTACGGGCACCGTCAAATGGTACAATACCACCAAGGGCTACGGCTTCATTCAACCTGATGGGGGCGGCAAGGACGCCTTCGTTCATGCCACCGCCGTCGAGGCTTCGGGCATGAGGACCCTGAATGAAGGCCAAAAGGTCGAGTTCGAACTTCAGGCTGACAAGCGTTCCGGCAAGGAAGCGGCTGTCAATCTCAAGGCGATCGACTAGCTTGATTTCGTTCCGGCGGTCTCACCGCCCGGACTGAGGACGCCCGGTCGCCACCGCGACCGGGCGTTTTCATTTTGGAACACCGGCTGGCGCGCGGCTTGCAATCCAACGGTATCCTGCGGCCGGTCCGGCCGCGACCGACCCAGTATCGTACATGGATCAGACCTCGTTGCTCTCATTGCTGAACTCGGCCGAACTCCAGGCCTTCGCGTCTGGATTTCCCATCCTGCTGGCACATGTGGGCACCACCATCGTCATGCTGATGTTGGGCGCGACCCTCTATGCCATCCTCACGCCGTGGCGCGAGATCACCCTGATCCGAAATGGTAATTCGGCCGCAGCCGTCGCCTTCGGCGGCGTGCTGGCCGGCCTGGCCATTCCGCTGGCCGCCTCCCTGTCGGCCTCGAATTCGACGGTCGAGATCATCGTCTGGGGCCTGGCGACCGTGCTGGTGCAACTCCTGGCCTTCCGGCTGACGGACATGGTCCTGGCCGGCCTGCCCGACCGCATCCGCGAGGGCGAGATTTCGGCCGCCGTGCTGCTGGTCTCAGCCAAGCTGTCGGTCGCCCTGATCCTGGCCGCCGCCGTCACTGTTTGAGCCATGGCGCGCATCCCCGACTGGCTGATCTATGGCGGCGTGATCGCCGGCGCCGTGGCCGCGTCGATGGTGTTTCGGTCCGCCGATGCGCCGCCGGCCCCGCCGGTTGCCGACGAGAACGAGTTGGGCGGCCTGCTCGGACCCGCCACGCCCTTTGACCCCGCCGTCGTGGTTCAGGCCCCTCATAACCCCGCCCTGCCGAGTAGCGGAACCGCCTTTGCAGTCTCGGGCGACGGCCTGTGGCTGACGGCGCGCCATGTCGTCGAGGGATGCCGTGAGGCGGCGCTGATCGTTGGCGGTGGCCGGGCGGTTTCAGCCCAGGCCCGCATCTCTGCAGATACAGATCTGGCGGTGCTGACCACCGAAGGAGGGCCTGACGCCCTGCCCCTGGCGGCCCCCAACGCGCGTCTTCGCGTCGGATCATCGGCCTTCCACCCGGGCTATCCGCAAGGGCGCCCCGGCGAAGTAGCGTCGCGCCTGCTCGGCCGCGAGACCCTTCGCATTCGCGGTCGCGGCCATCGCAATGAGCCGGTCCTGGCCTGGGCCGAGATCGGCCGCACCGAGGGCCTGAACGGCACCCTGTCGGGCCTGTCGGGCGGCCCCGCCCTGGACAGCCACGGCCGGGTCGTGGCCGTGACCATTGCCGAGGCCCCGCGGCGGGGCCGTATCTATACGACGGCGGTCGAGAGCCTGGCCCGGATCACTGATACGCTCGATGTCGCGGACGAGTTTGCTCCGGGCACGGCCCTGAACGTGCGCACCTACGGCCCAGCGGCCGACGCCCTGCGCCGCGACCTGCGCGTGGCCCAGGTCGTCTGCCTCAGACGCTAGGCCAACTAGCGCAGAGCCGCGGAATCCAGATCCAGCTCACTGACCGGGATGACCTCGACGTTCGGGTGGGCGGCGCGCAGAGCCTCGATAAACTGGGCCGAATCCCCGACCACCACGATCGAAAACTCCGACGGGTCCAGCTCGGCGGCCGCGACACGCTGAATATCGGCCGCACTCACCCCGCGCACGCGCGCGGCGAAGTTGGACATCTCCGACATCGGCAGGCCGTAGTTGGCCAGGCCCGCCACCGCGCCGCCGAGGCCATCGACCGTCTCCAGCGACCGGGCATAGCCCCCGACCAGGGTGGCCCGACGCGGGGCCATCTCGTCGGCAGTCGCCTGTTCGGCGGCCAGGCGATGGACTTCAGCCAGGATCAGGCTGACGACCTCGGCGGCAGCATCGTTGCGGGTCTGGGCCTGGGCCGTGACGGCACCGTCGCCCTGCCGGGCCGAGAAGCCGGAGCCGGCCCCATAGCTGAGGCCGCGCTCGATGCGGATCTCGCGATTCAGCCGGGCCGAATAGCCGCCACCCATGACGGCATTGCCGACCATCAGCGGGAAGTAGTTCGGATCGGTCCGCTCCACCGCCCGCGCCGCCGCATAGACGGCCGCCTGACCCGAGCCGGGAATGTCGACGACGATGACGCGCGGTGCGACTGGCTGGCCAGCGGGATCGTCGGTCATCGGCACCGAGGTCGCCGACGGCACCCATCCTCCAAAGGCTTGCTCCGCCATGCGGAAGGCCGTCTCAGGATCAATGTCGCCCGAGAAGACCAGAGTCGCCGTTTCCGGGCGCCAGGCCGCAGCGTGGAACAGGGCGACGTCCTCTCGCGTGATGGCCGGCAGGCTGTTCAAGGTGCCGCCACCCGGATCACCATAGGGCGCATCGCCATAGACAGCGCGCGCCGCCACAGCCGAGGCCACCGGTCCCGGTTGGCTCATTGAGACACGGATGCCATCAAGTGCCTGTTCGCGCTGGCGATCCAGCTCTTCCTGGGCAAAGTCTGGCGCGCGCACCAGTTGGGTCATCAGGGCGAAGGTCTCGTCGAACGTATTCGACGGGCTGTTGGCATAGACGCTGGTGAAGTCGGCACCGGCCGAGGCCCCGACGGCGGCACCCAGCCGCTCGATGTCAGTAGCGATCTCAGGTGCCGAACGACCCGCCGCCCCCTGCGTCAGCAGGCCTGCGGTCATCGAGGCCAGGCCGGCACGGCCCTCGGGATCATCGGACGACCCGGCCTGGAACGACAGGCGCGCCGAAATCAGCGGCACGCCCTCGGTCCGCGCCACGAGCACGCGCAAGCCATTGCCCAGGGTGCGTTCGACCACCGCCGGCGTCGCGATGCTCCGCTCCGGCCCGGCACCGGGCAGCGGAACGCGCTCGGCCTCGGGGGCCAGTTCGACGATCTCGAAATCGCCGGACAGGTCCGCCAGGGTCACCGGGGCACCGGACTGGGCCTCGGTCGGTTCGGCGGGCACACCTTCGGGGCGCTCGCTCTCATTGAGATAGCGCACGACGATCCGGCGCTCCGGCGTCAGATACTGGCGGGCCACCCGCATGACGTCCTCGGCCGTCACGGCCTGGATACGCGCCACATCCTGATCGGCCGTGGCGGCCTCTCGGGTCATCATCAGGGCAAATCCCAGGGCAAAGGCCTGGTCGTCGACGCTTTCGCGCTGGCGCAGGATGCCGGCGATCAGCTCCGTCTTGGCCTCATTCAACTCGGCGTCGGTGACCGGTTCGTCGCGAAAGCGCGCGATCTCGGCCAGGATGGCGGCCTCGCCCTCCTGGACCGTATGATCGCCGGTCATCAGCGAATAGGCCGCCAGGCTGCCGCCCTGCTGGGCGAAGTCCGGCATTGACGAGGCCTGGGCCGCGATCTGGGTGTCATAGACCAGCGACCGGTACATCCGCGAGGATTCGCCGGTCGACAGAATGCCGTCCAGCACCGTCAGGGCCGCTCGATCGGCATCGCCATAGTCCACGGTCTGCCAGGCCACGACGACCGCCGGCAGCGGCACATTGGGGGCATAGTAGGTCGCCTCGCGCGGGCCGGTCGTCGCCGGCTCCTGGACATCATTGGCCGGCAGCGGGCGCGACGGATTGTTGATGGGGGTGAAATACTGGTCGATCCAGGCGTCCAGCTGGCCCTGGTCGAAATCGCCCGCCACGATCAGCACGGCATTGTCGGGCCGGTAGTAGGTTTCATGGAAGCGACGCACATCGTCGATGGTCGCGGCCTGGAGGTTTTCCAGCGAGCCGATGCCGGCCCGGCGATAGGGATGCTCGCGCCAGATTTCGCGCGGCATGTACAGGCCGAACAGCCGCCCATAGGGCGAGGCCAGGATGCGCTGGCGCAGCTCTTCCTGAACCACGGCCCGTTCGGAATCGAAGCTCTCTTCATTGACCACCAGCGAGCCCATGCGCTCGGCCTCGGCGAACAGCATCCGCTGCAGATGGTTGGCCGGCACCACCTCATAGTAGTTGGTGAAGTCGTCCCAGGTGGAGGCATTGTTGAAACCACCGACGTCTTCGGTCAGGCGGTCGAACGTCTCTTCCGGCAGGTTGCGGGTCGATTTGAACATGATGTGTTCAAACAGGTGCGCGAAGCCCGAACGATCCTCGGGATCATCCTTGGAGCCGACGCGATACCAGACCTGGACGGTCACATCCGCCGTCGAGGAATCCTGGCGCGTAAAGACCTGAAGCCCATTGGGCAGGGTCCGAAGCTGGAAGCCCAGCGGAGCCACCTCGACGCCGCCGCCCTCGCAGCAGGGCGGCAACACCTGGGCCGTGGCCAGGGACGGCACCCCGGTGATCAGGGCCGTAGCCGCAACGGTGGCAAGGAATAGACGCTTCATGGCGAGGGCCCCTCTGGCTGGATGAGGCAGTCTTAGACCACCCGCCCTGACGGGGCCAACTTACGGCGGCGTAATGTGGGGATAGGCGAACGCGCCGCCTCGCATCGGGCGCGTCTTGTGCTTAAGTAGGTACGATGGCCCCGCCCGATTTCGATTCCGATCTGCCTGAGGACGACGACGCGCCTGAGCGCGACGTCAATACGTCCGACATGTTCGGCGGCGGCAGGCCCACATCTGAAACTGTGACCGAACCGGCGGCCCGGCCGGCCCCCGCCATGGTGGCGGACGCCCCGGCCTATACGGTGCTGGCCCGCAAGTATCGCCCGCGCACCTTCGAGGACCTGATCGGCCAGGAGGCCATGGTCCGTACCCTGTCCAACGCCTTTGCCACCGGACGGATCGCCCACGCCTTCATGCTGACCGGCGTGCGCGGGGTCGGCAAGACCACGACCGCCCGCCTACTGGCGCGCGCCCTGAACTATGAAACCGATGCGGTGGACCGGCCCAGCGTCGATCTGACGACGGATGGCCGTCACTGTGCCGGCATCATCGAGGGGCGGCACATGGATGTGCTGGAGCTGGACGCCGCCAGCCGCACCGGCGTCGATGACATGCGCGAGTTGCTGGATTCGGTGCGCTATGCGCCGGTCGAGGCCCGCTACAAGGTCTATGTGATCGACGAGGTTCACATGCTGTCCAAGGGCGCTTTCAACGCGCTGCTGAAGACGCTGGAAGAGCCGCCGGCCCACGCCAAATTCATCTTCGCCACGACCGAGATCCGCAAGGTCCCGGTCACCATCCTCAGCCGCTGTCAGCGGTTCGACCTGCGCCGGGTCGAGCCGGATGTGCTGTCCGCCCATCTGGAAAAGGTCGCCACCCAGGAAGGCTCGCTGGTCGAGACCGAGGCCCTGGCCCTGATCGCGCGCGCCGCCGAAGGTTCCGTCCGCGACGGCCTGTCGCTGGTGGATCAGGCCCTGGTCCAGGGCGAGGTTGGCCACACCATCCGGGCCGAGACGGTGCGCGATATGCTGGGCCTGGCCGACCGGGCCCAGACCATCGCCCTGTTCGAACTGATCATGTCGGCCCGCACCGCCGAGGCGATGGAGGCGTTCCGCACCCTGTACGGGTTCGGGGCCGCGCCCGAGCAGATCATGGATGACCTGCTGGAGCACTGTCACATGGCCTCGGTCGCCAAGACCCTGGGGCCGGCGGCGACCCGCCTGCCCAATGACCAGGCCCAGCGCATGGCTGCACTCGGAGCCAATCTGTCGGCGGGAACCCTGGCCCGGGTCTGGCAGCTGCTGCTCAAGGCCCACGATGAAGTGCGCCGCGCCCCCGATCCGGCGGCGGCGGCGGAAATGGCGATCCTGCGCCTGGCCTATGCCTCGGACCTGCCGCCGCCCGAAGAGATGGTGCGCCGGCTTCAGTCGGGTGAAGGCCCGACCCCGCCGGGCGGCGGCGGATCACGCGCGGCGGGCGGCTCCGGTGGCACGGTCGCTGTGGCCCAGCCCCGCGCCGAGGCCGCGCCTCTGCCGACCCCCAGGACCTTTGACGAGACGGTGGCCCTGATCGAGGCCAAGCGCGACGTCAAACTGCTGATGGACGTACGCCGGTTCGTGAAGCTGGTGTCGTTCCAGCCCGGCCGGATCACCTTTGAGCCGGCCCCGGACTGCCCGCCGGACCTGACGCGCCGTCTGGTAGGTCGGCTTCGGGAATGGACCGGCCGACCGTGGCTGGTCGCGACCGAAGGCGGCGGCGGCGGCGAGAGCCTGTACGAACAGGAGCGCCGACGCCTGAACGAGGAGAAGTCCGCCGTGCGGGCCGATCCGTTCGTCCTGGCGGTCCAGGAGGCCTTCCCCGGAGCCGAACTGGTCGGCTTCCGCAAATTGACGACGACCCCTGTCGAGGCCCCGATCCTCGGCGACGTCGAACCCACCGAAGACGAGTAGAGATCCCCATGAAAGACCTCAACGCCCTGATGCAGCAGGCCCAGGCCATGCAGGCGCGGATGCAGCAGGCCCAGGAAAAGATGGCCGAAACCTCCGCCGAGGGGTCGTCGGGCGGTGGCCTGGTCAATCTGACGCTGAAGGGGCCCTCCGAGTTGATCGCGCTTCGCATCGACCCCTCGCTCCTGGCCGACAATGACGCCGAGATCCTGTCGGACCTGATCATGGCCGCCCATGCCGACGCCAAGCGCAAGCTGGACGAGGCGTCCCAAGCCCTGATGCGCGAGGCCGCCGGACCGATGGCCGGGATGAACATCCCCGGAATGCCCAAGCTGTTTTAGGGCAAGGCTCGATTTGTCGGGTTCGGCCTGTGCCCTGCCCTAAATCTCCAGAGCCGCGCGTTTGATCCGATAACCGGTGCCCCCTTATCGGAACGCGCTCAGGCCATCGGCGGCAGCAGGCGATCCGGCGGACGGTGACCGTTCTCCAGAGTCTTGATGTTCAGGATCACCCGCTCGCCCATGTCCTCACGGCTCTCCTGGGTGGCCGAGGCCATGTGCGGCATCAGTACCACCTCGGGCCGGTTGACCAGGCCCGGGTTCACCGCCGGCTCGTGCTCATAGACATCCAGTCCAGCCCCGGCCAGGGCGCGCCGGTCCAGGGCCTCGACCAGAGCGATCTCGTCGATGATCTCGCCGCGCGCCGTATTGATCAGCACGGCGTCCGGCTTCATCACGGCCAGGCGTTCGGCCGACATCAGGTGGTGCGTCTCGGGCGTGGCCGGGGCGTTCAGCGACACCACATCCATACGCGGCAGCATGGTCTCCAGACTGTCCCACCAGGTCGCGCCCAGCTCTTCCTCGATGCCCGCGTTCAGCCGGTTACGGTTATGGTAGTGGACCTGCATCCCGAAAACGCGGGCGCGCCGGGCCAGGGCCTGGCCGATCCGGCCCATGCCGATGATCCCCAGCCGTGATCCCCATAGCCGGCGGCCCAGCATGGCGGTCGGGGTCCAGCCCTCGAACCGGCCCTCGGCCATCACGGTCGCGCCCTCGATCAGACGGCGCCGCACCGCCAGAATCAGGCCCATGGCCATGTCGGCGGTGTCCTCAGCCAGGACGCCGGGCGTGTTGGAGACGATGATCTTGCGCGCAGCCGCAGCGGCGATGTCGATATGGTCGGTGCCCGCGCCAAAGTTGGCGATCAGCTTCAGGTTCGGCCCGGCGGCCGCGATGACCTCGGCGTCAATCTTGTCGGTGATGGTCGGCACCAGGACATCGGCGCGGGCGACCGCGGCCTTCAGCTCGTCTTTGCCCATCGGGTGATCATCGAGGTTGAGCTCGGCGTCGAACAGCTCGCGCAGCCGCGTCTCGACGGCGTCAGGCAGGCGGCGGGTGAGAATGACCTTGAGGCGAGACGGCATGACGAATCCAGGCAGGAACTCCCTGCCCTATCCCACGCCGGCCGTTCGGCCGTCAAAGCGCTTCACGGCGACGGGTTGCGCGGCGTCGGCAGATGCACGGCCAGGAAGTTGCCGACCTCGATCAGGAGCCGCGCTCCATTCCTGTCGTAGAAGTTATGATCAGCCCCTTCGAACTCGACATAGGTGACATCGCGCCCGGCCTGACGCAGGGCCCGATTCATTTCGACCGACTGTGAAACCGGCACGACGTAGTCCCAGGAACCGTGGATCAGCAGCACCGGCGGCGGCCAGGTCTCGACATGCTCGATCGGTGAGACGGCCTCGAGTTGGGCACGGTCCCGACGCGCCTCGCCGATGGCCGTTTCCCAGTAGTTGAGTGTCTCGGAATCCGAGCCATAGGCCAGCCGCGTCCACTGCATCATGGCGCGCAGATCGCTGACACCGGCGATCGAAATCACACAGCGATAGGTCTCAGGCTGACTGGCCCCGCCCCACAGGGCGGCATAGCCGCCATAGCTCGCCCCCCATGATGCAGACCTGTTCCGGGTCCGCCACGCCCTGGGCGATCAGGGCCTGGAGACCGTCGGTCACATCGTCCTGCATACGCAGGCCCCATTGCCGGTATCCGGCCTCTGCGAAGGCCCGGCCAAAACCCGACGAGCCCCGGAAATTGGGCTGGAACACGGCATAGCCACGCCCGGTCAGGAACTGAACCCACGGATCGAAGCCGATGGCGTCACGCGCCTCCGGGCCCCCGTGCGGCAGCACAATGGTGGGATAGGGGCCGGGGCCGGTCGGCACGCTCAGATAGCCGTGCAGGGCCTGACCATCGCGCGCCTGATAGTCGACCCGCCGCATTTCCGCCAAGGGCAGCGCGGCCATGTCTGCATAGCCCTCGTCGATGATGTCGACCGACTGGGTCTGGGTATCGTACAGATAATAGGTCTGCGGCTCAGTGGCACCCGACACCGACAGAACCCACCGGCGTCTTTCCCGATCCTGGGACACGACGCGGATATCGCGTTCGTTGTCGAAGAAGCGCAACAGCCCGGCCATCTGCCGCCGGGCGGCAGGGTCGATGAAGTCACAGCGCCACATGTCGGCCTGATAACAGCCAGCCAGCGGCTCTCGCGTGTTACCATCCAGAAGCAGACCGGCCATGTCATAGGTATCGTGCTGGGCGATCCTTGGGCCGAGCGTACGGGCCGTCAGGTCATAGGAATGGATCGCGGCCGTATCAGGCGTTGAACCTGCGGCGGGACGCACGATCGCATAGAGCTCTCCGGGACGCTGCCCGGCTCCGACAAACTCGAAATCCGACGTCTGGCGAATGTCGCTGGCAAAATAGTCGGCGATGCGCGTCCAACTGCCATTGGCCTCCAGCCCCTCGATCAAGCCCCAGCGCCCGGTCGAGCCGGCCACGCGAACACGCGCCACG
The DNA here is from genome assembly GCA_963205025.1 of Pseudomonadota bacterium. GTDB lineage: Bacteria > Pseudomonadota > Alphaproteobacteria > Caulobacterales > Caulobacteraceae > Brevundimonas. The sequence goes on along the minus strand of CAUJHO010000050.1, from coordinate 3,528 downwards.
ACCTGGCCGGCCCCATCGGCGAAGTAGATCCGAGTTCCGATATTGCCCTGAGCCACCAGCGTGCGGTCGCCCGTCAACAAGTTGACCCGGTAGGCCGACAGGAAATCGCGGTCATCGCGCAACTGCATGAGGACATGGTCCGGATCATCCGGGAGCGGGTCGATCACACCTTCGCGTTGGAAGGCCGTACCCGAAGTCTCGATTTCGACCGGATTGCTTCCGTCGGACCCGATGGCGAGAAATTCATCCAGAATTTCATGGCCATAGTGTCGGCCCGCCGAAGTGAACATGGCCCGTCGGGCACGAATATGTACCAGGAGGCGATCCGCGCCCTGCCAGTAGATCGCCACGACCTGGCGTCCCGCTCCGTGCTGATCGAAGCTGAAGCTGAGCAGGGTGCGAGGCTGGTTCGTCTCGATGTTGCGCACGATGAGGCCATAGACATTGCCTTGGCGGACGGCCGACGCCAGCTGGCTGCCGTCCGGAGAAATCGCGACCTCGCTGAGCGTCGGCGGCGACATCAGCGCCTGCACATCCCAGGGGACCGGTGTTCGGACCGGCGTCTGGGCCTGGGCCTGAGCCGGGCCAGCCGCAAGAACGCTCAATACCGCAGTGACGGTCGCCCAGAATGTACGCATGGCCGATCCCCTTCGCGCCCTAGTTGGAGCGGCGCGACGCCACCCGTCAAGCGACACGGGATTGACTCGCCAACCAATCCGGATAGCCGATGGGTGATGATCCGATCGACAATGCCGACCCTGGCGGCCTGCGCCCTCCTCCTTGTCGCGTGCGGCGGGGCCAGCGAAGAAAAGTCCGACACGCCTTCGGGCCATCCGGTGCCGCGCTGGATCTCGGTGCGCGGCGCGCCGGCGTCGATGCGCGCCGGGCCGGGACTGGACTATCCGATCCTGTGGCAATTCGAACGGTCCGGGGCACCGCTGCAGGTCGTCACCGAGACCGAGGAATGGCGCAAGGTCTGCGGACCGGACGGCTCCATGGCCTGGATTCACCGGAGCCTGACGACGGGGCGCCGCCGCGTCATTGCCCTGGAGGCGACCGACCTGCTGGCCGAAGCTGAGGCCGGATCGGAGGTTCGAGCACGGATCGAGGCCGGGGCCATGATCAGCCTGGATACCTGCGAGAACGGCTGGTGCCGGCTACGCTCGGGCGACATTCGCGGATGGTCCCGCGAAGCCGTTCTGTTCGGAACGGCCACCACACCGCTGTGCGACCCGCGGGAGCCGGCCACCCGCGGAAACCTCCGGCTCAATTCCGGCGGTTGAGGCGACCGTGCCGGTCGTGTAACCGGGGCGAGACATTCGGCGATCCGACTGCCGATGGGAGTGTCCATGAGCCAGAACCCCAACGCCTACGACTATGACGCGCTGCTGGCCGCAGGCCGGGGGGAGCTGTTCGGGCCGGGCAATCCGCAACTGCCGGCACCGCCGATGCTGATGCTGGACCGCATCGTGCGGATCGAGGGCGAAGGGGCCGGTGCCCACGGCAAGGGCTATGTCGAGGCCGAACTGGACATCAATCCGGACCTCTGGTTCTTCCAGTGCCACTTCATCGGCGATCCGGTGATGCCGGGCTGTCTGGGGCTGGACGCCATGTGGCAGCTGGTCGGATTCTTCCTCGGCTGGTCGGGGGGCCAGGGCAAGGGCCGCGCCCTGGGTGTCGGCGAAGTCAAGTTCACCGGCCAGGTGACGCCCGACATCAAGAAGGTGGTTTACAAGATCGACCTCAAGCGGGTGATCAATCGCCGCCTGGTCATGGGTATCGCCGATGGTGTGCTCGAGGCCGACGGACAGGTGATCTACACCTGCAACGATATGCGTGTCGGCCTGTTCGGCGGCACCGCGACCCAGGCCGACTAGAAAACAGGAGCCGCCATGCGCCGCGTCGTCGTCACCGGACTGGGTATTGTCTCTTCGCTCGGCGATGGGGCCGATGCGGTCGCCCAGTCGCTGAAATCCACCCGTTCGGGCATTGTCGCATCTCCCGAGTTTGCCGAGCACGGGTTCCGGTCCCAGGTCTGGGCCCCGCCGGCCATCGGCGACTGGACCGAGCGGGTCGACCGCCGGGCCTCGCGCTTTCTGGCCGCCGGCACGGCCTGGGCCCACATCGCCTTTGAAGAAGCCCTCAAGGACGCTGGCCTCAGCCCCGATGAGATCAAGGACGAGAAGATCGGCCTGATCGTCGGCGAAGGCGGTCCCTCCACCCAGGTCATCATCGAGGCGGCCCAGACGACCATCGAAAAGGGCTCGCCCAAGCGTATCGGACCGTTCGCCGTGCCCAAGGCCATGGCCTCGGGCCCCTCGGCGGTGCTGGCCACCTGGTTCGAGCTGAAGGGCATCAACTATTCGATCTCGTCGGCCTGCGCGACCAGCGCCCACTGCATCGGGGCCGCCGCAGAACAGATCCAGTGGGGCAAGCAGGACGTCGTCTTCGCCGGCGGCTGCGAAGACCTCAGTTGGTCGATGTCGAACCTGTTTGACGCCATGGGGGCCATGTCGTCCAACTTCAACGACACCCCGGCGGTGGCGAGCCGCGCCTATGACGTCAACCGTGACGGCTTTGTCATCGCCGGCGGCGCGGGCATCGTGGTGCTGGAAGAATACGAGCGGGCCAAGGCGCGCGGCGCGACCATCTATGCCGAGGTCGTGGGCTACGGGGCCAATTCGGACGGCTACGACATGGTCGCGCCCTCTGGTGAGGGGGCCGAACGCTGCATGAAGATGGCCATGGCCGAGGCCGGCGGTCGCAAGATCGACTATCTGAACCCGCACGGCACCTCGACCCCGGTCGGCGACCAGCGCGAAATGGGGGCGGTCCGCAATGTCTTCGGCCAGGCCCTGCCGATGATTTCCTCGACCAAGAGCCTGTCGGGTCACTCCCTGGGGGCCGCCGGCGTTCAGGAGGCGATCTATTGCCTTCTGATGTTGAAGCACGGCTTCGCGGCCGAGAGCGCCCACATCGAGAACCTCGATCCCGAGTTTGAGGGGATGCGGATCCTGCGCGCTCGCCACGACGGCGAGCTGACGACGGTGATGTCCAACTCGTTCGGCTTCGGCGGCACCAACGCAACCCTGATCCTGTCGAAAGACGGGCTGTAGGCGCTTCCCGGCAAGTAGAGGCACTTGCCGGGTCAGGAAGTGCACCCATTGAAAATGGAGACCCCGCGTGTTCGGCGGATCGAAGGAAGACCGCAGGGGTGAAGCCCGCAAGCCGGCGAACCGCCGCGCGCTCGTGCTGGCGAGCGCGAGCGAGATCGTCTGCCGGATCACTGATGAATCGCGCAGCGGCCTGCGCCTGCGCCTGGATCGGCGCACCGAACTACCCAAGCGCGTTGTCGTGGTCGACCTTCAGGACGCCCTCGCCCTTGAGGTCGAGGTGCGCTGGGTCAGGGGCCAGGAGGCCGGGGGCCGTACCGTCGGCCAGACGGGCCTGCGCGGCCTGGTACCGCAACGCCTGGCCGCCGCCCGCGACGCCTCGGCGCGCGCGGGCGGCCCCTAGCGACGGCTACCA
>CAUJHO010000049.1 GCA_963205025.1 Pseudomonadota bacterium | reverse complement strand
CCTGCGGGGTGAGGTCGAAGCGATCCCAGTCGAACAGGACCACGAACTCACGCGCGTTCCACGACGGCTGCACCGGCGGCGGCGGCGGGGGAGGCGGCGGCGGCGGGGGAGGCGGCGGCGGCGGCGGCGGCGGGGGCGGCGGCGGCGGGGCCGCAATCGCACCGAACGAGTGACGATAGCCGATGGTGATCGAATGATCGCTGAAATCGCCGGCGATCGTGCCCGTCGGGGTGCCGTCCCCCATCTCGACGTCGCTGATGTTGAAGTAGCGGTAGGTGATGTCGATGTTGCCGCGCGGACCCGTCTGCATCGCCAGACCGGCCAGCACCTGCCAGGCCAGACCCGAATCATCGAGTTCGTCGGTCCCGTCATCCAGAGTCACGCTGCCCCAGCCGACGCCGGCCCCGACAAACGGGCGGGCGCGGCCCGAGCCGAAGTCGAACATGGCATTGGCCATGGCCGACCAGACATGGCCGTCGATGTCGGTCGCCGGCGCAACACCGTTGACGTTCTCGACGCCGGTATCGCGGTAACCGAGTTCACCTTCGATGCGGAAGCTGGAGTTCACCCGCGTTCCGAAACGACCAAAGGCAGTCCAGCCGTTCGACAGCTCGACATCGGCCGGCGTACAGAAGACGGCGATGACGCCGGTACAGACCGTGGTCTCGAACTCGTTCGGCCAGTGGTAGCCGATATCACCGGCGATATAGGGGCCGTCGGGCTCGGCTGAAACCGGTGCCGCAGCGACCATGGCAAGACCAGCGACGCCGGTCAGCAGAATCTTCTTCATCGTGTCTCCCCTCGCCGAGTCATTCGGCAACCCAGAACAACGAATGATAACGCAGTTCTGACAACGGAGAAATGCAGTTCGCGCACAAAGTGAATGATACCACTCCCGGTATCAGGGCGGCCTGGAGACGACCTATCGGTAGAAGACGGTGTCTTCTTCCTGGGACGGCGTCGGCGGCTCACGCGGGGTCGGTGGTCCAGCCGGACGAGCCGGCGGGGCACCCGTGCCGGGTGACGCGCCACCGGTACCCGGAACCGGCGGGATCGTCGGAAGCGTCTCAGGTTGGTCACCATTGACGTCGGGATAGGGCAGAGGAGGTGCCGGGGAATCCGGCCCCATCGGTCCCGTCGGCGCGGGCTGGGGCAGGCTGTCCTCGGCCCCGAGATCGTCGCGGATGAAGGCGAAGGAGCGCGCATCTGAACAGGCGCAGACCTTCAGGAAGCCGTCGCGGTCGCGCCACAGCACCAGCGGATAGGTCATGCCGCGAACGCCTGAGGCCCTGAGCAGGCTCTCCAGCCGTTGCTGGAAGTCTCGGCCCGCCTCGACCACGGCCGAGCGGGCCATATTGCCGTCCGCCGGCGGAATTCCGGCGGCGGTCCAGTTGCGCGACGGCGTGGCCGTCCAGCGCTGATAGAGCGTCCAGTCGCGTGTCAGCCAGATCTCGGCCACGGTGGCACGTTCGGCGGCGGTTGACTGGGCCATACCCTCGCGGTCGGGACGGGCGATGATCACGACGCGCGGATCGACGCCGGCTGCGCGCAGCAGGGGAAATTCCTCGGTCTCATAGTCGCGACAGGCCCCGCAATCCCGCCATCCGACGACATAGAGGGGCGCGCCGCCGCCGCCTTCGGAAACCCAGCTGGCGGAATCGAGCAGTTCCTGGATCTCGGCCTGATTGCGCGTGATCACCGTGGGCTGGAAGCGGGCGTACATCGACCAGTAGGCCCAATAGCCGCCGATCGCGACCGCCAGGGCGATGACGATGGCAAGGGCGCTCCAGACCAGGATTTTACGCATGGGGAGGAACCTTGAGAAACTTCAGCAACCGAATCCTACCACGGCGAACGCTGCTTTCTGTCCCGGGACAACCGGCAAGCGAAGCCGAGATGGAAATCTAGCTGTAGATCGCCAGGAACGCCACGGCGGACGCCGCCATCACGGCGACCAGGCCGAACACCATCCAGAACAGGGCCGGCTGCTTGGGGCGGCGATAGAGTCGTTCGGTCATGGCTTGACCTCCGGTCAGGATGTTTCGGTCCGATCACGCCATGGTCGGGATGACGAAAGAGCTGTCGGAATGCTCCAGCTCTGAATCCGGCCAGCGCGCGGTGACTGTCTTGGTCTTGGTCCAGAAGCGGACGCCTTCCATGCCGTGCTGGTTGATGTCGCCGAAGGCCGAGCGCTTCCAGCCGCCGAAGGTGTGGTAGGCCACCGGCACCGGGATCGGCACATTGATGCCGACCATCCCGACATTGACGCGCGTGGCGAAGTCGCGCGCGGCGCGACCGTTCTGGGTGAAGATGGCGACGCCGTTGCCGTACTGGTGGCGGCTGGGCAGGGCCAGGGCCTCTTCAAAGCTGTCGGCGCGCATGATCTGCAGGACCGGGCCGAAGATCTCCTCGCGGTAGCTCTCCATGGTCGGCTTCACATGGTCGAACAGCGACGGGCCGATGAAATAGCCCTTCTCGTGACCCTGGAGGCTGAAGCCGCGACCATCGACAACCAGTTCGGCCCCTTCATCGACACCCTTCTGGATCCAGCCTTCGACGCGGGCCTTGTGGGCGGCGTTGACGACGGGGCCGTAGTGGGCCGCGGCATCGGTCGAGACCCCGACCTTGAGGGTCTGCATCTCGGCGACCATGCGCTCGCGCAGTTCGTCGGCGGTCTTCTGGCCGACCGGCACCACCACAGGCAGGGCCATGCAGCGTTCGCCAGCGGAGCCGAAGGCGGCACCCGACAGGTCCTTGATGACCTGGTCCATGTCGGCGTCGGGCAGGACGATGCCGTGGTTCTTGGCCCCGCCCATGGCCTGGACCCGCTTTCCGTGCTCGGCCCCGGTCCGATAGACATAGTGGGCGATGTCAGACGAGCCGACGAAGCTGACGGCGTGGACCTGGGGGTGCTTGAGGATGGCGTCCACAGCGGTCTTGTCGCCATGGACCACATTCAGGACGCCCTTGGGGGCCCCGGCCTGGATCATCAGTTCGGCCAGACGCACCGGCACCGACGGATCGCGCTCGGACGGCTTGAGGATAAAGGTGTTGCCGACCGCAATGGCCACCCCGAACATCCACATCGGGATCATGCCCGGGAAGTTGAACGGGGTGATGCCGGCCACCACGCCCAGAGGCTGGCGCAGGGAATAGACGTCGATGCCCGGTCCGGCACCCCAGGTGTATTCCCCCTTGAGCGCATGCGGGATGCCACAGGCGAACTCGATCACCTCCAGGCCGCGCTGGATGTCGCCTTTGGCGTCGGCGATGACCTTGCCGTGTTCGGACGAGAGCAGGTGGGCCAGTTCGTCCATATTGGCCTCGACCAGGCGTTTGAACTCGAACAGGACCCGCGCCCGGCGCTGGGGGTTGGTGGCGGACCATTCCTCGAAGGCGGCCTGGGCGTTCTGGACGGCCCGATCGACCTCGGCTTCGGTGGCCAGTTGGACCCGTGCCTGAACCTCGCCCGTGTTCGGGTCCATGACGTCGCTGAAGCGGCCCGAGGCCCCGGTGAAGCTGGAGCCGTCGATGAAGTGATCGATGTCGCGCATGGTCGCGTAAATCCTGAAAACTGGCCGCAGCGGCGGGGAGTCGCGGGCGGGTTTAGCGGGTCGGGCCGCGCTTCGCCAGCTTGGCCGGACTATTCGGCGGTGCGTGGTCGGCCGACGCGCGGTTTCTTCACTGAGGCCGGTTGGGGTCCGACCTCGACCTGGTCGCCCCAGGCAGACCAGCCGGGGCGGGGGGCTCGGCAAAAGAGTTCGAGACGGTTGGCCTCGGGGTAGAGCCGCTCGATGCGGGCCGCGATCTCGGCGGGCTTTTCGGAGTGGACGCTCTTTGGTGCCATGACGACGTTTGGGACGCCTTCGTCGGCCAGGGGCAGGGGACGACCGGTGCGTTGGGGGCTGGCGGCCAGGACGTATTCGACCGTCGGCTTGACGATGGAGGGGCGCACGCCCTGGGCCCCGATAGGGGCACCATCCTTGCGGGTCTTGACCCAGACGAAGGCGACGCCGCGATAGTGCAGGCCCCAGGCCGCGATGCAGCGCAGGGCCAGATCGAGCCGGGGTGAGGTGGCCCACAGGAACAGCACCGACCGTTTGGCCATCAGTCGCTTCATCGGAAAGGCGAGCAGGGCCTCATCCGGCGAAGTCTCATAGAATTTGGCCGCCGCGCCCCATTTGTCCTGGGCTCCGTAATAGCCCCAGGGTGGGTCGGCGAGGACGACGTCAAACGTCCGATCAGGCAGGCCGCGCCAGCGCGCCTCAGCGTCCGTGGCCATTCTCGCCCGCGACCTCCGGCCTAGTCGATCGGCTCGGCACCGGCCGGGGCGTAACGCGCCAGCCAGTCCTGAACCGTACGGTGCCACTGGACCGAGTTGTGAGCGCGCAGCACCCAGTGGTTCTCGTTGGGGAAGAACAGCAGGCGGCTGGGGATGCCCCGGCGCTGGAGTGCATTGAAGGTCGCCAGCCCCTGAGCCGTCGGGATACGGAAATCGAGGTCCCCCTGGATCACCAGCATCGGCACGCGCCAGTCCTGAACGTGGTTGGCCGGGTTGAACCGCTCATAGGCTTCGGGGTTTTCCCAAGGCGTGCCGCCGTTCTCCCACTCGGTGAACCAGAGCTCTTCGGTCTCGAAGCCCATCGAGCGGGTGTCGAAGACGCCGTCGTGATTGACCAGGCACTTCCACGGCTCGTTCCAGTTGCCGGCGATCCAGTTGACCATATAGCCGCCGTAGGAGGCCCCGAGCGCACAGGCGCGATCCTCATCGATGAAGTCGTAGTTGGCCTGCACATGCTCCCAGCCGCGCTGGAGGTCGATCAGCGGACGGTCGCCCCAGTGCTGGGAGATGGCATCGGTGAAGGCCTGGCCGTAGCCGGTCGAGCCGTGGAAATCGATCATCACCACCGCATAGCCTTGACCGGCGTAGGTCTGGGGATTCCAGCGGTAGGACCAGCCGTCGCCGAACGAGCCTTGCGGCCCGCCGTGGATGAGGAAGGCCACCGGATATTCCATGCCTTCCTGATAGTTGTGCGGACGCACGACATAGCCGTGGACGGTCTCACCGTTCCAGCCGTCGAAGGAGAATTGTTCGTAGTCGCCCAGGTCAATCTGGCCCATCACCTCGGCATTGTGGTTGGTGATCTGACGCGGGACGTCGCGACCGCGCTGCGAGCGGTAATAGAGATTGACCGGACCATCCAGACCGTCACGGGCATAGACGATGCCGCCGTCCGCCAGGCCGAAGGACCCGACATGGCCGCCGCTGGTCAGGGGCGTGACGCGGCCTGAGCGGACGTCGATGGAGAACAGCCGGGTCGTGCCGGTGTCCTGGGCCGTCAGATACAGGGTGCCGCCATCCGGCGACCAGGCCAGGGAATCGGCCGAGCGATCCCAGTCGGCGGCGATCTCGCGGGTGGTTCCGGTGGCGACATCGCGCAGCAGGATGCGCCAGCGATCGGCTTCGAAGCCTGGGCGGCTCATGGCGCGATAAGCCAGCGTGCGGCCATCGGGCGAAAACACCGGGCCGGTGTCCCAGGCGTCATTGGCATCGGTCAGATTGACCAGTTCGCCGCCCGTCATCGGGGTCTGATACAGGTCGAAATTGGTGCTCCAGGCCTCGGTCTGACCGGCCAGGCGCGCCGAGAAAATCACGGATCCACCGTCTGGGCTGATGGCATATTCGCCCTCGTCGCCGAACGGAACCGACGGAGTGTCGCCGTCGAAGCCGAGCATCAGGGCCGTGGCCGTGCTCGCCGGCGCGCCGGGGGTCAGGTCGACCCGGAACAGGTGATTGCGACGGCCATCCTCCCAGGTGTCCCAGTGGCGCACGAAGGTGCGGTCATAGACCTGGCCGGTTTCGGTGCGGCCTTCGCGGTGGCTGACCTCGTTGACGGTACAGGCGAGGTCGCCCTCGCAGGCCGGATAGACTTCCAGCGACACCACAAGCGACCCGCCGTCCGGGCCGATGCGGAAAGAGCCGACGTCCAGCGGCAGAGCGGTCGCCTGCGTGGCGGTCGCGCCCTGGTCGGCGCTGACCCAGACCTGGCCGCCGCGCAGGAAGAACAGGCGTCCGTCCGCTGCCCAGCGGGCGTTGCCGGCGCCTTCATCGGAGATCGCCAGGCGATGAGGCTCGCCGCCCCCGGTCTGAACCGACCAGAGGCTGGAAACACCCCGGTTGTTCTCCCAGTCGGTCTGGCGCAGGCCATAGATGACGGTGCGGCCGTCCGGCGACACCTGCGGATCCGACACCCGTTCCAGCCGCGCCAGGTCATCGACCGTGAAGGCGCGCCCTTCGGGCTCCTGAGCCAGGGCGGGGGTCGCAGCCAGGGCGGCGGACAGGGCGATCACCGAGACGATCGGACGGGCAAGGCGGTTCATGGGCGACTCCCTCCTACAGGACAGGGAGCGATTGCTAGCACCCGCGTTCGACCCGCGCACCCTTGTCGTTCTTAGCTAACTTAGCTAAGATGCTTAGCCATGAAGTCCCAGGTCACCGTACATGAGGCCAAGACCAACCTGTCGCGCCTGATCGCGCGGGTGGAGGCGGGCGAGGAAATCATCATCGCTCGGCGCGACAAGCCGGTGGTCAAGCTGGTGCTTGTCGATGAGGCGGCCCAGCGCCCGAAACGGCAATTCGGTCGGCTGAAGGGCCTCATCAAGATCGACGACCGATTTTTCGACCCTTTGCCTGAAGAAGAACTGCTGGCCTGGGAAGGGCACGCCTATGAGGTCCGGGAGGACGGCACGGTCGTCGATCTGGGTCCGAAGGACGACTTTTGAATCTTCTCCTGGATACCCATGCGGTCCTCTGGTGGTTCGCAGGTGATAACCGCATGCCCGTCCATGTCAGGTCTGCGATCTACGAGGCCTCGTCAGTGTGGGTCAGCGCCGTTTCAGCCTACGAAATCCGCTTGAAACACCGCCTCGGCAAGCTGCCGGAGGCGGGCCTGCTGGTCAGTGACTTTGCGGGTTGGATGGGCCGAGAGAATTTCAGATCCCTGGCGGTCGAGGTCGGTCACGCTTTCGCGGCGGCCGGCTACGACCAGGCGCATCGGGACCCTTTCGACCGGATGCTGATCGCCCAGGCGCTGCTGGAGGATCTGGTGATCGTTTCGAATGATACGGCCTTCGACGCCTTCGGTGTCAATCGCATCTGGTAGCTTGCGGCGCAGGCCACGCCGGACGATCATCCGACCCGCATGAACTCCATTGTCCCCGCGCCTCACATCATCGACGTTCTGATCGCCGAGCGGGCGCCGCGGCTGACGGGGTCGTTCGCCTGGCCGGCCGTGCGGCCGGCCCTTTATGCCATGCTCGACTATGCCAAGGCGCGGCGGATGGCCGACGCCATCGCCCCGATGTCCGGGGCCGAGGCGCTGGACTATGTGTCGACGCTGCTGGACCTGCAGGTGTCGGCCCTGTTGCTGGATCGGGTTCCCAGGACGGGCCGCTGTATCGTGGTGTGCAATCACCCCACCGGCATTGCTGACGGCCTGGCGGTCCATGACGCCATCAAGCGGGTGCGCGACGACGCCATCTATTTCGCCAATGCCGACGCCCTGAGGGTGTCGCCGCGCCTGGGCGAGGTGGTGATTCCGGTGGAATGGGTCGAAACCAAACGCACCCGCGAAAAGACCCGCACCACGCTCCAGGCCGCGCGTGACGCCTTTGAGGCGGAACGATGCGTCGTGCTGTTCCCGGCCGGGCGGCTGGCGCGCCAGGACCCGTCGGGCCAACTGACCGATCCGCCGTGGGCGGCGACGGCCGCGTCCCTGGCCCGCAAGTATGAGGCCCCGATCGTGCCGATCCATGTGGCGGGCCCGCGATCGACCCTGTTCCACACGTTTGATCGCTTCTCGGAAGAACTCAGGGATGTGACCCTGTTCCATGAGATGCTGAACAAGCGCGGGCGCAAATTCCAGCTGGTGGTCGGTCCGGTGATTGCGCCGAGCCGTCTGGACATCGACGCGGCCAAGGCGACCTTTGCGCTGAAGGCCTATGTCGAGCGGGTGCTGGCCAACCAGCCCGACGCGGTTTTCGCGTGATCCTGGATGGGACGGTCGAGGTCAGGCTGGCCGACGCCGATGCAACGGCGCGGCTCGGCGCGGCCATTTCCAGGCAGGTCGAGCCCGGCGAGGCGATCCTGCTCAGCGGGCCGCTGGGGGCCGGCAAGTCGGTGCTGGCGCGCGGCCTGATCCAGGCCCTGGCCGGACCCGAGGAGGAGGTGCCGTCGCCGACGTTCACCCTGGTACAGTTCTATGAGACCGATCCGGCCATCGCCCATTTCGACCTCTACCGGCTGGAAGGGCAGGGCGAAGCCCTGGAGATCGGGCTGGAAGAGGCCCTGGATCAGGGGGCGGCCATAGTCGAATGGCCCGTTCGCATAAGCCAACGGGAATGGGCGCGCCTGGCCCCGGATCAGCTGGCCCTGGAGTTGTCCCACGCCGGCGAAGGCCGTATCGCCCGGTTGACGCCGCAGGGCCGCTGGAAAGGACGCCGACTTGAGTTCTGATCGTGAGGCCGAACGGCTGGAGTTTCTGAAGGCGGCGGGCCTGGAGACCGCTGAGCGGCACCCGCTGCCCGGCGACGCCTCGACGCGGCGCTATGAGCGGCTGAAGACGGCGGGCGGTGCCACCCTGATGCTGATGGATCAGGCCCCGGCGGCCGAGAGCGTGATCTGTGACCCGACCATGACGCCGGACCAGCGCCGGGCCGCTGGCTGGAATGCCACGGCGCGTCTGTCGGCCGGGCGGATCGAGGCCTTCGCGGGGGTCGCGGCCTATCTGAAAAGCCAGGGCCTGTCGGCACCTGACATCGTGGCGCTGGACGCGCCGCGCGGCCTAGCGGTGCTGGAAGATTTTGGCGACGACCTGTTCGCCCGTGTCATTGAACAGGGGCAGGCCGAAGCGCCGCTCTACCTCGGCGCGGTCGAGGCGCTGGCGCACCTGCATGAGGTCGCGCCGCCCACCTCGCTGGTGGTCGGGGCGTTGAGCTGGCCGGTGCTGGACTACGATGCGACGGCGCTCCAGGGCGGGGCCGATCTGTTCGTCGAATGGCTGCCGCAGCTGGATCCGCGCCTGAGCTTTGGCGAGGCGGCTTTGGACGAATGGGCGGCGGCCTGGGCCCCGCTGGTGGCGCGCGGAGCCGCAGGCGCGTCGGTGCTGGCCCACCGGGACTATCATGCCGAGAACCTGATCTGGTTGCCCGGTCGAACCGGCGCGGCGCGGGTCGGCATGATCGACTTTCAGGATGCGGTCAGGGCCCACCCCAGCTGGGACCTGCATTCCCTGCTTCAGGACGCCCGGCGCGACGTCTCGCCCGACCTGGAGGCGCAGGCGCTGGCGCACTATTTCGCGCTCCGACCCCAGACCGACAGGGAGGCCTTCCTGGCCGACTATGCCGCCCTGGCGGCGCTGAATGAGGCGCGGATCCTGGGCATCTTTGCGCGGTTGATCGCGCGCGACGGCAAGCCGCGTTACCGAGCCTTCATGCCGCGCATGTGGCGGCACCTGGAACAAAACCTGAAACGTCCAGAACTGGCGCAGCTGTCCGCTTGGTTTGATCGCCATGTGCCGCAAGAGAGCCGAACGTGACGTCTAGACCCACCACCGCCATGGTCCTGGCCGCCGGGCTGGGGACCCGGATGCGCCCGCTGACCGACGACCGGCCCAAGGCCCTGGTCGAAGTCGGAGGCCGCGCCCTGATCGACCATGTGCTGGATCGGCTGGTCGAGGTTGGAGTGACCCGCGCGGTAGTCAATGTCCATTGGTTCGCAGACCGGCTGGAGAGCCATCTGGCAGCGCGGCGCGATGTGGAGATCGTCATCTCGGATGAACGGGCTGAACTGCTGGAAACCGGCGGGGGTCTGAAAAAGGCGCGCGGCCTGGTCGGCGACGATCCGGTCTGGGTGGCCAATATCGACAGTGTCTGGATCGACCGGGGCGACGCCCTGAACGACCTGGCACGGCTGTGGGACCCGGAATGTATGGATGTGGCGCTGCTGCTGGCCCGGCGCGCGGGCAGCATCGGCTGGCCCGGGCGCGGCGACGGGTTTCTGGATGAGGATGGCCGGTTCCGGTTTCGGGGCGAGGCTCCTGAAGCGCCGCTGGCCTATATGGGCGTGCATATCACCCGCCCGCAGGTCGTGGATGACGGGCCGGACGGGCGGTTTTCGCTGTCGCCGATCTGGCGGCGGCTGGCCGACGAGGGCCGGCTGTTCGCGTCTGTGATGGACGGCGACTGGATGCATGTCGGCGATCCCGAGGCGGTCCGGGCGGCGGACGCCCGGCTGGCGAGCTAGGTCATGCAGGGCTGGTATTCGATCCCGGCGCACCGCCCCTTTCTCGAAGATCTGGCGGCCGGCCTGATCGCGGAATACGGGGCCGATCCGACCGGGCTGGCCGAGGCAGTGATCCTGCTGCCGAACCGGCGTGGCGCGCGTGATCTGGCCGAGGCGTTTCTGAAGGCGGCGACAGGGCGTTCGGCGGTGCTGTTGCCGCGTATTCTGGCGCTGGGCGATCTGGAGACCGGTGAGCCGCCGTTCGAGCCGGCCGATATTGCCGTCAGCGTGGCCCCGGCGGTCGATCCCTTGCGGCGACGGTTCGAGATGGCGCGGCTGGCGGCTACCCAGGCCGCCGAGGAGGGGCGGGAGATCGGGGCCGCGGAAGCCCTGGCCACAGCCGAAGCCCTGATCGGCTTTCTCGATGCGGCCCAGGCCCAGGAGAAGGCGACGCCGGGTCTGCTCGACGGCCTGGAACTGGGGGATCAGGCGCGGCATTTCGAGGTGTCGGCGCGGCTCTTGAACCGGGCTTTGAAAGACTGGCCGGAGCGGCTGGAAGCGCTGGGGCTGGTGGATCCGTCCGAGCGCCGGATCATCATTCTGAAACGGCTGGCCGATCAATGGGAGGCGAACCCACCCGCCTATCCCGTGATCGCGGCGGGCATGACCGAGACGGCCCCGACCGCAGCGCGGCTGCTGGCCGTGGTGGCCGCAGCGCCGCAGGGCTGTGTGGTCCTGCCGGGGCTGGATCAGGGTCTGGCCGATGAGGCCTGGCGCGAGGTTCGTGAGGCCCATCCGCAAGGGGCGCTGAAGGATCTCCTGAGGTTGGGCGGCGTCCCGCGTGCCGAGGTCGGGGTCTGGCCGGCCTCTACCTTGGCGGATCCGGGCGGCACGGCGCGTCAACGGGTGATCAATGAGGCCCTGCGTCCGACCGAGGCGACGGCGGACTGGCTGGGGGTGATTGCCCGTCTGCGTGCAGGGCGTTCGACCGATCCGGTGGCCGAAGGGCTGGAGGGCCTGACGCTGGTGCGGGCCGCGCACGAGGAGGAGGCCGCAACCCTGTGCGCCCTCCTGATGCGAGAGGCGGTCGAGACACCCGGCAAGACCTGCGCCCTGGTGACGCCCGATCAAGGTCTGGCGCGGCGAATCGAAGCGCGGCTGACGCGCTGGGGCCTGATGGTCGACGATTCCGCCGGACGGCCGCTGTCGCGCACGGGGCCGGGTGGATTGGTGGCGCTGGCGGCGCGTCTGATGGCCGAACCGCTGGACCCGATCCTGTTGCTGGCGACGTTGAAACACCCGGATGTTGCCGCCCATCCCAAGGCTCGTCGGGGACTTGAAGACGCAGCCTTCCACGGCCCCCGCGCGCGGTCCTGGGCTGAGATCCGCGAGCGTATCGCGGCCGCGCGCGAGCCGGACCATCGCGGCATCCAGCGCCGGCCCTGGCGGCGGGCGCGGCTGGAGCGGGCTCTGACCCTGGCCGATCAGTTGGAGGGCTTGCTGCCCGAGCCGCCACATGTGGACTGCGCGGACCGCTGGGCCGAACGCCTTGCCGGTCTGATCGAAGGTCTGGCGGGTGACCGGGCCTGGCGCGGGACCGAGGGCGAGGCGGCAGCGAGGCTGGTGGCAGGGCTGATCGAACACGGCCAGGCCCTGCCCGAGCTGGACGCGGTCGCCTTCGCCGATCTGGTTAAGACCCTGCTCGACAGCCAGACAGTTCGGACCGATCGCGCCACCCACCCGCGTCTGCGGGTGCTGGGGGCCATCGAGGCGCGCCTGGTGCGGGCCGACCGCATGATCCTGGCCGGACTGGAGGAGGGGGTGTGGCCGCGCGCGGCCCCCGCCGATCCGTTCCTGTCGCGGCCGATGTGGCGGACGCTTGGCCTGCCGTCGCCGGACGCGCGGCTGGGCCTGGCGGCGCATGACTTCGCCCAGGCGGCCTCGGCCCCCGAGGTCTATCTCGTCCACGCGGATCGACGCGACGGCCAGCCGGTGGTGCCGTCGCGCTGGCTGTGGCGGCTACAGACCCTGGCCAGGGGGGCGGGCGTCCCCCTTGCCGACCGTCCTGAGTTGCACGCCTGGGCCGCCGCGCTGGATCGCTCCGGCACCTATCAGCCGGCGGAACGCCCGGCCCCGGCTCCAGATGTCGCGGCGCGCCCGACGCGCTGGTCGGTGTCGGACATCGAAACCCTGGCGCGCGATCCCTACGCCATCTGGGCGCGCAAGATCCTGAGGCTGGAGCGACTGGCCCCGCCTGATGAGCCCATCGACGCGCGGCTGCGCGGCACGGCGATCCATGCCGCCTTCGAGGACTTTGCCGAGGCCCTGAATGCCGGGGCCGAAGCCGATCCGGCGGTATTCGAGGCTCGCTACATGGCCGAGTTGAAGGCCGGCGGCATGGAAGATGCCGGACTGGCCCGCGAGCGCGCCCTGGCCCGCAACACCGCCGAGGCTGTGACGGCCTTCGAGACCCGGCGCCGGGCCGATGGCCGCCGGGTGCTGGTCGAGCTGCGCGCCGAACGCCCCTTCGCGGCGGGCGCGCGCACGCATCGCCTGTCGGCCCGGGCCGACCGCATTGAGGTCGAGGGGGGCCGCATCTATGTGATGGACTTCAAGACGGGGACGCCGCCGTCCCCGGCCCAGGTGGATCGTGGCTTCACTCCCCAGCTGACCCTGACCGGGGCGCTGGCCATGCAGGGTGGGTTCGAGGACCGCGAGCTTGTCCCAGCAGGCCTGACCTATGTGCAGGTCTCCGGGCGCAATCCGCCGATCGTGGAAAAGGAGGCGTGGTCCGACAGGTCCGGTGGTGACCCGGTGTCGGCCTCGACCAAGGCCTGGGCGGGGATGGTGGCGCGCCTGACCCATTTCGAGGACCCGTCCGAACCCTATGCATCGCGTACGGCCCCGGAGTTCTTCAAGGACAGGCAAGGTGACTACGCGCATCTGGCGCGGGTCTTCGAATGGAGTTCGGCCGACAGCGACGGAGGCGACGAATGAGCGCCGCCAATCGCGCCATGGCGGCGCGCCTGCAGGATGAGGCGTCGAATCCGCACATCAATGTCTTCGTCACGGCCAATGCCGGGTCTGGCAAGACCAAGACGCTGATCGACCGGGTGGCGCGGCTGTTGCTGCTGGACGTCAAGCCGGAGCGTATCCTGTGCATCACCTACACCCGGGCGGCCGCCGCAGAGATGAAGCGTCGCCTGTTCAAGCGGCTGGGCGACTGGTCGGTCATGGCCGACGGGGCGCTGGCCGAGGAACTGACACATCTGCGCGGATCGCCGGCGGATGACCTGGACCTGTCGCGGGCGCGCCAGCTGTTCGCCGAGGCGCTGGAGACGCCGGGCGGGCTGAAAATCCAGACCATTCACGCCTTCTGCGCCCATCTTCTGAGGCGGTTCCCGGTGGAGGCCGGGGTGTCGCCCAACTTCCGTGAACTGGATGACGCCGAAGCCTCGCTGGTCGCCGTCGAGGCGCGGGCCGAGGTCGCCCGCTGGTCGATGGACGGATCGTCTGCGGCGATCCAGGCGGCCTATGACCGGCTGTCGGAAAGCCTGGATCATCGCAGGTTCGAGAGCCTGTTCGGCACCCTGTCGGCGCGCCGCTTCGCCATCGCTCGATGGATCGAAGCCCAGGGTGAGGGCTGGGGCGAGGCCGTCTGGCGCTCGGTCGGGTTCGCAGGAGCGTCCAGCGTCGAGGCGGTCGAGACCGAAGCGGCGGGTGATTTCGATCGGGAGTTCTGGCGCGAGATGGCGGACTGCCTGGCGACCGGGGCTCAGGGAAACCAGGATGACGCGGCTCAGATGCGAGCCTGGCTTGAGGCCAGTCATACGCCGCCGATTCTCGAACTGTGCGAGGTCTTCTTCAACAAGGTAAGTGGCGTTCCAGCAGAAGGTCCGGCGGCCAAGTGGACCGAAAACGCCGCTTGCCTGAAGAAGCGGCCGGATCTGCAGACTCGCGTCATCGCCGAACAGGCGCGGCTGGAGGTCGCGCGCGAACGGCTGCGGGCGGCGGTCATCGCCGAGATGACGGTGGCGGTCCTCACGCTCGGCCTGGCCTATGCCCAGGCCTATGAGGCCGAGAAGCGCCGGCGCGGGGCGCTGGACTTCGAAGACCTCATCGACAAGGCCCTGAGGCTGACGGCGGAACGCGACGATGCCGCCTGGGTGTTGTTCAAGCTGGACGGTGGCATCGACCACATCCTTGTGGATGAGGCCCAGGATACCGCCCCCGAACAGTGGGGCCTGGTCGAGCGCCTGACCGGCGACTTCTTCAGCGGTGCGACAGCGGCGGACGAGGCCGAGCGCCGGGTTCAGCGCAGCCTGTTCGTGGTCGGCGATGTCAAGCAGTCGATCTTCTCGTTCCAGGGCGCGGACGCCTATCGGGTGCTGGAAGAAAGCCATGCCTATCAGGCGCGGGTTGAGGGCGCGGACCGGCTGTTCCGCGCGCCGGCCCTGGCGCACTCGTGGCGCTCGGCCCAGGCCGTGCTCAAACTGGTCGATAAGGTCTTTGAGCCGGAATCGGCCCGACGCGGGGTGCCGCCCCCCCTGGGTGAGGATCGTGTCGTGCATCCGCCGACGCGAGAGGCCGAAGGCTGTGTCGATCTGTGGCCGCTGGTGCAGGAGGCACCCGCCGCCAAGCCGGGAGCATGGGACCGTCCCGATCGCGCACGGCCGACCGAGACCGCCAACCAGATCATCGCGCGCCAGGTCGTCGACGAGATTCAGGCCCTCGTCGCGCGGGGCGACGCGGTCGGAGAGGGCGACCGGCAGCGACCGGCCGGCTATGGCGACATCCTGATCCTGGTGCGGCGGCGCAAGGCCCTGTTCACGGAAATTCTTCGAACCCTGAAGCGGCGCGGGGTGCCCGTGGCCGGGGCGGATCGGCTGAAGCTGTCCCAGCATATCCTGTCCGATGACCTCCTGGCGCTGGGCCGGGTGATCCTGTGGCCAGAGGACGATCTGTCGCTGGCGGCACTGTTGAAGTCGCCGTTCTTAGGCCTGTCAGACGAGGACCTGTTCGCGCTCGGCCATGGACGGGAGGGCCGCTCGCTGTGGAGTCGACTCAGGCTGCGCGCCGACGAAACCCCGCTGTGGCGGGAGGCGGCGGATCGGCTGAAGGACCTGATGGATCGGGCGCGCAACCAGACGCCCTACGACCTGTATGCGACCTTCCTGGCCCAGGTGGACGATGAGGGCCGCTCGATGCGGGCGCGGATGCTGACGCGGCTGGGGCCGGAGGCCGCCGATGCCGCCGATGCCTTCCTGGCCGAGGTGCTGGCCTGCGAGGGGCGGGGGGGCCAGAGCCTGCAGGCCGTGATCGATCTGATGGGGCGCGCCGAGATCGAGGTGAAGCGCGAGATGGATGCGCCCAAGGGCGAAGTCCGCATGATGACGGTGCATGGGGCCAAGGGGCTGGAGGCCCCGATCGTCTTTCTGCCCGAAACCACGGTCGAGGGTATGGGAGGGCAGGGATCGGCCCTGTTGAGAACCGAGGGCGGCGGGTTTCTCTGGGCTCAAAGCGCGACCCGCGACTGTGCGGCGTCGCGACTGGCCCGCGAACGCCGCGACGAGCGTGAGGCCGATGAGGCGCTTCGGCTGCTCTATGTGGCACTGACGCGCGCCGCCGATCGGCTGGTGATTGCGGGGTCCCTGCGGGCAGATCGCAAGACCCCATCCGAAACCAGCTGGTACACCCTGGTCGAACAGGGCCTGCGGGCCGCCGGGGCTGTGCCGGAAGGGTCGGCCCTGCGTCTGGGCGAGGCCCCGCAGGCGTTGGGCGCTCGAGCCGTCGCGCCCCTGGTGGAGCACACCGAGCCGTCCTGGCTCCATGGGATTCCGGCCCCCGAAACGCGGCGCGGCTGGGCCTCGCCCTCGGCCCTGGCGGGACGGCCCCGGCTGGCGGCGGCATCCCCCCTGGCGCGGGAGGATGGGCTGGGCCGATTCCGGCGCGGTGAGTTGATCCACAAGCTGTTCGAACTGTTGCCCGACTTGAAGCCCGGAGAGCGGCGCGAGGCTGCCGAGGCCTATCTGGCGCGTCAGGCGGATCTGGAGGCGACCCAGCGCAGCGAGATCGCCGAGGCGGTGCTGGCGGTTCTGGCCGAGCCGGAGTTCGCCATCCTGTTTGGGCCAGGGTCTCGCGCCGAGGCCTCGATCGCCGGCTGGGGACCGGGCCTGCCCGAGGGCCTGAAGATCGCCGGGCGGCTGGACCGACTGATCGTCACAGATGACCAGGTGCTGGTTTGTGACTTCAAGACCAACCGGCCGGCCCCGTCCTCGGTGGACGCCACCGACCCGGCCTATATCGCCCAGTTGGCGGCCTATGTGGCGGTGCTGCGCGGCCTGTGGCCGGGGCGTCCCGTGCATGCCGCCCTGCTGTGGACCGACGGGCCGAGGCTGGATCTGATCCCCGAGGGGATGATCGCCGCCGCCCTCGAAGCGATGGGCGGGGGTTGAGCCGAATCTGCCTCGACCCCACATTCGCCGGGTACCAGAATCAGTCCCGGCTGGATTCGCCCCCTGTTTTTCGGAGACCTCCCCATGGCCACCGTCGCTGTCACTGACGACACTTTCGAAGCCGATGTGCTGAAGTCGGACAAGCCTGTGCTGGTCGATTTCTGGGCGATCTGGTGCGGCCCGTGCAAACAGATCGGCCCGGCCCTGGAACAGATTTCCGACGAACTGTCCGGCTCGCTCACCGTGGCCAAGGTCGACATCGACGACAGCCCCATGACCCCGACGAAGATGGGTGTGCGCGGTGTGCCGACCCTGATGCTGTTCAAGGGCGGCGAGGTCGTCGCCATGAAGGCCGGGGCCATGCCCAAGTCCAAGATCGTCGAGTGGCTGGCCGAGCAGGGCGTTTCGTAGGGACTGGGTTCCAAGTTCTAGGTTCTAGGTTCCAGGTTCCAGGTTCTAGGTTCTAGGGATTTGGTCTTAGGGTCTGGGGACGCGCTGGGACTCCAGAGCCGGACGCCGTGCGGCTGCCTTGGGTTTTTGAAGCGCGGGCGATCCACCGTCGGACCCTGCCCTCTAGAACCCGGAACCTAATCCCTAGAACCCGCCCCGCCGAACGGCTATGCCCGCCGTATGACATTTGATCTTTCGTCCGCCGGCATCCTGCCGTGCCAGGCCATCGACACCCTGATCGCGACGGGCGCGATCACCTCGGCCACCCCTTTTGATGACATCCAGGTTCAGCCGGCCAGTCTGGATCTGCGGCTGGGTCCGAAGGCCTGGCGGGTGCGGGCCTCGTTCCTGCCCGGTGCGCGCACCGTCCGTGAACGGATCGACGATGTGATCATGCATCCGATCGAGCTGACGTCCTCGGGCGTCGTGCTGGAGAAGGGCTGCGTCTATATCGTCGAGCTGCAGGAGCGGCTGAAGCTGCCGCGCGGCATTCAGGCGCGCGCCAATCCCAAGAGCTCGACCGGGCGGGTGGATGTGTTCGTGCGTCTGCTGACGGATCGCGGTCCGGCCTTCGACGATGTGGCCGAGGGCTATGACGGCCCGCTGTATCTTGAGGTCGTTCCCCAGACCTTTTCGATCCTGGTGCGACCGGGGACCCGCCTGAATCAGTTGCGGTTGAAGGTCGGCGATCCGCCCCGGCTGGAGGTGCGCGACGTCGGCGTCGATCTGACCGGAGAGATCGCCGGCTTCCGGGGCCGCCGTCATGCCGGGGTGGTCGATCTGGATGATGTCGACGGCCACGATCCGCGCGACTTCTGGGAGCCACTCTATGCCCGGCGCGGCGAGATCGTGCTGGATCCGGGCGAGTTCTACATTCTGGTATCCAAACAGCCGACCGAGATTCCGGTGGATCAGGCCGCCGAAATGCTGCCGATCGACCCGGCGGTGGGCGAGTTCCGGGTCCATTACGCCGGCTTCTTCGACCCGGGCTTCGGCGTCGATGAGGCCCACGGCAAGGGGGCCAAGTCGGTGCTGGAGGTGCGTTCGCACGAGGCCCCGTTCCTGCTGGAGGACGGCCAGACCGTGGCCCGGCTGGTCTATGAGCCGATGACGGAACGGCCCGACCGCCTCTATGGCGAGGGCGGGTCGCACTATCAGCGCCAGGGCCTGAAGCTGTCGAAGCATTTCCGCTCCTGGGGATAGGTCCGCCGATCCCGGACGCCGCCTGATTCGCGCCGCTTGACTCCGGCGCGCGGCGGAGTCCCTATGAGAACAAATAGAGAACAATCATGCGCGACCCCGCTCTTAGGCTGGAGGCGTTGCGACGGCGGCTGGCCCGGATGGACGGGCGGGCGCCCAGTGACGCGAGCCGTTTCGATCTGGGCCATCCAGCGGTCGATGCCGACCTGGGTGGGCTGAACCGGTGTGCCTTGCACGAGGTGCAGGCGGGGACGGGCGCGGACCTGGCCTCGGCGGACGGTTTCGCCCTGGGTCTGGCGGCGCGGGCAGCGGGAACCGGCGTCATTGTCTGGATTGTCCAGAGCATGACCGCCACCGAGGCCGGCCTGCCTTACGGCGCGGGTCTGGTGGACTGGGGGCTGGACCCGGCCCGGATGCTGTTCGTGCGGACCCGTGACGCCGGCAGTCTGCTGGCAGCGGGCGAGGATGCGTTGAGGTCCGGGGCGCTGGGGGCGGTGGTGATGAGCATCTGGGCCGAGCCCAGGGCGCTCAGCCTGACGGCGCAGCGACGGCTGGCCCTGGGTGCGCGCGAGCGCAGGACGGCGGCCATTCTGGTGCGCAGCCGCGCCGCCGCCCAGGCCGGGCCGGCCGAAACCCGCTGGACGATTACCGCCTCGCCCTCGCGGGCGCTGGAGGACGGGGCACCGGGACGTCCGGCCCTGACGGTGCGGCTGGACAAGAACAGGACCG
Organism: Pseudomonadota bacterium; assembly: GCA_963205025.1. Lineage (GTDB taxonomy): Bacteria > Pseudomonadota > Alphaproteobacteria > Caulobacterales > Caulobacteraceae > Brevundimonas. The sequence continues at coordinate 25,311 of CAUJHO010000049.1, read as the reverse complement.
GGGCCAAGCCCGGCCAATGGGTGATGGAGTGGCGTAGTGATGAACGCAGGTTCGCAGACCTCGCGTCGGTATCTGGGGATCTGGTTCCCCTGGTTGCCCAGCGACCGGCGGCGGCGTGACGTTTCGCCTCTTCCCCGTCGTGAAGACGACGGGAAGGAGACAAAAGAGCTGGCCTTCGCCCTGGTCGAGCGCAACCAGAATGCGCTGAGGCTCTCCGCCGTGTCGCCGGCGGCGGCGCGGCTGGGGCTGACGGCGGGGTTGGCCCTGGCCGATGCGCGGGCGCGGGTGCCGGATCTGGTCTGTCTGCCGGCGGACCCGGACGGAGACGCGGCCCTGCTGCGGCAGGTGCTGACCGATTTCAGCCGCTTCACCCCGATGGCGGCCGCCGACGGGCCGGACGGTCTGATCCTGGATGTGACCGGCTGCGCCCATCTGTTCGGGGGCGAAGCCGGGTTGATGGATCAGGCTATTATCCGCGCCGGGTGGTTCGGGCTGGAGGTGCGGGCGGCTCTGGCCGGCACGCCCCAGGCGGCGCGGGCGCTGGTCCGGTTCGGGCCCGGCGGGATCACGCCTGAAGGTCAGGATCGGGTGGCGGTGCGGGACCTGCCGGTCGAGGCGCTGGAGCTGGCCGAGGCCGATCTTCAGGCGCTCAGACGGGCAGGCCTGAAGACGGTCGCCGCCGTCGATGATCGCCCACGCGTGGCCCTGGCGGCGCGCTTCGGCAAGGCTGCGGCCTGGAAGGTCGACCGGGTGCTGGGGCTGGAAGACATCCGCATCACCCCGTTTCGTCCACCTGATCCGTGCGTGGTCGACCGGGTGCTGATGGAGCCGATCTCGACCGACGACGACATTCTCAGGGTTCTGGACGACCTGCTGGGCGAGGCGTCCCTTCGGCTGGAGCGCGACGGTCAGGGCGGGCGCGTCTTTCAGGCCGGCTTCTTCCGGGTCGATGGCCGCGTCCGGCGCGTGACGGTCCAGACCGGGCGGGCAACGCGCGACGGCCCGGTCGTGCTGCGGCTGTTCCGCGAGACGCTGGCGGCCCTGATCACGCCGCTGGATCCCGGCTTCGGCTTTGATCAGGTGCGGCTGTCGGTCGTGCAAACCGAGCTCCTGGCCGCGACCCAGATCGACCTGGACCGACGACCGGACCGATCCGCCGATCTGGAGGGTCTGGTCGACCGGCTGAGCGCGCGGCTGGGGTCCGAGGCGGTGCTGCGGCTTCAGCCCCGCGACACGCATCTGCCCGAGCGGGCGATGCGGCTGGTGGCGGCCAATCTGGCTCATCCCCATCGAGACGACAGGGAAGAGACGGTCCCGCCGCGGCCGCTGCATCTGTTTGATCCGCCCCAGCCGGTCGAGGCCCTGGCCGGCCTGCCCGACAGTCCGCCCCGGCGGTTTCGCTGGCGTCGGGTCCAGCATGAGGTGGTGCGGGCCGAAGGGCCGGAACGGATCGCCGGGGAATGGTGGCGCAAGCCGGAGCCGACCCGCGACTATTACCGTGTGGAGGACGCCGCCGGGCGGCGCTTCTGGCTGTTCCGTCAGGGGCTGTACGGCGACCCGGCCCAGCCGCGCTGGTTCATCCATGGCCTGTTCGCATGAGCGCCTATGCCGAGATGGCGGCGGCGTCGAACTTCTCGTTTCTGAGGGGGGCGTCCAAACCGCGCGACCTGGTGCTGACGGCGGTGGCTCTGGGGCTGTCAGGGCTGGGGATCGCCGATCGCAACACCGTGGCCGGCACCGCGCGGGCCTGGGCGGCGCTGAAATCCCTGCGCGAAGACGGCCTGACGCCGCCGGATCGGGTGCGCTGGGGGGGAGGACCGGGCGAGGTCGGCCATGTGCCCAATCCGCTGGATGACGCCGCCGTCCGGGCCGAGATCCAGCGGCGCGCGCAAGGCTTTCGTCTGGCGCTCGGGACGCGGCTGGCCTTCACCGACGGCACGCCGGACATCCTCGCCTACCCGGAGACGCGCACCGGCTGGGGACGGCTGTGTCGCCTGTTGACCAAGGGCAATCTGAGGGGCCGCAAGGGCGAGTGTCTGTTGCAAATCGGTGATCTGGAGGCCGATACCGAGGGCCTGTTGCTGATCGTCATGCCGCCGCGCAAACTGGACGGTCTGGACCAGAGCCTGATGCGAGTGGCGGCGGCGGCTCCGGGGGCGACCTGGCTGGGGGCGACGGCCTCGTTCGGCGGCGATGATCGTCGGCGACTGATGCAGTTGGCCCGACTGGCAGAGCAGGCCGGGACGCCGCTGATTGCGACCAATGATGTGCTCTATCACGCGCCGGGCGAGCGCGACCTTCAGGATGTGCTGAGCTGCATCCGCGAGGGTGTCTCGATCCATCAGGCGGGCCGACGGCTTCAGGCCAATGCCGAGCGCCATCTGAAGACGCCCGACGAAATGGCCCGGCTGTTTCGCACCGTGCCCGAGGCGCTGGACCAGGGAGAGGCGATGCTGGCGCGGCTCAGCTTCGACCTGGGCGATCTGAAGTACGAATATCCCGAGGAACCGATCCCGCCGGGCTGGACGCCCCAGGCCTGGCTGGTCGATCTGACCTGGCGGTGCGCCGACATCCGCTATCCCGAAGGCGTGCCGGACAAGGTGCGCGCGACGCTGGACAAGGAACTGACCTATATCGGTGAGCGCGATCTGGCCCCCTATTTCCTGACCATCCACGACATTGTGCGCGAGGCCGAGAACCGGGGCATCCTGTGTCAGGGCCGAGGATCGGCGGCCAATTCGGCGGTCTGTTTCGTGCTGGGCATCACCTCGGTCGATCCAGCCCACAATGATGTGCTGTTCGAACGGTTCCTGTCGGCCGACCGCAGCGAACCGCCCGACATCGACGTCGATTTCGAGCATGAGCGGCGCGAAGAGATCATCCAGCACATCTATCAACGCTATGGCCGCGACCGCGCCGGCATCGCGGCGACGGTGATCCACTATCGCCCGCGCAGCGCCATCCGCGATGTCGGCAAGGTGCTGGGCCTGACCGAGGATGTGACCGCGCGCCTGGCCGCCAGCCAGTGGGGCGGCTGGGGGTCGGACATCCCCGACCGCGACATTCTCCAGGCCGGTCTGGACCCGGCCAATCCGATGGTGCGCCAGGCCGTCGACATGGCGCGCCGGCTGTTGGGATTTCCCCGACACCTGTCCCAGCACGTCGGCGGCTTCATCCTGACGCGCGGTCGGCTGGATGAGCTGGTCCCCATCGGCAATGCCGCCATGGCTGACCGCACCTTCATCGAATGGGATCGCGACGACATCGATGCGCTCGGCCTGATGAAGGTCGATGTGCTGGCGCTGGGGATGCTGACCTGTATCCGCAAGGCGTTCGACCTGATGCGGGCGCATGAGCGGGACGCCGATCACGACCTGGCCAGCGTGCCGGGCGAGGATCCGGCGGTCTATGAAATGCTGTGTCGCGGCGATTCCCTGGGCGTGTTCCAGGTCGAGAGCCGGGCCCAGATCAATATGCTGCCGCGTCTCAGACCCCGGACGTTTTATGATCTGGTGATCCAGGTGGCCATCGTGCGGCCCGGCCCGATCCAGGGCGATATGGTCCACCCCTATCTGAGGCGGCGCGACGGCATCGAGGCGGTCCAGTATCAGTCGCCGGCTCCCGAACACGGCCCGCCTGACGAGCTGGAACAGGTGCTGAAAAAGACCCTGGGCGTGCCGCTGTTCCAGGAACAGGCGATGAAGGTGGCCATGGTGGCGGCCGAGTTCTCGTCCAAAGAGGCCAACGGCCTGAGGAAAGCCATGGGCACGTTTCGCGGCGACGGCACGCTGCACACCTATGAGGACCGCTTCGTCGGGCGCATGGTCGCGCGCGGCTATGACCCGGCCTTTGCGGCGCGCTGTTTTGAACAGATCAAGGGATTTGGATCGTACGGCTTTCCCGAAAGCCATGCGGCCAGTTTCGCGCGGCTGGTCTATATTTCCAGCTATATCAAGCACTACCATCCGGCGGTGTTCGCCGCGGCGCTGTTGAACAGCCAGCCGATGGGCTTCTATGCCCCGGCCCAGATCGTGCGCGACGCCCAGAAACACGGGGTCGAGGCCCGGCCCATCGACGTCAATCACAGCGACTGGGACAACACGCTTGAGGGTGACGGCTTGAATTCTGGTTGGTCCAATGACCGCAAATCAGGTCCAGCGCTCAGGCTCGGATTTCGTCAGATCGACGGCTTTCGTGAAGCCTGGGCCGTGGTGCTGCAGGCGGGGCGGGACCGGCCCTATGTCTCACTCGAAGACCTGATGCGGCGCGGCGGACTGACCGTACCGGCCTTGAGGAAGCTGGCCGATGCCGATGCCTTGCGCTCGCTGGGTCTGGATCGGCGCGAGGGGCTGTGGGCGGTCAAACGTCTGCCTGACGACGATCCACTGCCGCTGTTCGCTGCCGCCCGCGCCCGCGAACTGGGCGAGGAGGCGGATGCGAACCTGCCGACCATGCCGCTGGGGGAGCATGTCGCGGCCGACTATCAGATGACGCGCCTGTCCTTGAAGGCCCACCCGATGTCGATCCTGCGTCCGGTGTTCCAGGCCGAGGGGGTGCTCAGCTGTGCCGAGGCGACGGCTCTGAACCAGGGACGGCGGGTCCGGGTCGCAGGCGTCGTGCTGGTGCGTCAGCGCCCCGGCAACGGCAAGGCCATCTTTGTCACCATCGAAGACGAGACCGGCGTGGCCAATGTCGTCATGTGGGCCGATCAGTTCGAACGCTTCCGCCGTCAGGTCATGGCGGCGCGGCTGATGCAGATCGACGGCGTCATCGAGCGCTCGAAGGAGGGCGTCGTGCATGTGATGACGCGCGAGGTCTTCGATCGGACGCCGGAGTTGAAACGCCTGTCCGAAGATCACGACCCGACGATCCAGCCGCCGGATGCGGATGCCTTTGTCCGTGGCGCGCATGGTGCCGCCCGACACCCGCGCGATGTGCGTATCCTGCCGGGCTCACGCGACTTTCACTAAAAGCGCGCCGGCCAGATCAGCCGCGTCGACAATACCGGCGCGTGCCATCGCCATGGGCATAGGTGCCGGAGTTCCAGTCGAAGCTGGAGTGCCGACGCCGGCACCAGTCGCGATAGTCGTCGTCGTGACGATGACGGTCCCAATTGTCGCGGTCGTCGAGCGAGCCGAGGATGGCCGCCCCCAGGGCGATGCCCAGGATAGTCAGGGCCAGGTCCGTGCCGTCATCGCGTCCATAGCCGCCGCCATAATAGCCGCCGTTATAGCCATAGCGGTTGCCGTAATAGCCACCATTGGAGCCATAGCCGTTGCCGTAATAGGTTTGACGACCGTAACGATCATAGCCGTAGCCCGACTGGCTGTAGCCATAGCGGTTGTCATAGCCGTCGCGACCGTAGGCGTCGCGCCGGCGCGAGTCTTCATAGCGCTCGGCCTCGCGTCTGAGGCGATCGCGGCAGTGCTCCTCGCGCTCGCCGCTGTAGCAGCGCCGATAGTCGAAGTCCGCGCCGTAGCCTGGCTGGCCATAACCATTGCCGTAGCCATAGGACTGGGCGGTCGCCGGCGCTGCCGCCGCGACAGCCATGGTCGCCAGGGAAAGTGCGAGCCAACGCATGATCTTGCCTCCTCGAGACTGCCCTCCGTTCAGAGGTTAACACACGGGATCGGAAATGGCTGCGGTTCAGGAACCAGCCGCCTGTTCGGCCGCGATCCACTCATCAATGCGCCCCTCCAGTACGGCCATCGGCAGGGGGCCGCCCAGCAGCACCGCGTCGTGGAAGCGGCGCACATCAAAGCGGTCGCCCAGCGCCGCCTCGGCCCGCCGGCGCAGCCGCAGGATGGTCAACTCCCCGACCTTGTAGGCCAGGGCCTGGCCGGGCCAGGAGATGTAACGCTCCAGCTCGGTCTGGATATTCAGCTCCGACAGGGCCGAGTTGTCGCGGAAACAGGCGCGCGCCTGTTCGATGTCCCAGCCCAGCCAGTGGATGCCGGTGTCCGCCACCAGGCGACAGGCCCGCCACATCTCGTAGGACAGACGCCCGAAACGCTCATAGGGGGTGCGGTAGATGCCCATCTCGTAGCCGAGGAATTCGGAATACAGGCCCCAGCCCTCGACGAAGGCGGTGGCATCGCCGTTGCGCCGGAACCAGGGCAGGTCACCCAGTTCCTGTTGCAGGGCGATCTGGAGGTGGTGGCCCGGCACGGCCTCGTGCAGGGTCAGGGCCGGCAGTTCGTACAGGCCCCGCTGATCCAGAGACGAGGTGTTGACCATATAGCCACCGGCGATGCCGTTGACCGAACTGCCCGGATTGTAGCGTCCGGTCGTATAGTTGGCCTCGATCTCTTCAGGCACCGGGCGTACGCCATAGGGCAGGCGCGGCAGGGTGTTGAACAGGGCCGGCAGCTGGTCGTCGGCGCGCTTGGCGATGTCGCGCGCGTGCATCATCAACTCGTCGCGCGTGGTCACATAGAACTGCGGGTCGGTCCTGAGGAAGGTCAGGAAGTCAGCGAATGATCCCGTCCAGCCCGCCGCCAGCATCTCCTGTTCCATCTGGGCGCGGATGCGCGCGACCTCGGACAGGCCGAGCGCGTGGATCTCATCCGGCGTCATCTCGGTGGTGGTGTACCAGCGCGCGTTGAAGGCATAGGCCTCGCGCCCGCCGGGCCGCTGGCCCAGCCCGATCTGGGCCGGCTCCGCTGGCGAGGCTGGCAGATATTCGTCGGTCATGAAGGTGGCCCAGCGTTGCCGTGCCGGCATGACCTGGTCGTTGATGAGAGCCAGGGCGCGGGTTCGCAGCCCGGCCCAGTCGGCCTCGCTGATGGCGCTCGGCCGGGCGGCCATGGGCCGCATCAGAGGATCGGTGTCCGGGGTCAGCCGGGCGGCGGCGGCCGTCGATGTCACGACGCGGTCGGCGATGATGCGCGGCTGGACCATGCCGGTCTCGACGCCGCGCCGGGCGTTGGCCAGGGCGGCATCATAGAAGCCGGCCAGCAGGCCGAGGCGCGACAGCCACGCCTCCGCGTCGGCGACCGTGGCGATCCGGGTCGAACCCGCCAGATACCCGGCCATGGCCTCAGGGCCGCCTTCGGAATCGAAGGCGAGGCGTCCGCGGTCGAGCTCGATCCGCTCAAGGTCCAGGCTGACGGAGCGCGAGAGCAGGGACTGGTTCAGACGTTCATCGGCCGACAGACCGGCCGGATCTATCGCCGCCAGCCGGTCGCGGAATCGGGCCAGAGGCTCACGGCGCGCCAGCTCGGCCTGACGGCTGGGGTCGGACAGGCGCGACAGGGCGGCGCGATCCCCTTCGGCCCCTGCCGTCCAGGGGTCCTGTTCTGCGGCCCAGGTCTCATAGTCGGCGATGATCGCGGCCAGTTCGGCGGATGCCTGGCGTTGCTCGGCAGGGGGCGGCGTCTGTGCCACGGCAGGCGGTGCACAGGCCAGCCCGATCGCGAGCGCCGCAAGCGCAGCCGCTGTGGTGTGAACAACCATTGGAAACCCTTCCTGTCCTCTGGGACAGAAGCTAGACCGAGACGGCAGGTGCGTCGAGCCGGTCACTCATCGTCGGCTTCGCTGGGCCTGATGATGCTGAAATCGCCAATTGTTTCGCCGGCCTCGGCGGCATTGATGACCGCCAGCTCGTTCAGAGCGGTGGGATGATTAGGTTCGATCTCGAGCGACCGTTCCAGTGCCGCCCGCGCTTCGGGCAGGCGTCGCAGCTCGATAAGGAGGGCTCCGCGTCGCCGCAGGAGCGGTGCCTCGATACTGGTGACCATCACGCTGCCCGAGGCCAGCGCCGCGTCGATCATTTCGAGCGCTTCCGCGTCGCGATCCAGGGCCATCAGGGCAATCGAATGTTCGAGTACCAGGCTGGCGTCATCGGGCTGAATTGACAGGCCGCGCGAGGTGTAGCCCAGAGCCTCTTCGTATCGCCCGTGCTCAACTGCATCCGCAGCCAGGAGCAGGGCGATCAGCGGGTAGGTCGTCGGACGTGTCACGACCGACCGTTCGCGTCCATCGTCGGGTGCGGCCGCCGACGCCAGTGTCATCAGGACGATCATCTGCGTCTCGGAGGACGCCCTGACGATGATGTAGTCGTCGCCGATTTCGATCGACGGCTGGCTGGCGGGGGCGTTGTCCAGCGCCGCCCTCAGGTCTGGCAGCAAGGGCTGGATTCCGGCGTAGCCGGACTGGCCGAAGACGGCGAAGGCGCGTTGAGCGAGCTGGACGTCCGCCTCTTCGGTCGCGGTCATTGCTGGCTGGGCTAGCGCGGGCATGGCGACCATCAGGCCCAGCCCCAGGAACACTGCAGTCAGGAAACGGCGCATATTACCACCTCCAGGCGGCAAAAGGTCTTGCAACCTAGGGCGGATCGTTCCCTCCATGCAATGGCCTGGCTGCTTTGGGCGACGCGGCGTCCTATATGAGGGGATCGAGATTCAGGGGGTGAGCATGGCAGACGCAGCGACGGCCGAACTGGGGATGGGGCATATTGCGGCCCTGCTGGCCGCCGGCGTCATTGCCGTGCCGATTTTCCGCAAGGCCCAACTCGGCTCGGTGCTGGGCTATCTGGCGGCGGGCCTGGCCATCGGACCGTTCGGTCTGGGCCTGTTTCAGGAGCCCGAGGTCATCCTTCATGTCGCCGAGTTCGGCGTGGTCATCTTCCTGTTCATCATCGGACTGGAGATGCGGCCGCAGCGCTTGTGGAATCTGAGGAAGCAGATCTTCGGCCTGGGTCTGGTCCAGGTTCTGGTCGCCGGATTTCTGCTGACCTTCACCGGCATGGCGGCGGGGCTGCGCGCTGACGTCGCCTTCATCGTGGCCATGGGCTTCGTCCTGTCCTCGACGGCGGTGATCATGCAGATGCTCGATGAGCGCAATGAGCTGAACACCTCCGGCGGTCAGAAGGCGGTGTCGATCCTGTTGCTTGAGGATCTGGCCATTGTGCCGCTCCTGGCCATCGTCGCCGTCATCGCCTCGGCCACCGGGGTCGCAACCGAGAGCGCCCCGCCGCTATGGCAGACGATCGGCCTGGCCGTCGGGGCCCTGGCGGTCGTGTTTTTTGCCGGCCGCTTCCTGATGAACCCGGTCTTCGGCTTGCTCGCCCGATTCGGCGGGCGCGAGGTGATGACGGCGGCGGCTCTGCTGGTCGTCGTTGGGGCCGCCTGGTTGATGGACCTGGGCGGATTGTCCATGGCCATGGGGGCCTTCCTGGCGGGGGTGCTGTTGTCGGAATCCAGTTTCCGCCACCAGCTGGAGGCCGATGTCGAACCGTTCCGGGCCATTCTGCTCGGCCTGTTCTTCCTCAGCGTCGGCATGGCCCTGGACCTCAATGTCGTGGCTCAGGACTGGGTTCGGATCGTCGGCGGCGTTGTCGCCTTCATGGCCGTCAAGGCCGTGGCGATCTATGCGGTGGCGCGCGTCTTCCGGTCGAGTGAGCATGAGGCCATTGAGCGCGCGGTCCTGTTCGCCCAGGGCGGCGAGTTCGCCTTCGTCCTGTATGGCGCGGCCCTGACGGCGGGGGTCTTTGACGGCGAGATTTCCTCGGCGGCGACGGCCATTGTCATTCTGTCGATGGCCCTGACGCCGTTGACGACGCTGGCGGCGCGTCGACTGCTACCCAAGGAGAGGATCGACCCGGATTCAGCCGAGGGCGTCGAGCGCGCGGCCGGTCTGAGAGAACGGGTCCTGATCATCGGCTTCGGCCGTTTCGGCCAGGTGGTGTCGCAACCCCTGCTGGCGCGCGATGTCGATATCTCGATCATCGACACGGATGTGGAGATGGTTCAGGCGGCCGGCACCTTCGGTTTCAAGGTCTATTACGGCGATGGCGCGCGGCTCGATGTCCTGCGGGCTTCGGGAGCCGCCGAGGCCGAAACCATCGTCGTCGCCGTCGATGATCCCGTGGCCGCGGACAAGATCGTCGAACTGGTGAAATCCGAGTTCCCCCTGACCAAGCTGTTCGTGCGCGCCTTCGATCGCGGCCATGCCTTGCGCCTGGTTCAGGCCGGGGTGGAGTACCAGTTGCGCGACACGCTGGAGAGCGCCCTGACCTTCAGCCATCAGGTCCTGATCGACCTGGGGTTCACTCACGACGAAGCCGTCGAAACCCTCGAGGATGTGCGTCGACATGATGAGGAGCGTTTCGCCCTCCAGGTCGCCGGCGGCGAGCTGAAGGCGGGCCGCCATCTGATGCGTGGCAATATCCCGACGCCGCGGCCCGAACCCATCGTCAAACCGCGCCGCGAAGCCCGGGCGCTCAACGAAGAGGCTGCCGATGCCCTCGAAGAGGATGCAGCCCTGACGACGTCCAGCCTTGTCCGCTAGGTTGTAGTCTCATACAGGCGCAACCTTCAGACCGTGGCCGATTCTTCGCTGCGCGATGCAATAGGTCGCGTTGGAGCTTCTCAAAGTGTCTTCTGTTCTGGACTACGGAAACATGTCGGCTGTCGCGGCCCTGTCCGATCTGGACCGCGAAATTCTGAGGCTCGTTGCAGAAGGTCGCACCTCCAAGGAGATCGGCCGCGCGCTGGATCGGTCCCACTACACCATTGATGATCGGCTCAAGCAGGTTTGCCGCCTGCTCGGCGCGGACAGTCGCGCCCAGGCGGCCGTGATGCTGCTGCGCGAGGAAGCCGCCGCACCCCCCCTAGATTTGGGGGCCCCCCCCCAGGGGAGGATTGAAGCCGGAGCGGGGCACCTGCCTCATGGGCGCGAGGACGGCGGATCGCGTCACGGGCAGGGCCTCAAGGACTTCACGACCCGCCTGACGGATCCCCGGCTTGGACAGGTGGCAACCCGCTTGCTGCTGATCCTGGTCGGTGTCGCGGCCGCCGCCTTCCTCCTGGCCAATGCCATTGAGGCGGTCCAGGGGGTGTTCTTGACCGTCCTGAGGGGCTGATCGACGCCCCGGATCTAGGGGTTCGACCATGGCGAGCAGTCCAACGACATCCATCGATGCGGCGCTCGATTACGCGCGGGTCACCGTCGGCGACAAAAAGGCCGCCGAACTGCTGCGGGCTGCCGCCTTTGACGACACGATTCGGGATGAGCGGACCCTGCGCCCGCAACTTGCCAGTGCCCTGATCCGCGCCCTCCACCGTTACCGGACCGAAGCGGCCTGACGGGCAAACGCCCGCCGGCTTCCCGCGTCGCAGCGGCCCGCCTGACCGCTTCTAGGCGTCGACCAGATTGCGATCGACAGCGGCGGCCTGCATGGCCTTTTGCAGCTTCTCGAAGGCGCGCACCTCGATCTGGCGCACACGTTCACGGCTGACGCCGTACTGGCCGGCCAGTTCTTCCAGCGTCAGCGGATCGTCGATCAGACGGCGCTGCGTCAGGATGTGGCGCTCGCGCTCGTTCAGCTCCTGCATGGCTTCCTGCAACAGATCCATGCGCAGCGAATGTTCTTCGCTTTCGGCCAGCACGGTTTCCTGGCTGACGGCATCGTCGTCGGCCAGCCAGTCCTGCCATTCGCTTTCACCGTCGACGCGCATCGGCGCGTTCAGCGAGGCGTCGCCGCCGCCGGACATGCGGCGGTTCATCGAGGTGACCTCGTCCTCGGTCACGCCCAGCTTGGTGGCGATCTGAGACAGGTGCTCGGGGTGAAGGTCGCCCTCTTCAAAGGCCGAGATCTGGCTCTTGGCCTTCCTCAGATTGAAGAACAGCTTCTTCTGGGCTGCGGTGGTGCCCATCTTCACCAGCGACCACGAGCGCAGGATGTATTCCTGGATCGAGGCGCGGATCCACCACATGGCGTAGGTCGCCAGGCGGAACCCCTTGTCGGGGTCGAATTTCTTGACGGCCTGCATCAGGCCGACATTACCCTCGGAGATAACCTCGCCGATCGGCAGGCCATAGCCGCGATAGCCCATGGCGATCTTGGCCACGAGACGCAGGTGGCTGGTGACCAGCTTGTGAGCGGCCTCCGGATCCTGGTGCTCGCTCCAACGCTTGGCGAGCATGAACTCCTCGTCCTTGCTCAGCATCGGAAACTTACGAATTTCAGTCAGATAGCGTGACAGTCCCTGTTCAGGCGACATCACGGTCAGCGAATTGGCAGCCATTTAAGACCCCTCTGTATTCCGTCCCAAAGAGCGGGCTGTGAGGTCGGCCACGCACTGTGCACCAAACCCCGGGCCCCTCGAACGTCCGATATGGGGATCAGTTGCGGCAATTGTTAGGGCCAGGCGATCAGGTGCCTGCCGAATTTCGGCACCCGTCGTCAGGTCGGAGGCAGTTGGGTAAAGGCGGCGATTGGCATAGTCTCGTTCGCTCGTGGAGGAAGGCGGTCATGCGGGCATGGATGGCGGGTCTGGCGACGGTGCTGGTGCTGGGGGCAGGCGATCCGGCGGCGGCCAATGACAGTATGGCCTCGATGGCGGCGGGCGGCCTGAGATTCGAGCGCACCGCCGGCGTCGTGATGCTGTCGGAGGACCTCTACCTGTCGAGCGGCGAGGTCCGGGTGACCTATCGTTTTCTGAACCAGACCCGCGAAGACATCACCAGCATCGTGGCCTTTCCCATGCCGGATGTTGAGCCGGGCGAGCAATGGGATGTGGGGGCGGATCTGGGGCATCCCGAACGTCTGTTGCCGTTCCTGACGTGGGCGGACGGGCAGCCGGTACATATGGAAATCGAGCAGAAGGCCGTGATCGGTGATCGCGACGTCACCGAGATGCTCGAGGCCTACGGCGTGCCTCTCAATCCCTATGGCGAGGCGGCGCAACGGGCGCTGGAGAATCTGGACGAGGCGGCGCTGGCGGCACTGACGGCGGCCGGGGCAATCGACCGCCGGCCCAACGGCGATGGCTGGGGCTGGCCACGCTGGACCCTGAAGACGACCCACTACTGGACCCAGTATTTCCCGGCTGGTCGCGAGGTGGAGATCCGCCACATCTACATTCCCGCCGTGGGCGGAACCTCCAGCACGGCCATCGGCGTGGACGCCGACTGGGGTGTCGTGCCGGAGGAATATCGCTCGCTCTATTGCCTGGACGGGGTCTTCGAGGCGGGCGCGCGGCGAGGGCGCGAGCGGGGGCTGCACTATACCGAAACCTGGCTGGACTACGTCCTGACGACCGGGGCGAATTGGGCCGGGCCGATCCGCGACTTCCGAATGGTCATCGACAAGGGCTCGACGGACAATCTGGTGTCTTTCTGCGGCACCGACGTACGCCGCATCAGCCCGACCCAGTTCGAGGTGCGCTACCAGAACTACACCCCGGACCGGGATATGCATGTCCTGTTCCTGAATGGATTCCCGATGGAGTAGGCCGCTCGGCCCGGAGGCCGTCCGGCCAGAGGTCGCGTGCCTCAGGGCGGACCGGTGTCGGCTTGGTGGTCGTTGCACAAGCGAAAGGGAGGCGACCGCAATGACAGATATGAGCAAGCCCGGCGATCTGGCTGCCGGCTGGGGTCATTTTTCGGGGCAACCCCAGACCCTGTGGCTGACCGGTCCAGGCCCGGATCGCAGGATGAAGCTGGTCGGTCCCTTCACCTTTCACGACACACGGCGAGGCAAGACCTGGACGGCGAGGGATGGTCTGGAATTCGACGGCGCCAGCATTCCGCGCAGCCTGTGGAGCCTTTCGGGCTCGCCCTACACGGGCGACTATCGCCACGCGGCCATCGTGCATGATCAGGTCTGTGCTGATCACCCCAGGGAGGGGCCCGAAAGGCGCGCCGGAGACCGGATGTTCATGCGAGCCTGCCTGGCGGGAGGGTGTTCGCGCCTTCAGGCCCAGCTCTTCTACCTGGCCGTTCGCCTGGGATCCATGAGGACCCTGTTTGACAAGTCAGCCGATGTGGCAGGTCTCCAGGAGATCTGGCTAGACGGCCAACCGCCCGAAGCGACCTACGACCAGGCCGTTTTCGCAGACATTGGTCGAGATATCCGCGCGTCTGACAGCCGGAAGGCGGAATTTGACCCGGATCAGGCAGCCGACGAGATCGACGCCATGCTGGCGTCGCGGAGCTATCCGGCCATCTGATCCGGCCACAGCCAGGCCGCGCCCCGTACGCCCGAGGAATCGCCGTGGTCGGCGCGCCGGACCTGGGTGGTGACGACGTCGGAGAAGATGTGGGGCCTGAGCGCCTCCAGGGCACCGTCGACGATCTCGGGCACATTGGACAGGCCGCCGGCGATGACGATCACCTCCGGGTCGATCAGATTGATCACCATGGCCAGGCCGCGACCCAGGCGGTCGCGGTGGCGATCCAGGCTGGCCTTGGCGTCGGCGTCGCCGGCACGGGCCGCAGCGATGAGGTCGTGGGCAGAGAGGCTCTGGCCGGTGACGGCGGCGTGATCACGCGCCAGACCTGAGCCGGAAATCCAGGTCTCCAAGCAGTTGCGGCGACCGCACCAGCAGGTGCTGTCCTCATCCGGGCGGGCTGCGGGCAGGGGGATGTGGCCCCATTCGCCGGCCAGGCCGTTTTGGCCCTCGATCAGCTTCCCGTCCAGCACCAGGCCACCGCCGCAGCCGGTTCCGATAATGACGCCGAAGACCGAGCGGGCACCGCGACCGGCACCGTCGGTGGCCTCGGACAGGGCCATGCAGTTGGCGTCATTGGCCATACGCACCGGGCGGCCCAGCCGATGTTCGAGATCACGGCCCAGGGCATGGCCGTTCATCCAGGTGGAGTTGGCGTTGCGGATCAGACCCGTGGCCGGTGAGGGCGAACCGGGAATACCGATGCCGAGCCTGTCAAAGCTGTGGTCCGTCGCGGCCTCGGCGGCGTCAACCAGGCCGGCGATGGCCTCCAGCATGGCACCATAGTCGCGCGGATTGGGCACGCGCCGCCGATCGACGAAACGCCCCTCACCATCAAGCACCGCCGCCTCGATCTTGGTGCCGCCCAGATCAATGCCGATCCGCAGGTTCTCACGCACGATGCAACGCCCCCTTAAGCATTCCTGTTCACGATGAAGGCGACCAGTTTTGCCCGGACCCTCTCATGTTTCAGATCATCGGCATTATCATGCTCTTTGCCATGGTGTTCGGCAGCTATGTGCTGGCGGGTGGCAAGTTCGGCGTGATCCTGCACGCCCTCCCGCATGAGATGATGGCCATCGGCGGGGCGGCCGTCGCGGCCTTCCTGATCTCGAACTCGGCGACGGTCATCAAGAAGACCCTGGGCGGCCTGGGCAAGGCCTTCGCCGGCCCGAAATGGAAGGCGGGGGACTATAAGGACCTGCTTTCGCTGTTGTTCATGCTGACCAAGACCATGAAGTCCAAGGGCGTCATCGCTCTGGAAAGCCATATCGAGAATCCCAAGGACTCCGCGATCTTCCAGAAATTCCCGAAGATCATGAAGGACCATTTCGCCATCGACTTCATCTGCGACACCCTGCGGATGATGACCATGAACCTGGAAGACCCCCACCAGGTCGAGGATGCGATGGAAAAGCAGCTCGAGAAGCATCACCACGAAGCCCTGGCGGCACCGCACGCTCTTCAGAACATGGCCGACGCCCTGCCGGCGCTGGGCATCGTCGCGGCCGTGCTCGGCGTCATCAAGACCATGGGCTCGATCACCGAGCCTCCGGAAATCCTGGGCGGCATGATCGGCGGGGCCCTGGTCGGGACCTTCTTGGGCGTGTTCCTGGCCTATGGCCTGGTCGGCCCGCTGGCGGCGCGCCTGAAGGCAATCGTCGACGAGGAGGCCGCCTTCTACAAGATCATCCAGTCGGTGCTGATCGCGCACCTGCACGGCAATGCCGCCCAGATCTCGGTGGAGATCGGCCGGACCGACATTCCGTCGTCGGCCCAGCCGAGCTTCGCTCAGCTCGAAGAATCTCTCGCGGCGGCACCGATGGATGCCGCAGCCTGAGGCTGAGGTCCGGGAAAAAGTGATCACGGCTTCGTGATTCTTCGCTTGCCGTGCCGATCAAAAGCACGTTACGTCCCCCTCAGCGGGACTCATGATCCCGCGTAAAAAAGTCCCTAGGGAAGGAAACGCATCATGATCATCCGCAAGCTCCTCATCGCTTCCATCGGTGTCGCCGCCCTGTCGGTCGCCGCTTGCCAGCCGGCCGCCGATGAAGCCGCCGAGGCCGACGCTGCCGCCGAGACGGCCACCGAAGCCGCCGCTGATGCTGACGCTGCGGCCGGTGCCGCTGCTGAGGCCGCCGGTGACGCCACCGCCGCTGCCGGTGCCGCCGTGGCCGAAGGCGCTGAAGCCGCCGGTGCCAGCATGGAAGCTGCCGCCGAAGGCACCGAAGCCGCCGCTTCGGAAGCTGCCCACTAAGTCTTCGCCGCAAGGCCAAAAGACTTCCAGGGAAGGGGTCGCCCACGCGGGCGGCCCCTTTTCCTTTGCGCGGGAAGCGTCCATCAGCAGGACCATGGCCCCCGACCCCCTCACGCCCCCCGACATCGACTGGACCGCCGACGGCCAGCCTGTCTCGCGGGCCTATGGTGACGTTTATTTCTCACGCGAGGATGGTCTGGCCGAGGCCCGCGCCGTCTTCCTGGCCGGCTGTGGCCTGCCCGAGGCCTGGGCCGGGCGCAAACACTTCTCCGTCGCAGAGTTGGGCTTCGGCACGGGGCTGAACATCCTGGCTCTGCTGGAGCTGTGGAGCCAGACCAGGCCGGCGGATTCCCATCTGCATATCTGGTCGGTTGAGGCGCATCCGCTGTCGGGTGAGGTCCTGGCCGCGAGCCATCGGGCCTGGCCCGAACTGGCGGCCTTTTCGCAGTCGCTCCTCGATGCCTGGCCGCCGTCGACCCCCGGTCTGCACCGCATCGATCTTCCGGCCTTCCATGCCACGCTGGACTTGGCCTTCGGCGAGGCGACGACCATGCTGGACAGCTGGACCGGGCAGGGGGACGCCTGGTTTCTCGACGGCTTCGCCCCGGCCACCAATCCTGACATGTGGTCCGAACGGGTGCTGGGGCTGGTCGCGGCCCGATCAGCCCCGGCGGCGCGGGTGGCGACCTTCACCGTGGCAGGACAGGTTCGGCGTGGCTTGGCTGCCGGCGGATTCGAGGTGAGCAAGCGACCCGGACACGGGCGCAAGCGCGAGCGGCTGGAAGCCGTCATGCCGGGCGTGGCGTCTGAGCCGGCCCGACCGGAGCGAATCGCCGTCATCGGCGCGGGTATCGCCGGGGCTTCGCTTGTGCGGGCGTTCAATCAGATCGGCGTGCGACCGACCCTGATCGAGGCCGAGCATCCCGGGGCCGGAGCCTCGGGCGCGCCGGCGGGGCTGGTGACGCCGTGGCTGGACGCCGGCCTTTCGCCGACAGCGGTGCTGGCGGCCCAGGCCTTTCATCGGGCCTCAGGCCTGTATCGCCGCGAAGTGCCGCAGGCGGTGCTGCAAACAGGTGTCCTGCGCCTGTCGCGCGATGATGCCGACATGTCCCGCCTGGTCAGGATCGCAGGCCAGGCCATCTGGCCGGCCGACAGCCTGCGACCGGCGACCCAGGACGAAGTCGCCGTCCAGCTGGATGAGGATCAGGCCCGTCCGGGCCTCTGGCTGTGCGACGGGCTGGTGGTTGAGCCGGCCTCCATCCTGGCGGCCTGGCTGGCCGGTGCCGAGCGGCTGTCGGGGCGGGTGGTTGACGTCACCCCCGGCGCAACGGTCGGGGTTCGGCTGGCCGATGGACAGCAGCTCACCTTCGACGCGGTTGTCATCGCCGCGGGCTGGGAGTCGGCCCGGATCGGCGTCGGGCCGCTGTCGCCGGTACGGGGGCAGGTGGCCTGGGTCGACGGGATTGAGGCTGGGCGAGGGGCTGTCTGGGGCCCCGGCTATGCCGTGCCGACCCGTTCGGGCACTCTCGTCGGGGCCACGCACGAGCGCGGACAAACCGACCGCGAGGTCGATCCCGGCAGCAGTCGGATCCTGCTGGACCGGCTGTCTGCGGTGCGACCGAAACTGGCTGCGGCGCTTGTCGCATCAGATCTTTCGGCCCGCGTGGCGATCCGGGCGACCACGCCGGATCATCGGCCCCTGTGCGGCCCCTCGGGGCCGGGCGTCTGGATGCTGACGGGTCTGGGAGGTCGGGGTTTCGTCTGGGCCCCGCTGCTGGCCGAGCACCTGGTAGCGGAGATCTGCGCCACAACTTCGCCGTTGTCAGGCGTTCACATTGACCTCATTGCGGGCCATCGTTTGGCACCATCATAGCCTCTGGGAGACTCTCCATGAGAACGCCTCTGATCATCGTCGCCCTTTCGCTCAGCGCCGCTGCCGCCTGTGCGCCCTCGTCGCCGACCCTGGCGCAATCGGATGGCGGTCGCGCCTGCTTCTTTGTCCAGGAGGTCGATTCCTTCGCCTCGTCGGATGACCGGCGCGTCTATGTTCGCACTGGCCGCAGCGAGGTGTTCGAGCTGACGACCATGGGCTGTTCGAACGTCGACTGGTCGCACCAGATCGGCATCGCCCCGCGTGGCGGCGGCTCGTCGGTCTGTTCGAGCATGGACGCCGAACTGATCGTTCCGGGGCTGCCCGGTGGCCGCGCGACCTGTCCGGTCACAGGTGTGCGTCGCCTGACGGACACCGAGGTCGCCGCCCTGCCGGAGCGCGACCGGCCCTGATCCGTCGGGGGATTTTCGGGGGGCACCGTCGCAGGTAGCGGCGCAAGCTTTTGAAAAGAATGGTGGACGCGACAGGGATTGAACCTGTGACCCCTACGATGTCAACGTAGTGCTCTACCGCTGAGCTACGCGTCCGTCCGACCGCCTTGTGGGCGGGGAGGCGGGTCTATAGCCCGGCATTTGCCGGGGCCGCAAGGGGGGTCAGGCCGCCACCATGCGATCGACCTCGGCGACGATGTCCTTGAGGTGGACCGGCTTGGACAGAACCTTGGCGTCCGGGGCCGCCTGGGCGGCCGAGAGGGCCACGGCGGCGAAGCCGGTAATGAACATGATCTTGACGCCGGGCTGGCGCTGGGCGGCCACGCGCGCGACCTCGATACCATCGGCCCCAGGCATGACGATGTCGGTCAGGAGCAGGTCGAAAGGCCCCTTGTCCAGGGCGTCGATGGCGTCATCCCCGTTCTCGCAGGCGATGACGATATGACCGGCCTTGTCGAGCGCGCGGGCGAGGAATCCCCTCAGCGAGTCATCATCTTCAGCCAGAAGGATATGCGCCACGTCGGTTGCCCCCTACAGAATAGACCCGACAATCTAATCTAGGGGGCGTAAACCGGGAATGAAGGCGGCCGACGATACCGGGCCGGCATTCGAGCTGCTGGCGGCTGCCGAGCCGTCGCCGCTGATCTATGCCGTGCCGCACGCGGGCCGCACGGTTCCGGCCTCGGCCAGGGCGCGTCTGCAGGCCACCGAGGCGACCGTCCGCAGCCTCGAGGACCCGCTGGTCGACGACCTTGTCGCCGGTGCCGGGGCCTGGGGCGCGAGTCGGCTGATAAATCGAACGGCCCGGGCCTTCGTGGACGTCAACCGAGATCCGGGCGAGCGGGATCCGCGGCTGTCTTCGGACGAACGCGGGCGCGACACCCCCAGGACGCGCGCTGGCCTGGGGGTGGTGCCCCGGCTGGGGGGCGATGGCCGGGTGCTTTACCGGGGCCGGCTTGACCCCGAGGAGATCGAGGCCCGGATCGCCGCAGTCCATGTGCCCTACCATGCCGCCCTGGCCGAGTTGATGCAGGCGATGCGGGCACGATTTGGCCGGGCCGTTCTGATTGACTGGCATTCCATGCCCTCGGCGGCGGCGGAGGCCGAAGGCCGGCGCGGCGGTCTGTCGCCAGACATTGTGCTGGGCGACCGGTTTGGACGCAGCGCCGATCCGGACATCCCGGCGCTGATCCGGCAGGTCTTTGAGGCGCGGGGGCGACGGGTGCTGATGAACCGTCCCTTCGCAGGCGGACACACCACCCAGGTCTGGGCGCGGCCCGAGGACGGATTTCACGCCCTTCAGGTCGAGATCAATCGCGGCCTGTATCTGGATGAGGCGACGCTCTCGCCGACCTCTGGCCTGGCGACCCTGAAGGCCGACATCGAAGTCGTCAGCCGCGCCCTGGTCGCGGCGCTGCGGTCAAAAAAAGCCGCGCCCGAAAGCGCGGCTTGAAGTCATTTGGGAGGAAACGCCCAATCAGGGCACACCCAGAATACGTTGCATTGCACAATTCGCAAGCCTCATTTTCGCATTTGCGAGATTTTACTCACTCGGGTGTGAATCTCCTCGATTCAGGACATCGAGCGCGTGGCGAACCCCAATGGCAGCGGGCGAAGCGGCTTGCCGCCAGGCCAGCAGCGCCAGCGAGAGTATGGCCCCGATCGCCAGAAATGCGGGGCTGATCAGCCAGGCTCCTGCTGCGAGCGCGAAATAATAGACCCGGACGCCGCGATTGAATCCATGCATGGCCGGATTGAGCACCTCGGCCGCCGTCACGGCGTAGGCATCGAGATATTCTGGATTGCTTTCGGAGACCGGCGTGGCCCCGACCAGGGCGACCGTGTAGTTCAACTGACGGATTGACCAGATGAAATCCAGCAGCCCCCGCGCCAGACAGACGCTGATGAGGGCGAATTTGACCTCGAGTACACGGGTGGGGGCCTCCATTCCCACGGCCGGCTGGTTGCGGATCGCCGCCTCGCCGCCGAACAGGACGCCGCCGACGGCCGCAATCAGGATCAGATTGGCCGAGGCGAAGAAGGAGGCCGAGTTGATGGTATGACCCAGCAACTGGCTGTCGACCATACGGATTTCACGGCGCGTCATGGCGCGCATCCAGGCCGCCCGCATCAGGTCCAGATCGGCGTTCAGCGCCCCGCGCCGCCGCCCAATCAGCCGGATCATCGGTTCACAGGCCAGCCAGGCCAGGAGAAAGACCGTCAGGGCCGCGAGATCCAGCAGGGACAGTCCGAACAGGTCGTCCATCAATTGCGCCCCCAAATCCGTGCCGTGCCCGGGTCTGCCTTAGCACAGCCGGCCGCCGGAACCAGACGGCGGCGGTCCGACCCCACCCGACAGAACCGGACGCATCCCCGGTCGTTCGCTCGATCAGAGGATGAGAACATATTGCGAACGAGAACAAACCATGCACATATGGCGCCTGTCGCAGCGGCGGGTCCATGGCGGGGCTGACCGGACGGCGGCGGGAATCGTGTAAGGGGAGACCTTCGATGGCGCAGGCGGCTTTGAGACTGGTGGGCAAGCAGGATTCGGACAAGGCGAAGGCGCTGGAAGCGGCGCTCGCCCAGATTGATCGGGCCTTCGGCAAGGGCTCGGTGATGAAGCTCGGCACCGCCGGCGTGGCCGCCGAGATCGAGTCGGTCTCGACCGGGTCGCTGGGCCTGGACATGGCGCTGGGCATCGGCGGTCTGCCGATCGGCCGGGTGATCGAGATTTTCGGGCCGGAATCCTCGGGCAAGACGACGCTGGCCCTGCACACCGTGGCCGAGGTCCAGAAGAAGGGCGGGGTCGCCGCCTTCGTCGATGCCGAACACGCGCTGGATCCGACCTATGCCCAGAAGCTGGGTGTGAACCTGGATGATCTGCTGGTGTCCCAGCCGGACCACGGCGAACAGGCGCTGGAAATCACCGACACTCTGGTCCGCTCGGGTGCCGTCGACATCGTGGTGGTGGATTCGGTGGCGGCCCTGACGCCGCGGGCCGAGATCGAAGGCGAGATGGGCGACAGCCTGCCGGGCCTGCAAGCCCGCCTGATGAGCCAGGCACTGCGTAAGCTGACCGGCTCGATCTCCAAGTCCAAGTGCATCGTCATCTTCATCAACCAGATCCGCCACAAGATCGGGGTGATGTACGGCTCGCCGGAAACGACCACGGGGGGCAATGCCCTGAAATTCTATGCCTCGGTGCGTCTGGATATCCGCCGCATCGGCGCGATCAAGAACCGTGATGAAATCGTCGGCAACTCGACCCGGGTGAAGGTGGTCAAGAACAAGGTGGCTCCGCCGTTCCGCGAGGTCGTCTTCGACATCATGTACGGCGAGGGCGTCTCCAAGCTGGGCGAGATCATCGACCTGGGCGTCAAGGCCGGGGTTATCGAGAAGTCCGGCTCCTGGTTCTCCTATGACTCGACCCGGATCGGTCAGGGCCGCGAGAATGTCCGCGAGTTCCTGAGATCCAATCCCGATATTGCCGATGCCATCGAAAAGGCCGTGCGTGGCTCAACCGACCGGATCGCCGATGACATGCTCGGCAGCCCTGAGCCCGATGAAGGCCAGGACGACAGCGAGGGCTGACGCCGTTCCGGCTTGACGACCTCTCCGGTCCGGTCGCCCGCGACCCGCCACCGACCCCGTGGGCCTCAACCGGCCCGGAGACGAGAGCCGCCCGTCCCGCCGACGGGCGGCTTTCACCTGTCAGGGGGTCTAATCGCCCGGCCCCAGCGTGAAGGTCAGGCGGTAGTCCGACGGCCGGACCGCCACGCCGGAAACCCGATCGGGCTCAGCGGCGGTGATTGTCAGGCTGCGCGCATCTTCCAGAGCGATGCCGCGACCGAGCTCCATGGATTCCGTGCGGGTCGGAAAGGCCGAAGACTGGATCATGACGCGCACGACCAGCCGTCCGGCCCAGACGCAATCGACATCCGTCGGACAGCGGCTGTCTTCGACCACCTCCAGGGGAATGATCCTCAGGTTGGAGAGCCGCACGGCCTCATCGAGCCCCGCCGTCCGCTGGCCGGAGAAATACGACGGCCCTCCGGTCGCAGGGGTCGCGGCGCACGACGCCAGGGCCAGGCCGAGGCCAAGAGACAAGACAACGGTCAGGCGCATCGCGCACCTCCAGAGCTACCGAGCCCTCAGAAGGGCACCACCTTGTTGGCGACATCGTGGCCGATGTCGGCGGTGCCCAGATAGGGAATGCCGGAGACGGCGCACCAGTGCCGCACAATCTGTTCGGGGGACCGTTCGAACGGCGGATCGTTATCGGGAATGTCGGAAATCCGCCCCAGCCTCAGCCCGGCCGCGCGCCGGACATTGGGGCTGGAGGTCACATGAAACAGGCTGCGGTCGATCCGGTAGTGGTGTTCCGACAGGTCCTCGAACATCAGCACACGCCCCGAACAATCCGGCTCCAGCGGGGTTCCCAACAGGTTGGAAAAGACGGTCAGATTAAAGGCCAGGCTCGACGCCTTCAGGGTTTGGGGCTCACGGGCGGCGGCATCGCCATCAACCAGCCAGTCCAGAACTCGCATCACCGCGACCTCGCCCTCGGGCCGCAGAACGTCCTGGCACATCGGGCCGTGGGCGGCGCGGGTGGCTCCGGCCTTGACCAGGGCGGCCAGCACAAAGCCCAGGTCGGAATAACCCAGGAACGGCTTGGCGAGAGCAGTCGCATTCATCCGGCCCACCGCCGCCTCGGCGATGCGGTTGGAGCCATAGCCGCCCCGCGCAAACCAGACGGCGTCGATGGCCGGATCGTTGGCGACCTCGACCAGGGCGTCCTCACGGGCACGGTCCGGCCCGGCGAAATGCCCGTCCTTGAGGAAGCACTGGGGGTGGATGATGATCTCCACCGGGCGTCCCGGCCGCAGCGCCGCCAGCTTGATCACCCGCTCGGCTGCCTCGGGGTTGAAACGCCCGGCCGGGGCGACGACGCCGATCCTGAACGGTGAAACGGTCAAACGGCCCTCCCCAAATGCGCCGGTCCGTTTATAGAGGCCGGATGACGCAATCGTCCTATTTTTTCTGCGGTATCGGCGGCTCGGGCATGGCCCCGCTGGCGATGATCATGCGGGCGCGCGGCGAGACGGTTCAGGGGTCCGACCGGGCGCTGGATCAGGCCCGGGTCGCGTCCCGGTTTGCCTTTCTGGAAGGCCTCGGGATCCAGCTGTTCCCTCAGGACGGGTCGGGCGTGGTCAGCGCGGACCAGATCCTGGTCGCCTCGGCGGCGGTCGAAGACACCGTTCCCGACATGGTTGCGGCCCGTGGCGTCGGTGCGCGGGTGCTGCGCCGGGCGGAACTGCTGAGCGACCTGTTCAATGGCGCCGATCAGAGGATCGGGGTGGCCGGCACCTCGGGCAAGTCGACCATCACCGCCATGCTGAGCTGGATCCTGGATCGGGCCGGCCTCGACCCGACCGTGATCAACGGGGCGGACATGCTGAACTACGTCACGCCCGCGACGCCGTTTGCCGCCGCCCGCGTGGGTGCGCCGGGCCTGTTCGTTGCGGAGGTCGATGAGAGCGACGGCACCATCGCCCTCTATGAGCCGACCGTCGCCATCGTCTCGAACATCAGCCTGGACCACAAGTCGATGGACGAACTGAGGGTCCTGTTCGGCGATTTCGTCGCCAAATCGAAGGTCGCGGTGCTGAACCTCGACAACGGCGAAAGCGCCGCGCTGGCTGAACGGGCCGGCGGCCAGGCCGTGACCTTTTCCCTGACCTCGGACCAGGCCGATCTGTCGGCCACCGATGTGATCCAGCGCCCGGACGGCATCGACTTCGCCGCGCGGGGGCGTGACGGCCAGAGCTGGGCGGTCCGCCTGAGAACGCCGGGTCTGCACAATGTCGCCAATGCCCTGGCGGCGCTGCTGGCCGCGCGGGCGCTGGGGGTGGATATGGCCGCCGCCACAGCCACCCTGGCTGACTATCGCGGGGTGCGCCGCCGCCTGGAGGTGACCGGCAGCGCCGGTGGCGTCACCGTCATCGACGACTTCGCCCACAACCCCGACAAGATCGCTGCGACCTTGCGGACCCTGCGCGCCTTCGAAGGCCGGCTGCTGATTATGTTCCAGCCGCATGGCTTCGGGCCGATCCGGCTGATGCGCCGCGAGCTGGCCGAGGCCTTCAAGTCGGGTCTGGCCGGCGAAGACATCCTGTTGATGCCCGAGCCGGTCTATTACGGCGGCACCACCGATCGCTCCGTCGGCAGCGCCGATTTGGCCGCTGACCTGAGGGGGCTGGGTGTCCAGGCCGAGGCCCTGGCCGACCGCGCCGCCTGTGGTGACCGGCTGATCGACCTGGCCCGGCCCGGTGACCGGATCATCGTCATGGGTGCGCGCGACGACACCCTGTCGGTCTTCGCGCGGGAGCTTCTGGAGCGGCTGACCTAGGCCCAATCGACATTCGGAATCATGGACAGGCTGGCTCTTCCTTCTCCCCTTGGGGGAGAAGGAGTTCCTTTCGCACTTCTGGCGTTCACCCCGGAGACAGCCTCTTTGAATGTCGATTGGCCCTAGTCGGCCATTGGGGCCCTGGACGGATCGAACGCCACCACCTCGCGGATCGTGATCATGCTCTGAAACGTCTGGATGTGGGCGGCGTCGGTCAGCTCGCGCTCCCCAAAGGCTTCGTACTCTTCCATCGTACGCACCGCCACATTGAGCAGATAGCTCCACTCGCCGGTGACGTCCCAGGCCGCCTGAACCTCCGGACTGGCCCGCATCGCCGCCTTGAAGGCGCGTCCCGCCTCGCGGTC
>CAUJHO010000048.1 GCA_963205025.1 Pseudomonadota bacterium | reverse complement strand
ATAGGCCATCGCCTTGGCACCGCCGGCCTTCGCCAGCGTCATCGTGATCGCTGCCGTCAGCGTCGTCTTGCCATGGTCAACGTGACCAATCGTGCCGATGTTGCAATGCGGCTTCGTGCGTTCGAACTTTTCCTTGGCCATGGCCAATACTCCTGACCGCCAGCGGCGGATTGGTTCGCGTGATAAAGGTTGGAGCGGGTAGACGGGATCGAACCGACATCCTCAGCTTGGAAGGCTGCTGCACTACCATTGTGCTATACCCGCACCGCTTGAAGCGTCCCTTCGTCATCTCGGCCGGCGCGTGGTGGGGGAAGTAGGACTCGAACCTACGAAGCTTACGCAGGGGATTTACAGTCCCCCCCCTTTGCCGCTCGGGACATTCCCCCAACGCGCTCGGTGCGAGATTTGAAGCGCCCCTGCCCCGCCTTTCAGCGTGACCGGAACGGAGGCTGGTGACCCGGCGACCGACCCCTGATAGGGACAGCGCCAGACCCCGAAACCTCAGGGCCCCAAATCGGAGGGCGTCTTATAGTGGCGACCAATCGCGAACGCAACGACCGTAAGGCCGGTAAAAAACAAGGGCCGAAAAGCCGCTTCGAACCAGCCCGTGAGCGCGGCTGGAGCCCCCAGCCCGACAGTGATTCCCGACCACGCGAACCCCGGAAAATCGAGGCCGATCATTTGATCTGGGGCCGTCATGCCGTGCTGGCCGCCCTGGCCAACCCCGCCCGCAAGGGTATGGGCCGGTTGATGGTGACGCCCGAGCGCGCCGCCGAGATCGAGGCCGGGGGACTGGCCTCCAACGGGCACAAGCCCGAGATTCTCGAGCCGCGCGCCCTCGACAAGATACTGCCAACCGGCGCGGTCCATCAGGGATTCGTCTTCAAGGTCGCACCGCTGGAGGGCGTCAGCCTGGAAGATCTGGCTGAGCCCGCCGGGGGCGTCATCGTGATGCTGGACCAGATCACCGATCCCCAGAATGTCGGGGCCATCTTCCGGTCCGCCCTGGCCTTCGGCGCGCGCGGCATCATCGTTCAGGACCGGCATTCCCCGGCCTTGGCCGGTCCGCTGGCCAAGGCGGCGGTCGGTGCGACCGAACGGCTGCTGCATGCCCGCGTCACCAATCTCAGCCGAGCCCTGGAAAAGCTGGCCGACATGGGATGGCGCGCCGTGGCCCTGGACGGATCGACCGACCTTACCCTCGAGGCGGCTCTGGATGATCGCCCGACCGTGCTGGTCATGGGATCGGAGGGTGACGGCGTTCGTCGTCTCGTCACCGAGCACTGTGACGTCGTCGCGCGAATCCCCATGCCGGGGGGATTCGAGAGTCTGAACGTCTCCAATGCCGCCGCTATCGCCCTGTATGAAGCCGCGCGGGCCCAACGCCGGAGCTAGCCCGTATCTTGCCGCGCGGTCAGACCTGACCTAGAGCGAGCCCATGGATTTCCTGATCAACTTCTTCACATCGCCCGAGTTCACCAGCCAGATGGTGGCGCTCGGCCAGGTCTTGATGATCGACCTCGTGTTGGCCGGCGACAACGCGGTGGCCGTCGGCCTGGCCGCCGCCGCCCTGCCGGTCGAACAGCGTCGCAAGGCCATCCTGATCGGCCTGGCCGCCGCCGTCGTGATGCGGATCGGCTTTGCCCTCATCACGGTCCAGCTCCTAGCTATCGTCGGCCTATTGCTGGCCGGCGGTTTCCTGCTGCTTTGGGTCTGCTGGAAGATGTGGCGCGAGCTTCAGGAACAGCGCACCCACGACCAGGCCGAATCGACCGAGGAAATGGAGGCGGCGCTGGCCGTCCACCACGGCGGCGGCGCAACGCCTGAGGAACTGGGAATCAAGCGCAAGACCTTCGGGGCCGCCCTGATCCAGATCATGATCGCCGACATCACCATGAGCCTGGACAATGTCCTGGCCGTGGCCGGTGCCGCCCATGCTCATCCGTGGATCATGGTGTTTGGTCTGATCCTGTCGATTGCCCTGATGGGACTGGCCGCGACCTTCATTGCCCGGCTGCTCAATCGCCACGCCTGGATCGCTTATGTCGGTCTGGTCATCGTCTTCTTCGTGGCGCTTCGGATGGTCTATGATGGCTCCTACGATGTGTTCATGGACCTGGGCTGGGCCTGGCCCCAGTGGTTGCCGGCAGGCGGTCACCACTAGAGCCGGGTTTCCTCCAAGCCCATCACCCAACTGGACTTTCAAAGATCGAGGTTCTGGGGGATCATTCCGGCGAATGGAGGACTTGCCATGCGCGTGAAGATCTTCGGCATCCTGATAGCCGGCCTGGCCGTCATTGGCTGCAGCCCGGATGCCTCGTCCCAGTACCCCGACGGGCAGGAGCCTGCCGCCGCTCCGGCGGGCGAATCAGATGCGTCAGGTGGCGTAGCCGGCCCAGCCGCGCCGCAGTTGAACTCCGAGGTAGCGGCGGACGACCCCATCCGCCTGGCAGTCATCGGTCCGACGAATACGAACCTCAGCGAGCAGGCGGGCCGCAGCGTCGTCATCAACCCCGAGATCATGCGCTCTGAGGGCGAGTGGGTCTTCGTCTATGGGCCGGTGCGCAACATCGACGGCTCGCCGATCGACTGGAGTACGACGCCCCTGGCCGATGCGGCCGTTAATGGCACAATGGACGGTGATGTCGCGGTGGTCCTCCTGAATTGGGACGGGCTGGACTGGCGTGTCGTTGAGGCCGTCATCGGTGCCACCGATGTGCCCCAGGGCGGCTGGCCCGCCGAACACCATGTCTCGCCGGGGCTGGTCGGTATGGAAGGCGGCTGAGCCTTCCCGCGACAGGTCGGAGCGACTCCGCTAGACCGGTTCCATGAGTGACGCCCAACCTTCAACGACCGTCCGCCGCTCGAACTGGACGCTGGCCGCCTTTGCCGCCTCATGCCTGCCCTATGCGGCGCTGGGCCTGCCCGTCTATGTGACCCTGCCCGAGTTCTACGCCAGCCATGTCGGCGTTCCCCTGTCAGCGGTCAGTCTCGTCTTTCTGATCGTGCGTCTGGCCGACATCTTCGTGGACCCGTTCCTCGGGCTGGTCATCGACCGAACCTCAACGAAGTGGGGCCGCTACCGCGTCTGGATGGCGGCCGGCGCGCCCATCCTGATGGGCTCGGTCGCCATGCTGTTCTTTGCGCGAGAGGGAGCATCGGCCCTGTATCTGACCGCCTGGCTGGTGGTCATGTATCTCGGCTATTCGATCAGCCTGCTCAGCCAGATGAGCTGGGCCTCGGTCCTGTCGCCCGACTACGACCAGCGCAGCCGCATCTACGGCTGGTGGCAGGTCGCCAACATCATCGGCGTGCTGGCGGTTCTGGCCATTCCGGCCGTGGTCCAGGGCGTCATGGGTGCCAGCTATGTCGACGCGGTCCGGGCCCAGGGCTGGTTCATCATCGGTCTGTTGCCGTTGGCGCTGTTCTTCACCCTGCGCTTCACGCCCGAGCCGTTGAACGCGGCCCCGCCGCCGCACGGCGGCATCGCCGACACCTTCGCCCTGATCGCCAAGCCGGTGCTGCGCCGCCTGCTGATCTCCGACCTGCTGCTCGGCTGCGCGCGCGGCCTGATCGGGGTCCTGTTCTTCTACTTCTTTGAACAGGCGCGCGGGTTCGACCGCGAACAGACCTCGATCATGCTGCTGGTCTATTTCGTTGCCGGCCTGGTGGGAGCCCCGATCTGGGCCATCCTGGCCACCCGCATCGGCAAACATATGTCCCTGGCCGTGGCGTCCGTCTTCTTCGCGGTCAGCTTCGCGAGCGCGACCCTTTTGGTCCCGCCGGGAGACTTCAACCTGGCGCTGGGAGCCATCTTCTTCACCGGCCTGGCCTTCGGCTCGGGCGACCTGCTGCTGCGCGCCATGATGGCCGATGCCTCAGATGTCGTGCGGCTCGAGGACGGGGCCGACAAGACCGGCCTGTTGTTCTCGATCCTGAATGCCACTTCCAAGCTCGGTTATGCCGTCTCGGTGGGGGCCTTTGCGGTGCTGGAATGGATGGGCTTCCAGGCCGAGGCCGGGGCGGTGAATACGCCCGCCGTCATCACCGGCCTCAGCTGGCTGTTCATCGCGGTGCCGGCGGTGCTGCTGTTCCTCACGGCCTGGGTCGTCCGCCGCTATCCCCTGACCGAGGCGGCCCACCTTGAGGTCCGCACTGAACTGACCCGCCGGGGCCGCTGATGAGCGACCAGACCGACCGCCTGAACGCCATCATGGCGCGCTTGCGTGACCCGGACGGCGGCTGTCCCTGGGATGTCGAACAGACCTTTGACACCATAGCGGCCTACACGATCGAGGAGGCCTATGAGGTCGCTGACGCCATCCAGCGCCGCGACTTCTCTGACCTGAAATCCGAACTTGGAGACCTGCTGTTCCAGGTCGTGTTCCACGCCCGCATGGCCGAGGAACAGGGGCTGTTCGCCTATGAGGATGTGGCCCGCGCCATGGGCGACAAGCTGGAGCGCCGCCACCCCCACGTCTTCCCGCAAGACGGCGAACTGGAAGACCGCAAGTCTGACGCCTGGTCGCAAAAGGCCCGCTGGGAAGACATCAAGGCCGAGGAGCGCAAGGCCCGCGCCCAGACCGGCGCGCTCGACGATGTACCCGTCGCCCTGCCCGCCCTGGCCCGCGCTGCCAAGCTGACCAAGCGGGCCGCGCGCGTCGGCTTCGACTGGCCCTCGACCGCCGAGGTCGTCGACAAGCTGGACGAAGAGGTCGCCGAGCTGAAGGCCGAACTGGCCGCCGGCGACACCGAGAAAGCCGCCGAAGAGCTGGGAGACCTGCTGTTCGTCATGGCCAATCTGGCTCGCAAACTCGGCGTCGAGCCGGAGGACGCCCTGCGCGCCGCCAATGCCAAGTTTGTCCGCCGCTTCGGCTTCATCGAGGCCGAACTGGCCAAGGACGGTCGCACGCCGGACCAGTCCGACCTGGCCGAAATGGATGGCCTGTGGGATGCGGCCAAGGTCGCGGAGCGGGCGTGAGCGCCGACCGCCACAATCCCGGCGGCAAGGTCCGGCTGGCCCTCATGCAGGGCGTCCGGGGCGATGCCGACTTCAGCGCCGATGGCCGCTATCGCCCCCTGATGCGCCGCTGGCTCGGAGACGCTTTCCCCGACCGCTATCTGCTCTTCATCGGCATGAACCCCTCCACTGCCGATGCCAAGGTCAATGATCCGACCTGCGCGCGCGAATGGACCTTCACCCGGCGCGAGGGCTTCTCCGCCATGGTCAAGGCCAATGTCGGCGACTACCGCGCGACCGATCCCAAGATGCTGCTCCAGCCGGGCGTCGTCGCCTCATCACCCGATAACCTGCCGACGATCCGCACGGCGGCGCGCGGCGCGGCCAAGGTCATCCTGTGCCATGGCAAGCTCAACAAGGCCCTCGCTCCCGCCGGCGAGGCGCTGGTCACCGCCCTGATCGCCGACGGCCACGACCTCTGGTGCTTCGGCACCAATGCCGACGGCAGCGCCAAACACCCGCTCTATCTCAGGGCCGATACGGCTCTGGTGCGGTGGGTTCCACCGGCGAACTGACGGTCTCGCCAAACTGCCGCTCGAACCGGCCCAGCGCCGCCGGGTGCAGGCGAACCTTCACGCGCGAGCGACCGGCCTCGTCCGTAACCCGATCAATGACCCGGCCGTTCTGATAGAGCCAGGCCAACGCCTCGCCCTGTGACGGATCAAGCTCCAGCGTGATTTCCGGTTCGTCGTCGATCAGCTCGGCGATGCGTTCGCGTAAGGGGTCGATCCCCTCACCCGTCACGGCAGATACGGCCACCGCCCGACCATCCGTGTTCAGCGCCCGCGCCACGACCAGGCCGCGTTCGTCGTCCGGCACCAGGTCGATCTTGTTCCAGACCTCGACGATGCGGCGCGGCTTGTCCTCGGCCTCGGGGATACGCTCCAGCACTGCCTCGACGTCGCGCGCCTGGGCCGGGCTGTCCGGACTGGCAATGTCGCGCACATGCAGGATCAGATCGGCCTCAGCCACCTCTTCCAGCGTGGCGCGGAAGGCCTCGACCAGTTCGTGAGGCAGGTCCGAGATGAAGCCCACGGTGTCCGAGATGATGGCCGGGCGGCCATGTGGCAGCTTGACCGTCCGCTGGGTCGGATCGAGCGTGGCGAACAGCAGGTCCTTGGCCAGCACCTCTGCCCCCGTCAGCCGATTGAACAGGGTCGATTTGCCGGCGTTGGTATAGCCGACCAGCGCCACCGTCGGGTGCGGCACCTGGCGACGCGCCTTGCGGTGCAGGCCGCGCGTGCGGCGCACCTCTTCCAGATCGGCCTTCAGCCGCACGATCCGGTCCGCAATGATCCGGCGGTCCAGTTCGATCTGGGTTTCGCCCGGACCACCGGTCTTGCCCAGGCCGCCGCGTTGGCGCTCCAGGTGCGTCCAGGTTCGCACCAGCCGCGAGCGTTCATAGTCCAGCCGCGCCAGTTCGACCTGAAGCTTGCCTTCGGCCGTGCGGGCCCGGCGCGCAAAGATCTCCAGGATCAGGCCCGTGCGGTCGATGACCTTGGCTTCCAGGGCCTTCTCCAGATTGCGTTGCTGGATCGGCGTCAGGCTGTCGTCGATGACCACGACATCGGCCTCGACAGCATGGCGAATAGCCATGATCTCATCGACCTTGCCGCGCCCGAACAGGGTCGCCGGCGTGATCTTGCGGACCCGCGCGACCTCGGCGGCGGCCACCTCAAGATCGAGCGCGCGCGCCAGACCGACCGCCTCTTCCAGGCGGACGTCAGGGTCACGGTCCGAACCATGGGTATCCGGATGGATGACGACCGCGCGCTGGATCGGCGCGGCGTGGTCAACGAGGGGCCTGCTCACTCGTCCCCGTCGTCAGCGTCCGGCTCGAACAACTGCACCGGCGTGGCCGGCATGATCGTCGAGATGGCGTGCTTATAGACCAGTTGGCTCTGGCCATCCCGTCGCAACAGCACACAGAAGTTGTCGAACCAGGTCACGACGCCCTGCAGCTTTACCCCATTGACCAGGAAGATCGTCAGGGGCGTGCGGGTCTTGCGCACATTGTTGAGGAAGGCGTCCTGCAAATTCTGTTTCTTGTCGCCGGACATGGCAGCCTTTCGATATTCAAAGCGGACACCCGCTCCACACACACGCGAACTAAGCTAGGGATTCCGGCGGTCTGCGGCAATGCCTGTCAGACGGCGTCCGCCTCGGCGCGCTGCAGATAGAGGTCGCGCAGGCGCAGCGCCACCGGCCCCGGTCGGCCGTCTCCGATTTCGACCCCGTCGATGCCAACCACCGGCGTCGCGAACCCCGAGGCATTGGTATAGAAGGCCTCCCGCGCGGATTTCACATCCTCCGCAGAGAATCCACGCTCCTCCAGCTTCAGTCCCTGCTCGCCCGCAATCTTCAGGATCGCGGCCCGGGTGATGCCCCTGAGGATATTGGCCTGGGTATCGCGCGTGCGGATCACGCCGTCCTGATCAACAATCCAGGCGTTCGACGATGTGCCCTCGGTGATCATACCCATGTCGTCAACCAGCCAGGCATCGCCGGCCCCGGCCTCCAGCGCATCCTGTTTGGCGAGGATGTTGGGCAAGAGCCCGACCGTCTTGATGTCGCAGCGACCCCAGCGAATGTCGGGGCGGGTCACGACCGAAATCCCTCGCGCAGCGGCCGCGTCCTGGCGCGCCCGATTGACCGACTTGGCTGTCACCACCACCGAAGGCGGTGTGTCGGCACCGGGGAAGGCGTGGTCGCGCGGGGCCGTTCCCCGGCTGATCTGGAGATAGACCAGGCCGTTGACGACATGATTGCGGCGAACGGTCTCGCGCAGCACATGGGTCAGGGCCGCCCGGCTCATGGGACGCCCGATCCTCAGTTCGTCGAGGCTGCGCTCCAGGCGCGCCATATGCCCCTCGTAATCCATGAGGTGGCCGTCCGAGATGCCCCACACCTCATAGACCGCATCGGCGAACTGATAGCCGCGGTCCTCGATATGGACGGCGGCCTCGGACTTGGGCCCATAGCGTCCGTTGACATAGGCGATGCGCGACATCTCAGGCGTCTCCCCCGTCGCCCTCGTCCTCTTCGCCGCCGCGCGCCGGCGCGACCCCCAGAGACTTCAGCTTGCGGTGCAGGGCCGAGCGTTCCATTCCGATAAAGGCCGCCGTGCGCGAAATATTGCCGCCGAAGCGCAAGATCTGAGCTGAAAGATATTCCCGCTCAAAGACTTCCCGGGCTTCCCTCAGAGGCAAGGCAATGATCCGTTCCGGCCCCATGGAGCCGGCCTGACCGGCCTGGGCCACTTCCTGCGGCAGCATCTCGGCGGTAATCGGCTCGGCCGGATCGCCGGTCGCCAGGATCAGCAGACGTTCAATGTTGTTGCGAAGCTGACGGACATTGCCGGGCCAGTCATGCACCTGCAGGGTCGCCATAGCGTCCTCGCCGAGACGACGTTGCGGCATCCCTTGCGCCGCCGCGATGGTGGCGATGAAGTGCTCAACCAGTTCAGGAATGTCCTCGCGGCGCTCGGCCAGGCCCGGCGTGCGGATTGGCACCACATTCAGGCGATGGAACAGGTCCTCGCGGAACCGGCCTTCCTGGATCTCGCCCAAGGGATCCTTGGAGGTGGAAGACACGACGCGAACATCGACCTGGACGTCCTGATCGCCGCCGACCCGGCGGAACCGCTGCTCGACAAGGACCCGAAGGATCCGGCTCTGGCTCTCCAGCGGCATGTCGATGACTTCATCGATATAGAGGGTGCCGCCGTGGGCGCGCTCGAAGACGCCGATCTTGCGCGGCCGGCCACCCTCGCCTTCCTCGCCGAACAGTTCAATGTCCAGGCGCTCGGGGTTCATCCCTGCGGCCGAGACGGCGACGAACTCGCCCTTGGCACGCGCGCTGGCATCGTGGATCAGCCGCGCAACCAGTTCCTTGCCGGAGCCCGGCGGGCCCGACACCAGGATGCGGCTGTTGGCCGGTGCGACCTTGGCGACAGTGGCGCGCAGTTGCTGGGCCACCGCCGAGGTGCCGATAAGCCCGTCAGGCACGAAGGCGCGCGCGCGAAGCATCCGGTTCTCGCGCTTCAGCGTTGCCTGCTCCAGGGCCCGTTCCACGACCACCAGCAGCCGATCCGACTTGAACGGCTTTTCGATGAAATCATAGGCCCCGCGCTTCAGGGCGCTGACCGCCGTTTCGATATTGCCGTGCCCCGAGATCATGATGACCGGCAGGTCGGCATCCAGCTCCTTGACCAGGTCCAGCAGCTCAAGCCCATCCATGCCGCCGCCCTGCATCCAGATGTCCAGCACGAGCAGCGTCGGCTTGCGGGCGCGGATGGCCTCCATCGCCTGGTCGGCGTTCGACGCGGTTCGTACGGCATAGCCCTCGTCCTCGAGCAGGCCCGAAACGAGATCGCGGATATCGGCCTCGTCATCGACGACCAGGACGTCGGCGTTATTCTTGGCGATCATGTCACTCGGCCTCACTCTGGGTTGGGCTCACGGTCGTTGTATTTCGCGGAAAAATCAGACTGACGCGGGCTCCCGACAGTTCGACCGCGTCACCCAGGATCAGCTCGCCGCCGTGTTCCTCGGCGATGCGCTTGACGATGGCGAGGCCGAGGCCGGTGCCCTTCTCTCGATTGGTCACATAGGGTTCGATCAGCCGGTCCCTGTCCCTGACCGGAAGCCCGACGCCGTCATCCTCGATCACATAGGTCAGGATCTCGCCATCGACGCTGATCGAGGCGCGCAGGCGGCCCGGACTATCGGGCTCGGCTTCCTGGCGGGCGGCCACCGACTCGGCCCCGTTCTTGAGCACATTAGTCAGGGCCTGCCCCACCATGCGTCCGTCACAGACCAGGTGCAGGGGCTCATCCGGCTCCACCATCTCGACCTTGATGTCGGGCGAGCCGACCCGTCGCGCGAAGACCGCCTCGCGCAGGAGCTCGACCGCATCCTCATCGGCAAATTTCGGCACCGGCATCCGCGCAAAGGACGAGAACTCGTCGACCATTCGCCCGATGTCCTCCACCTGGCGAATGATGGTGTCGGTACAGCGGTCGAAGGTCTCGACATCGTCGGCCACCTGCGAGCGGTACTTTCGGCGCAGCCGTTCAGCCGACAGCTGGATCGGCGTCAGCGGATTCTTGATCTCGTGGGCGATGCGGCGGGCCACATCGCGCCAGGCGGCGTTGCGCTGGGCCGTCATCAGCCGGGTGATGTCATCGAACGTCAGGACCGATTCTCCGGCCGCGCCCCCCGAGGTCCTGACCCGCAGGCGGCGCGTTTCGGCATCGCGCGATACATCGATGTCGTGCTCGGTCCCCGACCCCTCTTCAGCCATCGAAGCCAGTTCAGGGGCCACCTTGCGTAGCGGCTGGCCGATGACCGACCGTTCGTCCAGTTCCAGCAGCCGCACGGCCTGATCGTTGATGGCCGAAACCCGCCCCTTGCGGTCAAGGCCGATGACCCCCGCCGACACGCCAGACAGCACCGTCTCGATGAACTGTGACCGCTCCTGAGCCTCGGTCGAGGCCGCCTTCAGGGCTGTCTGCTGGGTGTTCAGATCCTCGGTCATCCGGTTGAAGGCGCGGGACAGGACGGCGATCTCGCCCGGATCGGCATCGGGATCCACTCGCGCCGTCAGATCCCCCGATGCGACCCGATGCGCCGCCTTCACCAGGCGCGCGACGGGGGCCGAGATCGCTGACGCCGCCGACAAGCCGAGCCAGATCGCCCCGACCAGCACCAGCAGGGCAGTTTCGAAATAGGCGAGCAGGAAGGTGAACTGGAGTTGGCCGCGCGTCGCCTCGGCCTCACGATAGGCCTGGATCGAGCGCGCGCCCTCGCGCAGCCCCGCCAGGGTGCCCTCCGGCAAGGGGCGCAGGACATACAGATAAACGTCGCCATATTCCGGCAGCGGATACAGCGCTCGGAACACATCCGGGTTTTCGGTATAGCCGACCGGCACATCGCCTCCGGCTGCGGCCTGGGCGAAATTCTCAGGCGGCGGCGCCAGGAAGGGCGGCGCGCCCGCCTGTTCGCCGCGCGCCAGGATCTGGCCCTGGCTGTCCAGAATATAGATGGCCGGATACCCGAAGAACTCCCCGATGGCGGTGACATTGGCGCTGAACCTCAGTCGGTCCGGGAAAATCGCCCGGACCTCGGGTCGCGACAACTCGCTGGCCATGGTGGTCAGGTCACTCTGCAGTTCGGCCCCGACGTCATCGAGATAGCCGCTGCCGATGCCGGCACTGTTTTCGACGGCCGCCCGCACATTGGCACTGAACCAGCCCTCGACCCCGCGATTGACCAGCACACCGAACACCAGGGCGACCAGCACGGCCGGGACCACTGCCACGGCGGAAAACAGCGTCACGAACCTCAGATGCAGACGCGCACCGGCATCGTCCTGCTGTTCGCGGACCAGGGCCCAGACCCGCAGGCCCACCGCGACCGCCAGGGTCGCGATCAGAAGCAGATTGAGCAGCAGAACGATCAGGATCGGGCGGCTGGCCGAGACGATGCCGCCCGCCTCGCCCGTGGCCGGTGCCGAGGCCACCAGCCAGACGCCGGCGGCCGTGACGATGGCCGCCAGGCCGTAGATCCCGCCGAAAACGTAGCGGGCGCGATCGCCGGTCAGCCAGGCCAAGGCTCGCGCCGCCCACCCCAGGCGCGGACTGACCGGCTCAGACTTCGCTGTTATCGAAGACATTCCCCCGCCTATGGCCCGACTGTGCCTTGCAATCAACAGTGTTGTTGCGCGAATGCTTCAGGCAGCCTGGGCCGCCGGCTCAGTCCACAGGGCGGTGAGGGCGTCGACAACCTCGGTTGGTGTCTCCAGCCGGCAAAGGCGCGCCTTGTCGGCCCGGCGCACCGCAGGGTCGGGGTGGTACGGGGCCCCTTCGACGTACCAGCCGAGGTGCTTGCGGAACATCTTCAGGCCCAGCCGCTCGCCGTAGAAGTCGAGCGAGCGTTGAAAGTGGCGGGTCACAATCTCCAGGCGTTCCGGCAGCGAAGGCTCGATAAACGCTTCGCCGTTCAGGCCACGCTCGATGGCGGTGGCGATCCAGGGTCGGCCCTGGACGCCGCGCCCCAGCATCACGGCATCGCAGCCCGAGGCCGCCATTGCCGCCCGCGCCTGGTCGGCGGTGTTGATGTCGCCATTGACCACGACCGGGATCGAAACGGCCTGTTTCACCTGCCGCACGGCCGTCCAGTCGGCGGCATCTGAATAGAACTGTTGGCGGGTGCGCCCGTGGATCGTCACCGCCTTGATGCCGATGGCCTCTGCACGGTGCGCCAGGTCGGCGGCGTTCAGACTGTCGTGGTCCCACCCCAGCCGGGTCTTGAGCGTGACCGGCCGCGAGGTCGCCTCCACCACCGCCTCCAGGATGGCGCAGGCCCGGTCCAGATCTCGCAGGAGCGCCGATCCAGAGGCGATCCCGGTGACCTCCTTGGCCGGACAGCCGAAGTTCAGATCAATGATGTCGGCCCCCGCCTGCTCAGCCATGCGAGCGCCTTCGGCCATCATGTCCGGACGCGCACCGACCAGTTGGATCACCGTCAGCCCCAGCCCGTCCCCGACTGCCGCACGGCGCACCACATCCGGTCGGCCGCGCGCCAGCTCAGCCGAGGCCACCATTTCGGTCGCCACATAGGCGGCACCCAGTTCGGCCGCCGTCTGCCGGAACGGCAGATCGGTGATGCCGGTCATGGGTGCGGTCAGCACCCGGCCGGGCACCGTCACCTCGCCGATGGTCAATCCTTGGGCCATGGCGCGGCTTTTCGCTCGCCAAAGGCCCCGCGTCGAGTCTAGCAAGCCGCATGAGCTTCACCGCCGTCATCGTCGCCGCCGGATCCGGCACCCGCTCGGGCGGTCCTAAACAGTGGCGTCAACTGGCCGGTCGGCCGGTCATCCGCTGGTCGGTCGAGGCCTTCCTCCAGACCGGAGCCAAGGCGGTGATCGTGGTCATCCCGCACGGCGAATCGGGCCGGCTTGGAGCCGCCCTTGAAGGCCTTGAGGGCTGGCGAGCCGTCGTCGGCGGGGCCGAGCGCGCCGCCTCCGTGCGCCTGGGCCTGTCGCAGGCCGATCCCGCCCTGCCGGTCCTGATCCACGACGCCGCCCGACCGCTGGTGACGGCCGCCCATATCCAGGCTCTGCTGGCGGGTTTGGCCCGCGCCGATGCGGCCGCGCCTGCCCTGCCCGTGGCCGACACCCTGAAGTCAGCCGAAGACGGCGTTGTCGGGGCTACGGTCGACCGCACCGGCCTGTGGCGCGTCCAGACCCCCCAGGCCTTCGCCCCCGGCGTCCTCCAGGCCGCCTTCGAGGCCTGGACCGGCGACGGCAGCCCGACCGACGACCTGGCCGTGGTTGAGGCCA
The DNA here is from genome assembly GCA_963205025.1 of Pseudomonadota bacterium. Taxonomy (GTDB): domain Bacteria; phylum Pseudomonadota; class Alphaproteobacteria; order Caulobacterales; family Caulobacteraceae; genus Brevundimonas. The sequence continues at coordinate 6,859 of CAUJHO010000048.1, read as the reverse complement.
CCGGCCGGTCCGTCCATCTGATCCCGGGCGATCTTCGCCTGATGAAACTGACCTTCTCCGAGGATTTCGACATGGCCGAAGCCCTGATCGGCACCCGCACCGTCTCTCGGGTCGGAACCGGCTTTGACGTCCACACCTTCGGGCCGGGCTCGTCGGTCTGGCTGTGCGGTATCGAGATTCCGCACAGCCATGGTCTCGTCGGCCATTCCGATGCCGATTGCGGCTTGCACGCCCTGACCGACGCCATCCTCGGAGCCATCGGTGCGGGCGACATCGGCGACCATTTTCCGCCGACCGACCCCCAGTGGAAGGGGGCGTCGTCTGACCGCTTCCTCACCCACGCCGCCGAACTGGTCGCGCATCGCGGTGGCCGCATCGTCCATGTCGATGTGACCCTGATCTGCGAGCGCCCCAAGGTGAAACCACATCGCCAGGCCATGCGCGAACGCATTGCCGAGATTCTGGCGCTGCCGCTCGATAGCGTCAGCGTCAAGGCGACGACGACCGAGGGTCTGGGCTTCACCGGCCGGTCCGAGGGCCTGGCAGCCCAGGCCGTCGCGACGATCGAGACGCCGGGCTAGAGCCCCTGGATCTCGGTGACCTTGTAGGCCAGCAGGCGACCATCATCGTCGGCGATGCTGACGTACTCGCCCAGCCCAAAGCGGTGTTCACCCAGACGATAGACAGCCTCGTCGTCATCCGTGCCCACGGCATAGTCGAAGTACCAGTTGTCACCCCGACGCGACAGCCGGCCTTCCTGGGCGTCCTCGTCCGGCGCAAAGCGGCGCACGGTGCAGGCCTCGCGCATCTGGCGGAAGGCGTCCTCATCCAGATGCCCGTCTGCATCTATGGGTGCGATGAGCGTATAGCCGCGCCGGTCGTCGCCATCGACGTATTCGGTGCCCGGATTGCGCGCCAGGCGCATGATGATCCTGCTCAGTGACACGGTCTCTCCCTTCCCTCAGGGGGCAAGTTGGTTCTATGGAAGGACAACGCCCCGATGGGCGCGCGGCTCCCGCCGCAACCGTAATCCATACTGTGAGGCGTTTTCCAGCGTGGCCCAGTCCCGCCCCAAGACCGTACCCCAAAAAGAGGCCCCCCGAGCGTGGCAGCGCATGCTGTCCGGTCGTCGACTCGACCTGCTCGATCCGTCGCCCTTCGACATCGAAATCGAGGACATTGCCCACGGCCTCGCCCGCGTTGCGCGCTGGAACGGCCAGACCATCGGCGACCACGCCTTTTCGGTCGCCCAGCATTCCTGCGTGGTCGAAGACATCGCCGTCCACATTAAGCCGGATCTCGAGATCAAGTGGCGGCTGGCCGCCCTGCTGCACGATGCCTCCGAATACGTCATCGGCGACATGATCTCACCGTTCAAGGCGGCCCTGGGCGTCAACTACAAGGCCTTTGAAGCGCGTCTCGAAGGTGCCATCCACCTGCGCTTTGGGCTCCCGCCCAGGAACCCGGTCGCCGTCAAGAAGCTGATCAAACAGGCTGACCGGGCCTGCGCCTATTTCGAGGCAACCCAGCTGGCGGGCTTTTCCAAATCGGAATCTCTCGGCTTCTTCGGCAAGCCGCCGGCCGGCTACGACCTGAAGATCGAACCCCTGTCGGCCTCGGCGGCCCAGGCCCTGTATCTGGAACGCTTCGACGCCCTGACGCGGGCCTTGTAACGCCGTGGCGGAACCCCGGGTCGCCATCGAACTGTCCGCCGTCGTCATGGCTCCGCTCAACGGCGAGACGGCGGTGCTGACGGTTCACGGCCCGGATCAGACCCTGTCGGGCCTGCCGGCGGGTCCGTTCGATCCGGCCTCGGATCGAACCTTCGAGCTGGCGTTGCGGAATTTCGTGGCGCGCCAGACCGGCCTGGCCATGGGCTTTGTCGAACAGCTCTATACGTTCGGGGATGCCGGACGCGAGACGCCTCAGGCGCGCACGGGAAGCGCCGGCGATGACCGCGTCGTCTCCATCGGCTATCTGGCGCTCGCGCCTGCGGCGAAGGCTCCGGGTGCCGCCGGCGCGGTCTGGCGGCCCTGGAGCGACATCTTTCCCTATGAGGACTGGCGTACCGGACGTCCGGCCGTCATCGACGAGGTGATCGCGCCGTGGCTGGCCGGCTGGGCCGGAGGCGATCCTGCCCGCCAGATCCGGGCCGATACCCTGTTCGCGCTGAACGACCGCGCGATCTGGCGCGACGAGCGGGTGCTGGAACGCTACGAGTTGCTCTATGAGGCCGGCCTCGCCCTGGAAGCGGCGCGCGACCGGGGCCAGTCTCCCTCCGGCAAGGGCCCCGCGCTCGGCCTGGCCCTCAGATCCGACCACCGCCGCATTCTAGCGACGGGCCTGGGACGGCTCAGGGGCAAGCTCCGCTATCGCCCCGTCATCTTTGATCTGCTGGATGAGGCGTTCACGCTGTCGCAGCTCCAGAAGGCGGTCGAGGCGGTGATCGGCCAGCCGCTGCACAAGCAGAATTTCCGCCGGGGGGTCGAACGCGCCGGCCTGGTCGAGCGCACGGGCCGTATCGACACCGCCACCGGGGGGCGCCCGGCCGAGCTTTTTCGACGTCGAGACGAAACGGTCGACCAGACCCAGACCCTGGGCCTGTCATTGCCGATTCAGCGCTAGGTTCCGAACCCGTAAAGTGAGCAGCCGTATTCGGTTACATCACTGATATTTCGTATGGTTTCATCACCCTCAGGCCTGTCCCGAGGGAGACGAAGACTATGAGTCCACGCCCAGGCGCCTTGCCGAAAAGTGGGAACCGCTTTTCGGATCAAAAGGCGCGTCACTCAGGGCAAACGCCTTGCCGAAAAGTGGGAACCGCTTTTCGGATCGAAAGGCATGGACTGGGATCAGCCGACCTTTTCGACCTGATCGTATTCCAGCTCGACCGGCGTCGCGCGGCCAAAGATGGACACCGACACATTCAGACGCGCGCGCTCTTCGTCGACGCTCTCGACCACGCCATCGAAGCTGGCGAACGGTCCGTCGGTGACCTTGACGGTTTCGCCGATGTCGAAGCGGATCGTGGGCTTGGGACGCTCGGCCCCCTCTTCCACCGTGCCGACGATGCGCTGGATTTCCTTTTCGGACACCGGCATCGGCTTGGAGCCGGAGCCCAGGAAGCCCGTGACCTTCGGCGTATTCTTGATCAGGTGGAAGACCTCATCGGTCAGGTCCATCTTCACCAGCACATAGCCGGGGAAGAACTTGCGCTCGGTGTTCACCTTGCGGCCGCGACGGATCTCGATGACGTCTTCGGTCGGAACCAGCACCTCGGAGAAGCGGTCCGCCAGTCCCTGATTGCGGGCCTGGTCAAGGATGTTCTCCTTCACCTTCTTCTCGAAGTTGGAATAGGCGTGGACGATGTACCACTTGTGGTTCGGGTTCGAGGCCGCCTGGGCTTGTTCGTTCATTGCAATATTTCCTAGCGCCCGATCTGGATCAGCTGGTTGGCTCCCAGAGCCATCATGAGATCGACAGCCCAGAAGAACAGCGACGCCAGCGCGACCATGATGAAGACCATCACCGATGTGATCCAGGTCTCCTTGCGGCTCGGCCAGGTGATCTTGCGCGCTTCAGCCCGCACCTGGCTGAAGAACTGCATGGGCGTGATCCGCTTCTTGGGCGCATCGGCCTCGGGCGCAGTGACCGCGCCGCCCTGAACGATGGTGTTTCCCCCGCCTCGCGTGGAGGACTTCGCCTTGGCCATTCTGTTTCCGTCTCAGATAAAGGTGGCAGGAGTGGAGGGACTCGAACCCCCGGCCCTCGGTTTTGGAGACCGATGCTCTACCAACTGAGCTACACTCCTTCGATGAAGCCCAGATAGGAACTCCAACGTCCGGCACAAAGGACAGCGCGCCGAAAGGGTTTCCCTTCGACGCGCGCTTCGCCGGTCAGGGGCTATGCCCTAGCCCATCCATGATTTCAAGCGCCCCTCGCAGCGACGGGCGACCTGGGCAGAGATTCTTAATCTACCTAACGTAGCATCTCCGTCTGATTTCGGACTTCATGACGGTTGAGCCATGCCCTGGAACACGCTTCTGAGTTTCGCTGACCGCTTCAGACGGTCGACACGCGGCAACATCGCCATCATCGCCGGCCTTTCGATTGTGCCGGTGGCCCTCACCGTGGGTATCGGGGTCGATCTGCATCATCGGAGCTCTGTCCAGAATGCCGTGCAGAACGGGCTGGACGCCGCTCTGCTGGCCGCCGCATCGTCCCAAAGCGAGGACGAGGCGGTCCTGGAACGCCTGGTTCGCGACTCGTTGAACGCGCATCTCCAGCGCGTGGATATCGAGGCGGACTACGAGCTCGACCTCGACATTGACGTCGATGGATCGCGCATCGCCGCCGTGATTGATGGCCGGGCACCGACCTTCTTTGCCGGTATTCTTGGGCGCCGCGACTTGCCGGTCTGGGCCGAGGCCGCTGCCGTCAGCGGTGCCGGCCAGAGCGTCGAGCTGGCACTGGTGGTCGACAATACCTGGTCCATGTCCGCCGATGCCGGGGGCGGCGTGACCCGGATCGCCGCGCTGAGGGAGGCGGCTCACGAACTGGTCGGCAGCATCATGGTGGACAGCGAACAGGTTCGTGTCAGCCTGATCCCCTACGCCGACTATGTGAACGTCGGGACGACGAACCGGTCGGAAAGCTGGATGAACGTGCCGGCGGACTATTCCGTCACCACCCCGCGCACCTGTACGACCCTGACGACCCGCAACGTCTGTACCGGCGGCGTGCGCGGGACGCGGACGGTCCTTGTTGACGGCGTCCCGACCCAACAGACCTATTGGGTCGTCCCGCAGACCTGCTCGGTCCAGACGGTGGCCCCGTACCAGTCCTGCAGCGGCGGCGGCACGACGAACTACCGCTGGTTCGGCTGCGTCGCTTCGCGCAACGTGTCGACACTTCGCCAGAACGACGAGCGTCCCGATGTGCGTCACACCGGTTTCCTAGCGACGTCTCAGACCTGTCTGAATCCGGTCATTCCGCTGACCGGCAATCGCTCGGTGATTGATCGCGGCATCGACAGCCTGATCATCAATATCGGCAGCTATCGGCCGGAGACCTTTATTCCGTCCGGCATGGTCTGGGGCGTCCACGCCCTGTCGCCGTCGCTGCCGTTCAGCGAAGGCGAGCCCTACGGCGAAAATGTCCGCAAGATCATCGTCCTGATGACCGACGGAACCAACACCCTGCGCTATCGGGCCAGCGATGGCCGTCATATCAACGCGCCCAACTCGACGGCGGCCGATACCGACGCCCGCGCGATCTGCGACTATGCGAAGGCCCGCGGGATCCAGATCTATACGGTCGGGCTGTCGGTGCCGGCCGGCCCGTCACGCGATCTGATGCGCTACTGCGCCTCGTCGGAAGCCAGTGCATTCGATGCCAATGACGCCACCGAACTGGTTGCGGCCTTCCGCGGCATCGCTCGGTCGATCAATCCGGTGCGCCTAACTCACTTGGTTCAACCGGCATCGGGCGGAATCGCAAAGCGATTCCTCCCGACCGATCAGGCTCTGACGAGTTGGTACGTACTCTTGCCGCTCCCTCGAACGGCGCGGAGGCAGGCAGGCGCACGGCCCGCGCCCGAATGTCGCTTGGTCCCGAAGGGCGCGGTCAGTCGACGAGGTCGCGCCCGACGGGCGGGTTGTCCCTGGCCATGATGGGATGGAAGACCAGGGTTTCTATCCGGCGGTCATCCATCTCCTGGACCTCGACTTCGAACCGGCCCAGTTGCAGGCGCTCGCCCTCGTCCGGAATCCGGGACAACTCATGCAGAACGAGGCCGGCGACCGTGTGGAAGCCGTCGTGGTCACCGAAATCCTCCCCCAGGATGTCGGCCAGTTCGTCCAGGTCGGCCTGACCATCGACGGACCAGGAACCATCCTCGTTCAGAACGATACTCTGGCTGGGCTCGTCATGGTCTTCATCGAAGTCGCCGGCGATCATTTCGAGCAGGTCGGTGGCCGTCACCACGCCTTCGAACGAGCCGTACTCATCGACGATAAAGGCCATGTGGACCTTGGACCCCTTGAGGATCTCGAGCGCCTTCAGGACTGAGGTGGTCTGGGGAATGAAGGCCGGCGTCTGAACCAGCTTCTCGACATTGAACTCGCCGTTGTCGAGCAGGCTGTCGAGCAGGTCCTTCTTGTGGACGACGCCCAGCGGATTATCGACATCGTTCTCGCGCGCCACGACCAGCCGCGAATAGGGGCTGTTTCGCACCTCTTCCTTGATCAGCTCATCAGGGTCGTCCAGGGCGATCCAGCTGACCTCGTGGCGGGGCGTCATCGCCACCTTGATCGGGCGATCCCCGAGCGTGAGGATCTCCTCGATCATCTCCTGCTCTTCCGGCTCGATCAGGCCCGCCGAGGTGCCCTCGGCGATCATTGTCTCGACCTCTTCCTGGGTCACATCCGAACCGTCGCGGTCCTTGATGTTGAGCAGCTTGAGGATGCCAGAGGTCGAGGTCGTCAGCAGCAGGACAAAGGGCTTCAGCACCACCGCCAGGGTCGAGATCGGCCCCGCCATGCGGATCGCGATGGGTTCAGGGAAGATCAGAGCCAGCCGCTTGGGTACCAGCTCGCCGACGATCAGCGACACATAGGTGATCAGGATGACGACGACGGCGGTTGCGATCACCTCGCTCCACGGCGCGATGGCCGGGATCGAGCGTTCGAGGATGTGATTCAGTTCGCCGGCAATCGCGGCCTGACCATAGGCCCCCGCCAGAATCCCGATCAGGGTGATTCCGACCTGAACCGCCGACAGGAAGTGGGTCGGCTCCTCGGCCAGTTCGAGGGCGCGCCGCGCGCCGCGGTCGCCGCGCTCGGCTCGGCTCTGAAGCTTG
>CAUJHO010000047.1 GCA_963205025.1 Pseudomonadota bacterium | reverse complement strand
CCCGGAGGGGAGAAGGATCTACTCGTAGCCGTGAGCGGCTTCGTTGATGACCACAGAGGGCATGGTCGAGAAGTCGACCGCGACCGGCCGCGCGGCCGCCTGACGGAAGGCCTTGATGGCATGCTCCAGGCGGCGGCGGGCTTCACGTTCGGCCTCGGTGCCGGGGCTGAGCTCGAGCGGGGCCAGGCAATAGTCGATGATGGCCTTGGGGCTGGAAACGGGTTCCATGATCAGTTCTCCGTTGTCTGACTATTCGGCCGCGAACTGGGCCGCTTCGGTGGAGTCCCTGAGCGCGGTCGTGGACGACTGGCCCGACGAGATGACGGTGGCCACCTGGTCGAAGTAGCCGGTGCCGACCTCGCGCTGGTGACGGGTGGCGGTATAGCCGCGCGCCTCATTGGCGAACTCACGCTGCTGCAGCTCGGAATAGGCGGCCATGCCGTGGTCGCGATAGCCGTCGGCCAGTTCGAACATGGAATTGTTCAGGCTGTGGAAGCCGGCCAGGGTCACGAACTGGAACTTGTAGCCCATGGCGCCCAGCTCGCGCTGGAATTTGGCGATGGTGGCCTTGTCGAGCTTGGCTTCCCAGTTGAACGACGGCGAACAGTTATAGGCCATCAGCTTGCCGGGGTGTTCCTTCTGGATCGCCTCGGCGAACTTCCGGGCGTCGTCGAGGTCCGGGTGGCTGGTCTCCCACCACAGGAGGTCGGCGTATTTGGCATAGCTGAGGCCGCGCGCGATGCAGTGATCCAGGCCCGTGCCCTCCTTCAGACGGAAGAAGCCTTCGATGGTGCGGTTGTCGCGCTCGATGAAGGGATGGTCGCGCTCGTCGATGTCGGAGGTGATGAGTTGGGCCGATTCCGCATCGGTTCGGGCCACCGTCAGGGTCGGGGTGCCCATGACGTCAGCGGCCAGGCGCGCCGCGATCAGGTTGCGCTCATGCTGGGCGGTCGGGATCAGGACCTTGCCGCCCAGATGGCCGCACTTTTTCTCGGACGCCAGCTGGTCTTCGAAATGAACGCCCGAAGCCCCGGCCTCAATGAAGGCCTTCATGATCTCAAAGCTGTTGAGCGGGCCACCGAAGCCGGCCTCGGCATCCGCCACGATGGGGGCGAACCAGTCGCGTTTGGCTCCACCCTCGGCGTGTTCGATCTGGTCGGCGCGCTGGAGGGTGCGGTTGATGCGCCGGCACAGCTCCGGCGCGGCATTGGCCGGATAGAGCGACTGATCCGGGTACATGGCCCCGGCGGTATTGGCGTCGGCCGCCACCTGCCAGCCCGACAGATAGATGGCTTTGAGGCCCGCGCGGACCATCTGCATGGCCTGGTTGCCGGTCACCGCCCCGAGCGCATTGATATAGGGCTCGCTGTGAAGAAGCTCCCACAGCCGGTTGGCGCCGCGTTCGGCCAGGGTGTGGGTCACCGGCACCGAGCCGCGCAGACGCAGCACATCCTCCGGCGTATAGGGGCGCTCGATCCCATCGAAGCGACCCGTGGGCGAAGGAACCAGATCGGCGAAGGTGGTCATGGCGGTCTCGAAATCTGTTGAGGTCGCGGCCCGACGCCGCTGTCCCGACCATAGAGCCCGCCAAAAGTCACAAAATCTACGTCCACAACACTAAGCTGAATGTCATTTGGTCACATTGTGACCCTTGCCGTTTGGACACATTGTGACATGATCGGAACATGGCGCGGGCGACGGATCAGAAGCTGTTTCTCGGCGGGCGGCTGAAACGGCTGCGCCGCGACCTCGACCTGAGCCAGACCGGTATGGCGGCCGACCTGGGGGTGTCGCCGTCCTATCTGAACCATATCGAGCGCAATCAGAGGCCCGTGTCGGCCCAGCTGCTGCTGCGGCTGGCTGAGACCTATGACGTCGATCTGAGGTCGCTGGGCCAGAATGACGCCGCCTCAGCCGAGGCCCTCAGCGAGCTGTTCGCCGACCCGGTGTTCAAGGGTCTGAGCGTACCGCGCCATGAGGTCCTGGCCTTGGCCGACGACAATCCGGCGGCGGCCGAGGCCCTGACCCGGCTCTATCAGGCCTTTGCCGACCAGCGCGCCTGTGCCCAGACGGCGGCGGAGCGCGGCGGCGCTGGCCTCGAGGACACCCCGGCCGACTGGGTCCGCGACCTCATCCAGGCGCGCCGCAACCACTTCCCCGAGATTGATGCCTGGGGCGAGGCGATGCACGCCGAGCTGTCGCCAGACCCGCTGGGGCTGGACGCCGCCGCCCGCGCCCGCCTGAAAGCCCGCCATGACCTGAACGTCCGCGTCCTGCCGGTCGAGGTCATGGTCGAATGGACCCGGCGCCTGGATCTGCATCGACGGCGGCTGCTGCTGTCCGAAGCCCTGTCGGCAGCCTCGCGGACCTTTGCCGTCGTCTATCAGTTGGTCCTCAACGAACACGGCAACGACCTGGACGCCCTGGTCGAGGCCGCCCGTCCGCCCGACGATGTGGCCCGACGCCTGTTGAAGGTCAGCCTGACCAACACCCTGGCGGCCGCTGTGCTGATGCCCTACGGCCCATTCCAGGCCCTGGCCGAGGACACCGGCTATGATCTGGCCCGCCTGCAACAGCGGTTCGGCGTGTCGTTCGAACAGGTCGCGCACCGGCTGACGACCCTGGGCCGTCCGACCGCGCGGGGGGTGCCCTTCTTTCTGATGCGGGTCGACCAGGCCGGCAATGTCTCCAAACGCTATGCGGCGGACGCCTTTCCGTTCTCACGGTTTGGCGGGGCCTGCCCGCGCTGGCGGCTGCATTCGGCGTTTCGCACCCCCGGCAAGATCGTCACCCAGATCGTCGAGACGCCCGATGGCGGTCGCTGGTTCACCCTAGCCCGCACCGTCACCCGCCAGGGCGGCAGCGGCGACAGTGATCTGGCCATCGGCCTGGGTTGCGAGCTGCGCCACGCCCACCGCCTGATCTATGCCCGCGGCCTGGATCTGGATCAGCCCGAGACGACGCCGATCGGCCCGGCCTGTCGGCTGTGTCCGCGCCACCCCTGCGCCGAGCGGGCCGCCCCACCCGTCCACGCCGAACTGCAGGTCGACGGCTGGGCCAAGTCGGTCAGTCCCTGGCCGTTTGCGACCTGACGCCGCGCTTCGACCTGCCGGCCCCCACCTGTGCCCGGGCCCTGATCGGCTGGACCCTGAGGTTGGACGGGGTCGGCGGCGTCATCGTCGAAACCGAGGCCTATGACCGCAGCGACCCGGCCTCGCACAGCTATCGCGGCCCGACGCCGCGCAACGCCGCCATGTTCGGACCGGTGGGCCGGGCCTATGTCTATCGCATCTACGGCGTTCACTGGTGTCTGAACGTGGTCTGCGGCGACCCCGGCTCAGGCCAGGCGGTGCTGATCCGGGCGCTGGAGCCGACGCTGGGGCTGGACAGGATGCGCGAGCGGCGCGGCGTGGGTGACGACCGCGCCCTATGTTCGGGCCCCGGCAAACTGTGTCAGGCCCTGGGGGTGACGGGCGCACACGACCATGCGCCGCTGGACACCGCCCCGTTCCGCCTTGAGCCGCCCGCCGGCCCGCCCGGCGACGTCCTGACCGGTCCGCGCATCGGCCTCACCAAGGGCGTCGAGACGCCCTGGCGCTTCGGTCTGAAGGGCTCGCGCTTCCTCAGCCGCCCGATGCGGTGAGATCGTCTGAAAACAAGGAGAGAAATGGCAGACCCGGAGCGAGGCTGCGCAGGGGCCTGCTCGTGGCGCAGTCGAGTGAGTGATCCACGCGGCTTGGTCGGCTTGATGTCAGGCATGGGTCCAGCGTCTCACGGGACCGTCCAGCGTCAGCCGTTTCCCACCGCCTCCCGACGGTCTCCGACGGTGCCCAGCACGGCCCAGGCGATCCACGCTCCAGGCCATCACGATGTCGATCTCGCGTCGGGCCACCGCCTTCAGGAGGGCGTCCAGGCCGGGACGCTGGTCGCGGCCCTTGGCTCCGCTGATGCCCTCGTCGGTGTAGGTGGCGACGATGATCCAGCCCGATCTGGCGGCGACCTCCTGGAGCACTTGCAGTTGGTTCTCGACCGTCTGCTGGTCGGTGGAGACACGGGCGTAGAAAGCTGCTCTCTTCATCTACCAGACGATCTCACGGATCGGTGGGGCGTCAAGCGCGGGGAGAACTATGACGACCGAGGCAGCAGCAGTCGCAGCGAGCGGGGGAGTCGACTGGGGTGTCGTCGTTACCGCTGGAACAGGCTTTCTGGGGGTGCTCGTCGGCGGCCTAATCCAGGCTGGTGCGTCATACTGGACTTCGGAACAGCAGCGGAAGCATCGTCTGCTCGACGAGAGCGCCGAGCGTGGCCGAGAGCAGGCGGCGATCGATGCTGAGCGTCAATATGTTCGGGCGATCCTCGCGCGGCACCTTGAGGCATACGCTCGGGCATGCGCCCAGGCCATGTGGACGAATGAAGACCCAGAGGAGGACGGCGCTCAGAGCGCACCCAAGTTCCCGGACTGGCCTTCGGACGTGTCGTGGCAGCTTCTTGGCGCGAATGAGATGCTGGAGATTCGAGACATCGAGGTTCGCGTAGATATGCAGCAGGAGCAGGCCGACGGCAGCATTCGATACGCTGCAAGCGGGATCGAAGACGCGCGGGAGTATCTGCGCGACAGCGCCGCAAGGATCGGACTGGAAGCTTGGCGCGTCTCTCAGGAGCTACGGACCAAGGCAGGCGCGCAGCCGTTCAAGTTTTCTGACGAGGGCGGCAACTTCGCGGAGGCACTCACCGACCGAGTTGAGAAGCTGGATCAGCAGCAGCGCGATTGGGAAGAGCGGCGAGCCAAGGCAGCGGCCTCGGGTGAGTCAGACGACCTCCTCTGACGGCGTGACATCCATCGATAGTTCTCGCCACGCCGATTCAGCCGATTCGACGCACTGATTCAGGACGGGTTTTTCTCCCGCCCGACAGGGTGATTTTTGACACGGTCCGTCTCGGGCGCAGTGTCGCCGGAATACGGGTCAGATCGGGCCTGCGGCCTAGCCATCAGGTGCAGCCCTGCTCGACCAGGAAGAAGGGCATCGAGGAATCGCGATCACGCAGGCGGGTCGAGCGCCAGCGAGAGAGCCGCGTGGGAGCACGACGCCGGGCGAGGCCCGGCTCGTCCAGCCGATTCGGCCACCATCCCATCTGACTTACGCGCCGCCCCTCGCTTCGCTCGGCTCGACGGGCGGGCTGCTCCGACCGGCCACGCGCCTCGGCCTTCGGCCTCTTGTGTAACAGCCGTCCCGGAGATTTCCTGAGACTCTTCCTGCCGTTGACTGCTCAGCGTCGGCTGAATTGTGTAGCAAGTCTGTTTAGCAATCGTCGAAAGACGGTCGTCCCGAGCGGGATTTCCCAACTTTTTCAACGACGATTGGAAAGAATGGCGGACCCGGAGCGATTCGAACGCCCGACCCTCAGATTCGTAGTCTGATGCTCTATCCAGCTGAGCTACGGGTCCGCAGACCGGGCACTTGGGGTGGCCCGGCGAAGGGGCGGACACCTAACCGCTCGCGCCGTCCGATGCAAGGGCCTGATTGCGGTCTTTACAGGGCATGACAGGCGCGCACAGTGCAGGCCCGCCTGAAAGGTCCGCCGGCATGCCCCCGCCCGACTTCGACCAACTGTGCGACGGCCCCCTCGCCCCAATGCTGGAGGGGCTGGAGGTGCGTCGTCGCGCGGCGGTGGCGCGCTTCGCCTGGATCATGGCGGGCATTGCCGTCGTGGCGGTGGCGGCCCTCGTCTTCATTCCCGACCTCGCCTTCAAATTCTTCGCGGCGGGCGCGATCCTGTTCGCCGGCTGGCTGGCCGCGTCGCGGCCGCTGGAGGCGACGGCGCGGGCCCTGAAGGAGCCCGCTGCAGCGGCGATCAGCCAGGCGCGTGGACTGACCTATCAGGCGACCGGCTTTCCCGCCGACGGCTATGAGCCCCTGCATCCGCTGCTGGGGCGGCCCAGCGGCCGGACGTTTCGCGATCGGATCGCCGGAACGCAGCAGGGCACGCCGTTTGCCGTCTATCACGCCGCCCTTGTCACCGGCTCGGGCAAGAGCCGGCGCGACGTCTTCAAGGGCCTCATCCTTGCCCTGACCGGCCGCCCGGTGCAGGGCGAGACGGTGGTTGTGCCGGATCGTGGCCTGTTCAACCTCTTCAGCCCCGGGGCGGGCATGGCGCGCGTGCGCTTCGAGGATGATCCCGCCTTCGAGCATCAATTCGAGGTCTATTCGACCCAGCCCGATGAGGCCCGCGCCCTGGTCAATCCCGTCGTCCGCCAGGCGCTGACAGCCTGGCGCTCCAACCATCCCCAGCTGTTCGTCCGGCTGGCGGCCGATCAGGTGACGGTGGCGATGGCCGACGACGGCGACCCCTTCGACGTCGGCTCGATGTTGAAGGCGATTCCCGGGCGCGAGCGGGTCCGGGGCCTATGGGACGATCTCGAGCGCGCGCTTGGCCAGGTCGATCAGGTCAGATCCACCTTCGGCTGAGACGGTCGGCGGCTTTGCCGCGCCGTCTGGCTGGTCTAGCAAGGGATCATGCGCCTTTTCATCGCCCTCACCGCCGCCCTGTCCCTCATCGCCTGCGGGGCCCTGCCGAACGGGCAGGCCCCGGCACCGGCGAGTCCAGTTGCTGACGACATCGCGCGGGGACCCTTCGTCTCGGCGGCCAATCCGATGGCCGCAGAGGCCGGGATGGCGGTGTTGCGCCAGGGCGGCTCGGCCGTGGATGCAGCGGTGGCGGTACAGGCCGTGCTGGGGCTGGTCGAGCCGCAGAGCTCCGGCCTGGGCGGCGGGGCCTTCCTGGTCTTCTATGACGCCGACAGCCGCGAGGTGACGGTCTATGACGGCCGCGAAACGGCCCCGGCCTCGGCGACGACGGACCTGTTTCTGCGCGACGGCCGACCCGAGGATTTCCGGTCCGCCGTGCTGTCGGGCCGTGCCGTCGGCACCCCGGGGGCCGTCGCCATGCTGGCGATGGCGCAAGGCCAGCATGGTCGCCTGCCCTGGTCGGACCTGTTCGGTGAGGCCGAACGTCTGGCCCGCGAGGGCTTTGTGGTGCCGCCGCGCCTGGGCACCTTCATCAACCTGGCCGAGGATCAGGCCCCCCAGTCCCATACCGCCTGGGCCGACGCCTATTTCGAACGACCCGACGGGACCCGGCCGCGCGCCGGCGAGGTGATGACCAATCCGGCCTATGCCGAAACCCTGCGGCACCTGGCCCAGGAGGGGCCGGACTATTTCTACAGGGGGGCCCTGGCGCGTCAGATCGTCGAGACGGTGCATGCCGGGGACGATCCCGGCGGCCTGACCCAAGCCGACCTGGCGGCCTATCGTCCGCTTCGCCGCGAGGCCGTCTGCCAGCCCTACCGGATCTATGTGGTCTGCGTACCGCCGCCGCCGTCGTCGGGCGTGGCCCTGCTGCAGCTTCTGGCCATGGCCGAACAGACGCCGGACATCAACCGGGGCGCGGCCAGCCCGGAGGCCTGGGTCGCCTTCGCGCGGCTGCAGCGGCTGATGTATGCCGACCGGGACCTCTATGTCGGGGACGCCGACCATGTCGCGGTGCCGGTCGCGGGTCTCCTGGACCCCAGTTATGTGGCCGAGCGCGCGGCCCTGATCCCGACGGGGACCGGCCCGGTCGGGCCAGGGACCCCGCCGGGCGCGCCGGCTGAACGCGCGCCGGACGCCACACAAGAGCCCGCCGGCACCAGCCATTTCGTCATCGTCGATCAGTGGGGCAATGCCGTCTCCATGACCACCACGGTCGAAAGTCTGTTCGGCTCGGGCCGCATGGCCGGCGGCTTCTTCCTGAATAACCAGATGACGGACTTTTCGTTCTCGCCCGTTGATGCCCAGGGGCGGCCGGCGGCCAATGCGGTGGCGGCGGGCAAGCGACCCCGCTCGTCGATGGCTCCGGTCATCATTCTGGATCGTCAGGGGCGGCTGGTCGGGGCGCTGGGCTCGCCCGGCGGCAACTCCATCCTGGCCTATAATGCCAAGGCCCTGATCGGGGCGCTGGACTGGGACCTGTCGATGCAGGCCGCCTTCGACCTGCCCAATCTGGTCGTGCGGGGCTCCAGCGTCGGGGCCGATACCAATCTGTTTGCGCCGGACATCCAGGCCGCCCTGGCCGCATCGGGGGCGCCCCTGCGACCGAACGCCAGCGAGACCTCGGGCCTGCATGGGGCCATCTGGCGAAACGGACGCTGGGACGCCGGGGCCGACAATCGCCGCGACGGTGTCAGCCTGAGCGACCAGAGCCTGAATCCATGAAGCCAGCAGCCGTATGGGGCTGGACAACGGATATTCCGCCTGACTCCGTCACCCTCAGGCCCGATGCCCCGGGGCACCAGGAGGGTGGCCAGACGGTCTGGACGGTCTGGATGGTCTAATTGATGTGAAAAACATGGTCTGAACCGTCTGAACCGTCTCGATCGGGCGGGGGCCAAATCCAGAGCCGGAAAGTCCAGTCTGGCACCGCTGGCGGGACCGGGGACAACCGGCCCGGTGCCGCTCACCCAGGACAAGGAAGTCAGAGGCCTGGCCTCTGCCAAACCGGGCATCCGGGGCAGCGTCAGGCCTGGGCCGGCAGGGTCAGCAGAAAGACGGTGCCGCCTGGGCCGGTGACATCCAGCGTCAGATCGCCGCCATTGGCCTGGGCCAGTTCGCGCGAGATCGGCAGGCCCAGACCCGCACCATTTCGACGGGTGGAACCCTGGAACGGCAGGAACAGGCGTTCTCGCGCCCGTGCCGGCAGGCCTGGCCCATCGTCACGCACGCGGATTTCCACGCGCGTCCCGGTTCGGACAGCCGACAGCGAGACCCGGCCCTTGCCGTCGCGCTCCGGGTCACCCTCGATGGCCTCGCGGGCATTGCGCATCAGGTTGACGAGGATGCGGTGCAGATGTTCGGCGTCGGCCTCGACCCTGAGCCGGGCCGGGGCGCGCTGGATCAGGCGCACACCCTGGTCGGTCAGGCCGGCGTCCTCGGCAGCGGCATGGATGGCCGGTACCAGCCGCAAGGGGCGCGGATCGGGCTTCGGCTCTTCGGATCGGCCATAGGCCAGGACGTCCTGGGCCAGGTTCAGGGCCCGGTCGAGCGCCCGTTCGAGGCGAGGCATGGCGCGCGCCACCGTCGGATCGCCCGAGGCGGCCAGCCTATCCGAGGCCATCTGGGCCGCCGTCAGCATGTTCCGAAGGTCGTGGCTGATCTTGGCCACCGCTTCGCCCAGAGCGGCCAGGCGCGCGCGCGACCTCAGGGCCGAGCGAACCTCCTGCTGCATCCGGTTCAGTTCGTCCTCGACCCGGCCGATCTCATCGACCCGTCCATGGCGGACCGGGCGCGGCTCGGCCTCAGGATCATCGCGGAAGCGTTCGATCGTCTGGGTCACGCGCCGCACCGGCTCGAGCACCAGAATGACCAGGCCGAAGTACAGCAATCCCCCCGCGATCACCGAAATCGCCAGCGAAGCCAGCACGATCTGAAGGACGTAGGATCTCAGCTCGGCCTTGAGCGGCGCGGCGTCGGCGACGATCTCGATGAAGTCGCCGGTGCGCCAGCGCGGGGCGGCAATGACCTGGATGCGGCGGTCCTCGGGCCCCATCAGGGTCATCCACGGATCCAGCAGCCGTGCCGCCAGATCAGGCTCACGCAGGTCGATCAGGTGCGGGGCCGCCCCTTCCTTGGGTGTGCCGCGCAGCAGCCGGCGGATGCCGTTTTCCTGAAGCACGACCGTATCGGCACCGACCCCAACCAACAGCTGGTCGGCCAGGCTGTCCTCAACGGTGGCATAGGGCGCGGCCTCAACCGCCAGGGAGGCCACCTCGGCGGCCCGGATCCGGTCGGTAACCCAGCGCTCGTGAAAGGACGCCGCCGCCGGAAACAGGATCAACAGGTCCACCACCGCCGCGAAGGCCGCCGTCAGCAACAGCAGCCGTCCCGACAGACCATTGATCCAGGCCCGCCTCGCGGAGCCCGGCTTGGCCCCCGGGGGCGTTGGATTGAAGTCGTCGTTCACGGCCATGTGATCCGCACATAACCTGTCCGGCCCTCGATCCCAAGCCGTCTGGTCCTGACGGAGGAACGCGATCAGGCCAGCCACACCATCAGACGGGCCTCAGTTGCCGCCTCTCGGGCACGGCTGAACAGGGACATCCGCTCGCCAGTATAGAGAAAGCCGGCCTTTTCCAGCACCCGCCCCGAGGCCGGATTGTCGGTGAAGTGAGAGGCCGCCACGACCCGCCGCCGCCAGTCGCGCCGTGCCCAGGCCAGCAGGCCCTGCACGGCCTCGGTGGCGAAGCCGCGTCCCTGCCAGCCGGCACCGACGCAATAGCCCAGCTCTGTGCCCAGACCGGGCCGGTCCGGGCCGCGGTCGTGGGGCTGACGACCCGGCTGCGGAAACAGCGAGACCATGCCGACGACGCCGGCGTCCTCATGGTCGATAACGAAGTTGCGCTCGCGCCTCGGGTCCTGGCCCTGGGCGCGGGCGATCCAGGCCTCAGCCTCGCCCAGCCCGTAGGGATGCGGCATCGACACGGTCATGCGCGAGACCGCGGGGTCGGCACAGATCTCGGCGATGCGCGTCGCGTCTTCGATTGCCGGAGCGCGCAGCGTCAGCCGGCGCGTCGAAATTTCAGGACTGGTCTCAATCAGGCACATGACCGCTTCTCCCAAGCCGGTCGTGGAACGAAAACGGGGAGCCCGGCGTCCGGACTCCCCGCTTTGGTTCGTTGCCCGGATCACCTCTTTGGGGGCGATCCGGATAGCTGCCTTATCGGATCGCTATTCGGCCGCCTGCGGCTGCTGAATCGAGACGTAACAACGGCCACCGCGCTTGGTGGTGAAGGTTACGGCCCCGGCGATAAGCGCGAACAGCGTGTGGTCACGGCCCATGCCGACGTTGTCGCCGGGATGGAATTTGGTGCCGCGCTGACGCACGATGATGTTGCCGGCCAGCACGCGCTCGCCGCCGAAGCGCTTGACGCCCAGGCGCTTGGATTCAGAGTCGCGACCGTTGCGCGACGAACCACCGGATTTCTTGTGAGCCATGGGTCGAGCTCCTTACGCTTCGTCAGACGTCTTGGCGGCAGCCTTCTTGGGCGCAGCCTTGGTCTTGGTTTCGGTCTTGGCGGCAGCCGCCTTGGGCGCAGCCTTGGTCTTGGTCGCCGGCTTGGCCTCGGCCTCGACGCGCGGGGCCAGGTTGCGGGCGCGGGCGTCGAGCTCGGCCTTGGTCGTCAGCTCGGCGGTGCCGTCCCACTTGTGGGCCTTGCCGTCGGCACCGGTCAGGCCGACCACGCGCAGCACGCTCTCGGGCTGGCGGTGGCCGTTGGTGCGGCGATAGCCCTGGCGGCGGATCTTCTTGAAGATCTTGACCTTCTCGCCCTTGCGGGTCTCGACCAGGACGGCCGAGGCGAAGGCCTTGGCCACCAGCGGGGCGCCGACGTCGTCGCCCATCATCAGGACCTGGTCCAGCTTGATCTCATCGCCCGGCTCGCCGGCGAGTTTTTCAACGACGATCAGGTCGCCCGGTTGAACCCGGTATTGTTTGCCGCCGGTCTTGATCACCGCGTACATGGCATGGCCTCTAGGCTTTGGAACTTGCGCGAACGCAAAAAAGATCACGCCCGCGAGGGAGACCCGCGGGCGAAGAGCGCGGACTTATACGGATCGGCGCGCCCGAGTCAACGCGACAGCCATATGAATTCTCCCCCTTGCGTCCGGGCCGGACGTTCGGCTATAGCGCCGCCTCTCGACTGAGGAGCCCATCCGGTTCCGAAGAGCGCGGGCGTAGCTCAGGGGTAGAGCATCACCTTGCCAAGGTGAGGGTCGGGCGTTCGAATCGCCTCGCCCGCTCCAGTCGAAAGTCTGACAGGCCCGGTCCTCGCGACCGGGCTTTTCTGTTTCGGGCCTCTGCCTCGCCGCGCTCGCTGGATGCGCGACGTCCCGAAGGCTCGCACCCCCACCTGATCAAGCCTAACAGCGACCAGCCCCGGACTCGCATCCGCGGCGCGAGTGGGCTATCGACACGAGTGCGGCCCGGGCCTTGCTGTGTGGCGTCTGTTCGTAGGTTTGGCCGCAGGGGTGGTGCGTATGATCATGGAAGGCGACGTCAACTGGATTCTGTTGCTGGGCCTGGCTTTGGCGGTAACGGCAGCGGTGGCCTTGCTGTTTGTCTTCCTGGCGGGTCGGGCCACCTGGGCGTATCGAAATGCGACACATGAGCGGGATCGGTTCCGAACCGAGGCCGAGACGCACGAAGCCCGGCTGAGCCAGATTCTGACCTCGGTTCCGGTCGCCCTGGTCGAAACCGACACCGAAGGCCGCTTCATTTTCGCCAATCGGGCCGCCCATCAGCTTCTGGGCCGCAGGGATCAGGAACTGATCGGCCTGCGCTTCCATTCCGCGACCTGGGGCATCACCTATCCCGACGGCCGCCTGATCCCGCCCGAACTGCTGCCGAATGCCCGCGCCCTGCGGGGTCAGACGGTCAAGGGCTTCCAGCATGTCATCGCCCACCCGGGCACCAAGCGGAAGCTGCTGGTCTCGGTCACGGCCATGCCCATCCTGGACAATCTGGGGCGGGTCATCGGCTCTTCGGCCGCCATCGTCGAGATCGACAGCCTGAACCCGGCCGCCTCACCCGAGGCCGAGCTGACCCGGCGCGTGTTCGACGCCGCTCCCAATCCGGTGATCGTGGTCGGCGGCGAGGGCCAGGTCCGCGAAATCAACGCCGAGGCGGCCCGGATGCTCGGCCTCGAGGCCGACGCCGCACGCGGCCGTGCCTTTGCCGAACTGGTCGCGCCGGAACACCGCTGGGAGGCCGTGCGGGCCTATCCGACCGAGATCATCCGCACCGGCCAGGTCCCGGCGATGCCGCTGGAAGAATCGCTGACCAGCAGGGGCGAGCGCCGCTTCGTTCGCTGGACCGGCGTGGCGCTTCCGTTCGAGGACGGCATCGACGCCGTGCTGATGGTGGGCGAAGACGTCACCGAACAGCCCTATGAGGACGGGACCGTGACCGCCGAAGCGCCCGAGGGCGACAGCCAGAGCCTCGCCGCCCTGAGCGAGCGACTGGCCGTGGCCGAACAGGGCCGGGTCCGCGCCGAGGCCGAGGCCGCCGCCGCCCAGACCAGCCTGACGCAAGCCCTGGCCGCCGCCGAGGACCGTCGCCACCGGGTCGATGCCGAGGCCGAGGAAGGTCGGCGCCTGGAAGACGTCGGCCGGCTCACCAGCGGACTGGCCCAGGATTTCAACGCCCTGCTGACCCTGCTGCTGGGGGCGCTCGACATGATCGGGCGCCAGGCTGACAATCCCGAGCGGGTTCGGCGCGTGGCCGATGCCGCGCTGCAGGCCGGCCAGAGGGGCGAGACCCTGACACGCCAGCTTTCGGCCTTCTCTCGCGGGGATGAAACCCACCTGCGGGCCCTGAATGTGGGAGCCATCGTGCGCGGAATGCCCAACCCGATCCAGGCCGGTGCCGTCGAGGTCCAGGTCCCCGATGCTCCGGCCTATGCCCGCTTCGATCCCGTCCGCCTCCAGGGGGCCCTGACCGCGCTCCTGATCAATGCACGCCAGGCGCAAGGCCCGACTGAGCCGATCCGGGTCCGCATCGAATCGTCCCAGGTCGCCGCCGGCGACCCGGACTTGGCGGCGGGAGACTACGTCAAGATCACGGTGGCGGACCGTGGCCCGGGCATGGAGCCGGATGTGCTGATCCGGGCCCAGGAGCCCTTCTTTACGACCCGTCCGGGGGCCGAGGGCCTCGGCCTGGCCCAGGCGCGCGGCTTTGCCCGCTCGCGGGGCGGGGCGCTTCGGCTCGGCAGCACCCCGGGGGTCGGCTCGACCGCCGCCATCTGGCTGCCGCGGGTTCCGACCGATGAGGCGCTGGCCGAACAGACCGATACGCCGGCCAAGGCCGGCTGAGGTCTAGCTTGCGAGCGCCGCTTCGGCGGCGAGGACGCGGGCGACGGCATTGACGACAGCCGCGATCCGCAGCGACGCCTGCACCTGGACATTGGTCACGCCGTGCTCGCGCAGGGTCTTTTCGTGGGAATCAATACAGGCCCCGCAGCCGTTGATCGCCGACACGGCGGTACACCACAGCTCATATTCGGTCTTGGGCGCGCCCGGATTGGCCAGGATGTTCATCCGCAGCCGGGCCGGCAGGGTCTTGTACTCGGCGTTGTGCATCAGGTGCAGCGACCGATAGTAGATGTTGTTCATGCCCATGATGGCCGCGGCCGACCTGGCGGCCGTCATCGCCTCGGGCGACAGGCGCGCGGACGCCTCGGCCTCGAAGGCGCGGACCGTCTGCGGCTCGCCGACGGCATGGGCGCAGGCCAGGAAACAGCCCCACTTCTGACCCTCGGACAATACCGTCTCAGAGGCCAGGGACGACAGGTTCAAGGACAGGTCCTTGGCATAGGCGGGCAGGGCGTCGCGCAGGGCGTCGATCGACATCCTCGGATCTCCGGGCTTGGATTGTGTCGGAATTGGAAGGGAACTCCGGGGCGCGCTGGGAGGAGGGGTGGCGCGCCCCGGGTCCGGCCGGGGCCCTTAGGCCGCCAGCGTCTCGCCGCCCACCGGGCGGTTGCACGGGCACAGTTCGTCGGTCTGCAGGGCGTCGAGCACCCGCAGGGTGTCCGCCGGGGCGCGGCCGACGTTCAGGCTGGTGACATAGACATGCTGGATGACGTTGTGCGGGTCGACCACGAAGGTGGCGCGCTGGGCCACACCTTCTTCGGCGTCGAGCACGCCCAGGTCGCGGGCGAACTTGCCGCCGTTGTCGGCGAACTGCCAGATCGGCAGCTTGTCGAGGTCGGCGTGGTCGCGCCGCCAGGCCAGCTTGGTGAACTCATTGTCGGTCGAGCCGCCCATGACGACGGCGTCGCGGTCGGCGAACTCACGGCCCAGGCGGGCGAATTCGGCGATCTCGGTCGGGCAGACGAAGGTGAAGTCCTTCGGATAGAAGAAGATGACTTTCCACAAACCATCGAAGCTGGCTTCGGTCAGGGTGTCAAAGGCCGAGACCCCGTTTTCCTCGTGGTGGTTGAAGCCCGGCTTGACGCCGACAATCTTGAATTCAGGCAGTTTCTGGCCGACGCCGCGCATCGCTGTCTCCTAAGGGGCAAGGATCTGGAAAAGGCACCGGAAAAGTGGTGCTGCAGGTGCGAAATGCTGTGTGCGACGCACAAAGTCAACCTTGAAGCGGCCGATTCCTGATCGGATTTTCTTATGGCCGGCATAGGTCATTCTGATGCCGAGCTGAGCTGGTTGAAATAGTGACGATTTATCGTTCTGGCATTCAGAATAAATCGCGCCTACATCGCCATCATGCTCCCGACCCTTCGCCAGCTCCAGTATCTGAAACTGCTTGCCGAGCACGGCTCGTTCTCGCGCGCGGCCGAAGCCGCCTTCGTCAGCCAGCCGGCCCTCTCGGCCGGGGTGCAGGAACTGGAAAGGATCCTGGGGACCCAGGTGGTCGAACGCACCCGTGGCGGCGTCCAGCTGACGGCCGTGGGCGCGGAGGCGGTCAAGCGGGCCGAGGATGTTCTGGCCAGGACGGAGGATCTGGTCGAGGCGGCCCACAGCGCCGGACGGCCCCTGTCGGGGCGGTTCCGCCTGGGTGTGATCCCGACCGTCGCCCCCTTTCTGCTTCCGGCCAAGCTGCCGGGGCTGAAGGCGGCGTGGCCGGCCCTGAAGCTATTCATTCGCGAGGACCTGACGTCGGGCCTGATCAAGGCGCTCAAGGCCGGCCAGCTGGACGCGGCGGTCATCGCCCTGCCCTATTCCGCCGCCGGCATCGACCATGCCGGCATCGGCGACGACGAAATCCTGGCCGCCGCCCCGGCCGGTCATCCGCTGGCGGCCCCCGGACCGATTCAACCGGGGGCGCTGAAAAGCGAGGAACTGATCCTGCTGGAAGACGGCCACTGTCTGCGCGACCACGCCCTGGCCGCCTTCCACATCGAGGCCCCCAAGGGCGACGACGTCTTTGCCGCCACCAGCCTGCACACCCTGGTCCAGATGGTCGGATCGGGCCTGGGCGTCTCCTTCCTGCCCGAGATGGCGGTACGGGCCGGCCTGGCCGACACCCCCGGCGTCGTGGTTCGCTCCATTTCAGCAGACGCCCCGCGTCGCGAAATCGTCGTCGCCTGGCGCACAGGTTCCAGCCGTGAAACCGAGGCCAGATTGCTGGCCGAGACCTTCAGACTCGACACCGCATCGTCCCCAAAGGAACCAATCCCATGATTCTCCGCACCCTGGTTGTGGCATCCGTGGCCCTGGTGGGCCTGAGCGGCTGTGTGAACCTGTCGCGCTCGGCTGCGGTCGCACCGATGACACAGGCGCAAGACTATCGCGTGGCCGTCGTCGACCTGACGGTCGATCCCGGGATCGAGACGACGCCGGAGTTTGCGAACCTCTTCCGCCAGCGGGTCCAGACCGAACTGGACGGCTGCGCCCAGGGCCGTCGGCCCTTGCGCCTGGAGGCCTCCATCACCCGGCTGGACCGGGCCAATCCCGTTCAGGTCGCCCTGATCGGCGGAGCCAATGTCCTGCGCGGCCAGGCCCGCCTGATCGATCCCGCCAGCGGCGAGGTCGTCGGGGACTATGAAATCGGCCGCACGGTGATCGGCGCGCGCGTGGCCGTCTTTGAAATGGCCGAAGGCGAGGAGCAGCTGTCCACCGCCTTCGGTCAGGAGCTGTGCGCCCTGGCCTTCGACGCCGAGAACTAGGTACGGGTCTGTCGGCGCGCCACCCCGGCTGCAACAATCCGTGACG
Source organism: Pseudomonadota bacterium (assembly GCA_963205025.1). GTDB lineage: Bacteria > Pseudomonadota > Alphaproteobacteria > Caulobacterales > Caulobacteraceae > Brevundimonas. The sequence continues at coordinate 4,454 of CAUJHO010000047.1, read as the reverse complement.
GAAATTCGCCCCGCCGACACCTCCCGGTCTGCTAAGAGGCCGCCCGGCCCACGCCGTCGCCGCCTGGAGATCCTTGCCCGATGGGGCTGATCCACATCCTGCCCTTGCCGATCCGCCTGCCGCTGATCCGCGCCGCCCTGGCGACGGCACGGGCTGCGCGCGAGCCGGCCTGGCGCAGGCCCAGGCCCAGCCACAGCCCCGGACCGTTGATCGTCAGCGGTTTCCTGGGCGAGGCCCTGGGCGTAGGGCGCGCCGGCGATGCCACAGCCGACGCTCTGGAGACGGCCGGTTTTACCGTTGAACGGCGCTCGCTGCGTCCCGGCCAGAAAGCCATCTGGTCACCCGGTTCCAAGCCACCTGTCGCGCAACGTCCCGGCGGGGTCTGGCTGATCCATGCCAATGCCCCCGAGGCCGAGGTCGCCCTGATGGCCCACGACCCCGCCGACTGGGCCGGTCGTTACCGGATCGGCTACTGGGCCTGGGAGACGACCCAGGCCCCCCCGGACTGGGCGCGTGTCGCGCCCTGGCTCGATGAAATCTGGGTGCCGTCGCAGTTCACCGCCGACGCCGTCGCCGCCACCCTGGCGCAGGCCGGCCGCGCAGACCTGGCCGATCGGCTGCGCGTCATGCCGCACCCCATCGTGGTTCCCGAGCTGGACACGGCCCGGCCCGATCCGTTCGGACTGGAGCCCGGCGTCACCCATGCTCTGGTCATGTTCGACGGCCGCTCGGCCTTTGCCCGCAAGAATCCCTGGGGTGCCATCGAGGCCTGGGTTCGCGCCTTTCCAGAAGCCCGCCCGGGCGTGCGCCTGCTGATCAAGGGCTCCAACCTCGCCATCGACCCGGCCTCACGCCGTCGCCTGACCGATCTCAGCGCCGGCCGTTCGGACATCCGTCTGATCGAGGCCGAGCTGTCCGAGGCCGAGCTGTGGCGGCTGCTCGCCGGCATTGACCTGTTTATCTCGCTGCATCGGGGCGAAGGCTTTGGCCTGGTCGCAGCCGAGGCCATGGCCCTGGGCAAGCCCGCGGTCCTGACCGGCTGGTCCGGCGTGATGGATTTCGCCGACGACACCTGCGCCGCCCTGGTTCCATACCGGCTGGTCGAGGCTCGCGACCCCTCCGGGGCCTATCGCCAGGGCCAGTGGGCCGACCCGGACATCGACGCCGCCGCGCGACAGATCCAGGACCTGATCGATCACCCCGACAAGGCTCAGGCGCTGGGCGCGCGCGGCGCGGCCCGGATCGCCGGGCTGAACCAGGCCTGGTCGGCCGAAACCCTCTCTGCGCGCCCCTTCGCTTCCCTCATCGACAATTCTGATAGAAGACCCGTCCCATGAGCATCCAGTTCATTGATCTTCAGGCCCAGCGTCGCCGCATCGGCGAACCCATGACCCGCGCCATCCTCGAGGCCGTCGAAGGCGGGGCCTGGGTGATGGGCCCACAGGTGCGCCAGTTTGAATCTGATCTCGCCACCTTCGGCCAGGCCAGACATGCGCTCGGCTGTGCCAACGGCACCGACGCCCTGGCCCTGCCGCTGATGGCCTGGGGCGTCGGCCCCGGCGACGCCATCTTCTGTCCGTCCTTCACCTTTGCCGCGACCGGCGAAGTCGCCCCCTGGTTCGGGGCCGAGGATGTCTTCGTCGACATCGACCCGGTGACCTACAACATGGATCCGGCGCATCTGGAGGCCTCGATCGAGGCGGTGAAGGCCGAGGGCCGGCTGACGCCGAAGGTGGTCATTGCGGTCGATCTGTTCGGCCAGCCGGCGGACTATCCGAAGATCCGCGAGATCTGCGACCGCCATGGACTGAAGCTGATCGCCGACACGGCCCAGGGTTTCGGCTGTACCCTGCACGGCAAGCATCCGGTCCATTGGGCCGATATCGCCACCACCAGCTTCTTTCCGGCCAAGCCGCTGGGCTGTTACGGCGACGGCGGCGCGGTCCTGACCCATGACGCCGAACTGGCCGAACTGATGGATTCCATCCGCGTCCACGGCAAGGCGGTCGGGTCCGATCTGGAAGGCCGGACCTTCGAGCACGACCCCAAGTACCTGAATATGCGTGTCGGCATGAACTCGCGCCTCGACACCATCCAGGCCGCCGTCCTGATCGAGAAGCTCAAGGTCTTCGCCGGCGAGATCGAGGCCCGCAACCGCATTGCCGGTCGCTATAATGATGCCTTGCGCGACCATGTCGCGGCGGTGCCGGGCGTCATCGACGGCGGCATCTCGGTCTGGGCTCAATATACCATCGAACACCCCGAGCGGGACCGGCTGGCCGCCCATCTGAAGGCGCAGGGCGTGCCCACCGCCGTCTATTACCCGATTCCGATGCATCAGCAGCCGGCCTATGCCCACCATTCGGTCGGACCTCAGGGCCTGGCCGTGACCGAAGCCAAATCCAGGGTCGTAATCAGCCTGCCGATGCACGCCGACCTGGATGAGGCGACCCAGGACCAGATCATCGCCGCCGTCAGGAGCTTTGCATGACCGAACGTCCCTTGATGAAGGTCGGGGTCGCGGGCCTGGGCGTCATGGGCCGCAACCACGCGCGGGTGCTGTCGGACATGCGCGGTGTGCGCCTGACCGCCGCCTTCGATCCCGACCCACCGACCGCCGAAGCCGCCCGCGCCTATGGGGCCGTGCCGCTCACCACGGTGGAGGCCTTTCTGGCGGCCGATCTCGACGCCGCCGTCGTCGCCACGCCCAATCGTCACCATGCCGACCTGTCGGTGGCCCTGCTGGAAAAGGGCGTGCCGGTGCTTGTCGAAAAGCCGATCGCGGCGGACCTGGCCGGCGCCCGACGCATGATCGACGCGGCCCGGGCCTCGGGCGTCGTGCTGATGGTCGGCCATGTCGAACGATTCAATCCGGCCGTCGAAGCCGTCAAGAAGGCCGTCGCCGGCGACGACATCATCTCCATCCAGATCACCCGCGTCGGCCCCTTCCCGCCGCGCATGGGTGAGGTCGGCGTGGTTATCGACCTGGCGGTCCACGACATCGACATCATCCGGCACCTGACCGGCTCGGAAATCACCGAGGTTCAGCCGCAGCTGGCGCGCACGCGCGGCGAACGCGAAGATACGGCCCTGCTCCAGTTCAAGACCGACACCGGGGTGATCGCCCAGATCAACACCAACTGGGTCACGCCCTACAAGGCCCGGATGCTGCAGGTCGCAACCCAGCAGAAGTTCGTCGTCGCCGATCTGATTACCCGTCAGGTCCAGGAGTTCTTCGCCTATGACAAGGACGGCTCCTATTCGACGCGGACCCTGCATACCTGGCCGAACGAACCCCTGAAGGTCGAGCTGACCGCCTTCCTCGACGCCGTCAGGAACGGCACGCGCCCGCCGGTCACCGGTGAGGACGGCCTGGCCAATCTGGAAGTGGCGCTGCGCTGTCTGGAGCGGGCGTGAGCGCGACCGCCGGCCTGCCCGCCCGCCAGGCGGCCATGCGGCTGATCGAGGCGGCCATGCTGCGCCGGGGCGGCCTAGACGCGGCCCTGAATGAACCGGCCCTGCGCGCCCTGTCGCCCGAGGATCGCGGCTTTGCCCGCGCCCTGGCCATGGCCGTGCTGCGGCGGCTCGGCTCGATCGACCGGGCGCTGGATTCGCGCCTGCAACGCCCGCCGCCCGAGCCGGTGCGACGTCTGCTCAGGATCGGCCTGGCCCAGATGCTGTATCTGGACACGCCAGACTTTGCGGCTGTGTCGACGACGGTGAAGCTGGCCGAGCGCGACAATGCGACCCGGCCCTACAAGGCATTGATCAACGCCGTTCTGAGAGGTCTGGCTCGCGAACCGGCCGCCGAGCCGCCGCCGGAAGCCGATATCCCACCGTGGCTGTTCGCCCGCTGGGTCGCCCAGTTCGGTCAGGCCGAGGCGGAAGGGGTCGCCCTGAACGCCCGGGTCGAGCCGGCGACCGACCTCAGCGTGAAGCCGGGGACGGACACCACCGACCTGATCCAGGCCCTGCCTGCCCAGACGCTGCCCGGCGGCTCGCTCAGGACCCGGCGCGGCGGCGATGTCGCCGGCTGGCCTGATTTCGAGGCGGGGACCTGGTGGGTTCAGGACGCCGCTGCGGCCGTGCCCGCCCGTCTGCTGGATGTGAAGCCGGGCGAGGCGGTGCTGGACCTGTGCGCTGCTCCCGGCGGCAAGACGCTGCAACTGGCGGCAACGGGCGCGACCGTGACGGCCCTGGACCGCTCCGAGCCACGCCTCAGACGTCTGCGCGCCAATCTGGAGCGCACCGGGCTGAAGGCCGAAGTCGTCGTCGCCGATGGCGAAGCCTGGGCCGACGAGCGCCAGTTTGACGCCGTGCTGCTGGATGCGCCGTGCACGGCCACCGGCACCCTGCGCCGCAATCCGGAAGCCCTCTATGCGCTTGGCCCGCCTGAGATCGCCAAACTGGCCGATGTCCAACACCGTCTGCTCGACGCTGCGGCGGCCCGGGTC
>CAUJHO010000046.1 GCA_963205025.1 Pseudomonadota bacterium | reverse complement strand
GCCCCCGCCAGGATCAGGGCCGGCTTTTCCTTCTCGGCCATCTCGGCCACATGGTCATAGTCGATCAGGTGGTTGTCTTGGCGGACCTTGTAGGTCACCGGTCGGAACCACTTGCCCGATTGGTTGGCCGGCGATCCGTGCGTCAGATGCCCGCCGCAGGCCAGATCCATGCCCAGGAAGGTATCGCCCGGCTTCAGCAAGGCCATGAACACCGCCTGGTTGGCCTGGGCCCCCGAGTGCGGCTGGACGTTGGCAAAGGCCGCGCCGAACAGTTGCTTGACCCGATCGCGCGCCAGATCCTCGGTGACGTCGACGTATTCACAGCCGCCGTAGTAGCGCCGGCCGGGATACCCCTCGGCGTATTTGTTGGTCAGGATCGAGCCTTGCGCCTCCAGCACCGCGCGCGAAACGATGTTCTCGGACGCGATCAGCTCGATGTCCTCGCGCTGCCGTCCCAGCTCGCCCTGGATACCCTTGAAGATGTCCGGGTCTGCGGCGGCCAGCGGCTTGGAGAAGAAGTCATTGTGGGTGAAGGCGGTCACGAGCGTCCCCTGTGAACTGGAGGCGCATATCTAGTCCCTCAGGGGGGTGGGTTACAATATGTTGTGTGGGCCGCGCCCTACCAAGGCCCGTTGATGTCCTTGGCCGCATCCAGCACGCAGCGGATGTTACCGACCTCGCCATTTTCATCGATCGGCTGGAAATAGGTTTCCATCTCCGGGTCCTGGCGATAGCGGGTGCCCTCAAGGGGACCTGAGGTCATGGTCAGGATGTGGTCAGCCAGCTCGAACCTGCCCGTCCCGCCGTCGTAGTCGCGATAGCGTCCCGGCCCGGTGACCCCGAACATCGGTCCGGTCTGGGGATCTGGCACGACCATGCCGCCCATCATCATCGGCGCATCACAGGCATAGACACCCAGCGGCAAGATCGCGCCCACGGCCTCGTCGTCGGTTTCAGCTCCACCCCCGCCGCAGCCCGCGAGGACAACGGCCATTGCCGTCACTGACATGATCAGGCGCATCCGGCACCTCCTCGATGGAAGCTTGACGATGTCATGGCCTGAGGGGCACCGCAAGCACTCGGGACAAGCCCGAGGGTGACGAGACCTGTTTCGCGAGATCAAATCCCTGCGCGAGAAACGTCGCCGCAGGCGTTCGGCGATCGCCCTAGGCCACCGACGGCATCCGCGCGACGTTACAGCGGGTCCACAGGGCGTCCATGGCCTCAACCAGGGCGTCCATCATGGCGTCGGTGTGGTCCGGCGACGGCGTGAAGCGCAGGCGCTCGGTCCCGCGCGGCACGGTCGGATAGTTGATCGGCTGAACATAGATGCCGAACTCTTGCAGCAGCATGTCCGACACCATCTTGCAGTGAACCGGATCGCCGACGAACACCGGCACGATGTGGCTGACGGTCTCTTCCATCACCCGGATGCCGACGCGGGCGAACCGCACCTTCAGGGCGGCGGCGCGTTCCTGATGCTGGTCGCGCAGCTCAGGATGGGCCTTCAGATGACGCACCGACGCCAGCGCCCCCGCCGTCAGGGCCGGCGGCAGACTGGTCGTAAAGATAAAGCCCGAAGCCCAGCTGCGGATCGCGTCACAGATCGCCGCATCGGCTGCGATATAGCCGCCCATCACACCGATGGCCTTGCCCAGAGTGCATTCGATGATGTCGATCTGATCCAGCACGCCGTCGCGCTCGGCAATGCCCGCGCCCGTCGCACCGTACAGGCCGACCGCATGAACCTCATCGAGATAGGTCAGGGCCCCGTACTTGCGGGCCAGGGCGATCGTCCCCTTCAGGTCGGCGATGTCGCCGTCCATGGAATAGACGCTCTCGAACGCAATCAGCTTGGGCGCATCGACCGGAGCCGCCGCCAGCAGGCTTTCGAGGTGTTCCAGATCGTTGTGGCGGAACACATGGCGCTCGCCGCCGCCCTGACGGATGCCGGCGATCATCGAGGCGTGGTTCAGCGCATCCGAAAACACGATCAGGCCAGGCAGGATCTTCTGCAGCGTCGACAGCGTCGCCTCGTTGCCGACATAGCCCGAGGTGAACAGCAGCGCCGCTTCCTTGCCGTGCCAGTCGGCCAGCTCACGTTCCAGATCGACATGATAGCGCGTGGTGCCCGAGATGTTGCGGGTGCCGCCGGCTCCCGCCCCGGCCTCGTCGACCGCCGCCTTCATGGCGTCCAGCACAACCGGATGCTGGCCCATGCCGAGATAGTCGTTGGAGCACCAGACCACGACGTCCTGCTCGGTGCCGTCCGCACGGCGACGCACCGCGCGCGGGAACTCGCCCCGGCGACGCTTGAGATCGGCGAAGACGCGATAGCGCCCCTCGCCTTTCACCTGCTCGATGGCAGTCTCGAATGCGGATTGATAGTCGAACAACTCAGGCGGACTCGGTGGCTCAAGAGTATCGGCGGGGTCATGCGCCCCTGACACCCGAATGTCCACAATCCGAAGCGGGAAATCCAGCGCAAACCCCTAATTGATAACGGTTCGCACTTCTGGGCGCGCTGTCGGCCGATCCGCTTGACCCTGGCCCGCCGCATCCTCCAGCATGCGGTCATGAACAGACGCACACTGGTCCAGACGGGCTTCGCAGCTGCCGGCCTTGGCGCAACCGGCTGCACCGGGGCACCGTCGCGCAAGGCGCACGACGAGATGCCACTGGAAAGTGCCCCGCACCAGCGCACCTTGATGCAATGGCCCGTCAGCCTTGAGGTCTATGGAGCCAGGGATCTGGCGGCCGCTCAGGCCAATATCGCCGACATCGCCAATGCCGTCAGTGAGCATGAGCCGGTGGCCCTGATGGCCGCACCCGGTGCCCGAGGGTTGGACCGTACCCGGCTCAGCGGGGCCGTCGAAATCTGGGACATCCCGACCGACGACCTGTGGTGCCGCGACAGCGGGCCAACCTTCGTCAAGAACGAGGCCGGTGACCTGGCCGTATCCCTGATCCAGTTCAACGGCTGGGGAGACAAGCAACCCCATGCCAACGATGCCCGGATCGCCCGGCGCGTGGCCGAGCGTCTGGGCCTGCCCATCATCGACAGCGGTGTCATCGGCGAACAGGGCGGGGTTGAGCATGACGGTGCCGGCACGCTGTTGGCCCATGCCAGCTGCTGGGTGAATGACAACCGCAATCCGGGCCTCAGCGCCGATCAGATCGCCGAACGCCTGTGTACCGCGCTCGGGGCTGAGAAAATGATCTGGGCGCCCGGCATCATCGGGGCCGACATCACCGACTATCATATCGACGCCCTGGCGCGGTTCACCGGTCCGGGCCAGGTCCTGATCCAGATCGACGACGAGATAAATCCAGACGACCCCTGGTCCATCGCCGCCCATGAAACGCTGGACATCCTCGAACGGGCCACGGACGCGCAAGGGCGCCCGCTCACCATCACGCGCCTGCCCGAGCCCTACGACATTCGCGCGAGGGCCGACGACTTCGTGTCGAGCTATGTGAACTACTACGTCTGCAACGGCGCGGTAATTGCGGCCCAGTTCGGCGACCGCGAGGCCGATGCCGAGGCGCATGAGATCCTGACCTCGCTCTACCCGGGTCGGCAGATCGTCCAGCTCAACATCGACGCCCTGGGCGCTTCCGGCGGCGGCATCCACTGCGCCACCCAGCAGCAACCGGCCTAGATCACCAGCGCCACGATCAGCCCCGCCATGCCCACCAGGATCGAGGCCAAATAAAGCCGATAGGTGGTGTGATAACGCCGCCCGACACCCTCACGGACCCGATTGTCGAGCAGCCGCGCCAGGGTGATCACCATCAATGAAATGCTGACCAGGATCGTCACCGCGACGAGCCAGTCGACGGCGTCCTGAAGCACCGGACCGCCCTCGGCGCTAACGGCCCAGTTGGCCATGAAGGCCAGCAGGAAGCCCATGACGATGCCGATGGACGTCACCATCGGCTGGCGAAAGCCCGCGACATCGTCGTGAAAAGCCTCGGGCACCTCGCTCATTTGGGAAGCTCGTCCAGCCTGCCGCGCAGCATCTGCAGGATCGCAGAGAAGTCCCGCCCGCCGTAGCCCAGGCCGTTGAACATCTGGAACAGCGCCTCGGTCTGGGCACCCAGCGGCGTAGTCGCCCCAGCCTTGGCGGCCGCATCCTGAGCCAGCTTGAGGTCCTTGAGCATCATGGCGGCGGCGAAACCGCCGTCATAGTTCCGGTTCGAAGGCGCGGTCGGCACCGGCCCCGGCCACGGATAGTAGGTCGTCACCGACCAGCTCTGGCCCGACGACTTGGCCATGATCTCGAACAGGCGGGACGGGTCCAACCCCAGTTTCTCGGCCAGGGCCACACCCTCGCAGGTCGCCAGCATGGTGATGCCCAGCACCATGTTGTTGCAGATCTTGGCCGCCTGCCCGGCCCCGTGATCGCCGGCGCGGAAGGTGGCGCGGCTCATCGGCTCCAGCGTCGCTTCGATCCGCCCGAACTCACCCTCATCGCAGCCGACCATGAAGGCCAGGGTTCCGGCGTCCGCCGCCATCGTCCCGCCCGACACCGGCGCATCGGCAAAGACATAGCCGGCGTCGCCGGCCAGCCCGGCGACCTTGCGGGCCGTGTCCACATCAATCGTCGAGCAGTCCAGCAACAGGGCCGAGGTCGGAGCCTTGCCGAACACCTCCTCGGAATAGACCTTCAACACATGCGGTCCGGCCGGCAGCATGGTGATGACGACGTCCGCGCCTTCGACCGCCTCGGCCACCGAGGCCACCGGCATGCAGCCATTCTCCCGGGCCCGGTCCAGCGCCGCCTGGCTCAGGTCGAATGCCCGAACCTCATGGCCGGCCTTGGCCTGATTGGCGGCCATGCCGCCGCCCATATTGCCCAGGCCGATGAAGGCGATCTTGGTCATGTGACAAAACTCCTGAATGCGTGCGGAGCCGTCCTACCCCGTCTCCTCTCAAGGGAGAAGGAGGTCTATCCCGCCGGACAGGCCGCGCTCGGTTTCTGGAAGACCAGGGCAAACTGGCTGGTCTGGCCCCGGATGGTTTCGTCAAAGACACTGGCGGTGCGTGGATCACCCGGGCGCACCAGGAAGCTGCCCTCGTCGATCAGCCGGAAGCCGGCCTGTTCGATCTCGGCCTGGACGGCGGCGCGCTCGGCCCGGTGCAGGGTGTGCGAGGCCGAGAATCCCGAGCCGGCCACCGCATCGTGGTCGATCACCACATAGCGACCACAGGGGCGCAGGCCCGCGAACACCGCCGCATTGACCTCGGCCGCCGTGCCTTCGGGAAACGGGTTCAGATGGAAATCGTGATAGTTCTGGGCGGTAAAGGCGACGTCCAGGCTGGCCGGCGCGAAGGCCAGATCGGCGAAGCTGGCGGCCGTTGCATCGACATTGGCATAGTCCTCATCCAGGTCGGTCAGGTTCTGGCCGTACTCGGCGTTGAACCCGATGAACTCAGCCGGCTGCCAGGCCGTGACATGCCCCTCTGGCCCCACCAGGGCGGCGAAGATGCGCGTGAAATAGCCGCCACCGATGATCAGGTCAGCGACCTCGTCGCCCGGCTCGACACCCGCCAGCGCCAGGGTGTCATAGGTTCGACGGGCCGCGTCGCGCACGGTCTCATCTGCCAGACGGCGCTCATCGGCCATGGCCAGATCGATCGCCGTCTCGGGCCGCCGGAAGCGATAGACAAATTGATCAGACCGCCCACGAATAGTTTCGTCGAAGACACTGATATCCATCGGGTCCGCCGGATTGGCGACCACGCGCGTCTGACCCTCGTAAATGAAGCCCGCCGCCTCGACCTCGCGGCGAACGAAAGCGCCCTCAATGCGGTGCAGTGTCTGGACTTCGGTGTTGCCGGTGCCGGGCTGTCCCGAATGATCCAGGATCACATAGACGCCACCGGGCCGCAGCACGGCGAACACCCGCCGGTTCATCTCGGCCACATCCACATCGAACCGGTCGATGTGAAAGTCGTGATACTCCTGCCCCATGAAGACGACGTCGAGCGGCTCGGGAAAACTCATTTCGTCCAGCAGCCCAATCACCGGTGTGACATTGCCGTATTCGGCCTGAAGGCCCTCGGCGAAGGCCTGTTCGCGGCCCGCCGTCAGCGTCGGCACAAAGGCATAGACCTGACCTTCCGGCCCCACCACGGGTGCGAACAGCCGGGTGAAATAGCCTTCCTCGGGCCGGATATCGGCGATGTGCTGGCCAGGTCGCACCTCCATGAACGCCAACATATCGAAGGGATGGCGCAGCGGATCACGCGCGACCTCGGCCTCCGGGCGGCGCGGATCGGCAATGGCGGCGGTCCACCCGGCCTCGCGAGATGATTGTGCTGACGCCTCTGCGGCCTCCATGGCCGCTTCTACGGCACGCGCTGCGTCCTCAGCGGCGAGCGCAGCTTCCTCCGCCGCCCGGGCTGCCCGCTCATTAACAGAGGTCGTCGCGCAACCGGCCAGCACCAGGGCTGCGGCGATCATCAGGCGTTTCATGCGGGACCTCCTCCCAGAGTCCCCCCGACTAGGCCCCTATCGGCCCGTCAAGGCAAGTCGCCCGTTTCCGCTCGGTCTTCGTTCAGGCCGGCCAGACCGATCTCGACCTCCTGTAGCAAATGCCGCGACAGCTTGCGTCGTTTCCAGGGGCGCCAGGCATTCGACGGGGCCGTCGGATCTCCGATCTGATACTCAGCGGTAAAGCGGCCCAGGAACCCGGGTCGATCCGTGCTGATCGGGGCCATCCGCCCGCTACCGTTCAGGGCCGCGATGGCCCCGGCGACCGATCCCGCCGCCGCTTCGGCCTCGGCATAGGCCGCGTCGGCCACGCCCAGGAAATGCCCGATCAGATGCTGGCGCACGCCTCGGATCGCGGCATCGGGCACATCTCGCTCCACCGTCACATCCAGTTCCGTGTCATAGCCACAGGACCGGTTGTTCAGATTGCTGGACCCGACCCGGAGCAGCCGGTCGTCAATGATCGTGACCTTGGAATGGACGATGATGTTCGCCCCGCCTGCGGTTTTGGGATGCCAGGCGCTCAACCGCCCGAACACATCGGCCTTCTCCAGCGAGTGCAGCACCTCCGAGCGGGCACCGTCCATGGTCGCATGGTCGAACCAGCTCGGGCTTTCGCCCGTCGAGACCAGCACCACTTCGGGGCCTTCCGGCTCAGTCAGCCGCCGGGCGATGGCGGCGGCGATTACCGGAGAGGTGAAGTACTGATTTTCCAGATAGATCAGGCGTTCGGCCTGATTGATCATGTCCAGGAACAGCGCCTCGACCTCGCGCTTCTCCCCGCGACCGGAGTTGGCAGAGACCGTCTGGCTGATCCCCACGGTAACGTCCGTCAGGGTCGGGGTCGTGTTTTCCGGCCAGGGATCGTAGTCCACCTTGACCGGCTCGAGAGCCTCGCCGGTGACCCAGTTCCACGCCGCCCGGCTCATCTCGGCCAGGGCCCTGGCCGCGCCGCCGTCGACCATCATCACCACCTCATGGCGCGGCTTGCGCTTGGCCCCGTTCGGCAGAACGCGGTGGAGGTCCTCATCCAGGTGCTGGCCGGTGTCCCAGCGATCGACCGAGATGTCACCGCCCGAGCAGAAGGCCAGCTTGTCGTCGATCAGCAACACCTTGGGGTGATGGGCCGCGCCCATCGAGAACGGTTTGACTAGCCTGAGGTCGACCGGGTTCTTCTTGAACCAGCGCACGGCGCGTTGCGGGAACATCCCCTGGGACGCCGCGATCGGCAGGGGAGAGTTCCACACCAGCAGCCGGATCTTGAGATCCGGCTTGGTGCGGGCCAGCCGGCGCATCTGATAGCCGACTTCTCCGGCGGCACCGTGAGGTGGATTGATCGGGTCCAGCTGGGTCCGCGGATCAAACTGCCAGCCGATCAGGGTCACCGACCGTTCAGCGCGCTCCAGGACCTTTTCAACGATTGAGAAATAGCGGTCGTTTTCGACCAGGATCGCCACCCGGTCGGCGTGCTCAAGATGCGAACAGTTGCGACCGATCTCCAGCATCGTCCCCACCGCGTCTGATTCCGGCGGTTTCCGCCAGCCCCATTACCTCTGTGCGTGCCAGACGAACGCAGGTCAATGGCAGCCGGATAGCACGGCCTCAAGGCAAGGGGGTCCAGGCCTCGTCCGGCGGCAGGGGCGCAAAAAAGCCGTCCAGTACATCCGATGTGACCCCGGCCAGGGTTTTCGGCTTCCAGTGCGGATCATTGTCCTTGTCGACGATGACCGAGCGCACGCCTTCCTGGAAGTCATGGGTCCGAACGATGCAGCCTCCCAGGGCATATTCCATGGCCATGACCTCGGCGAAGGTCGCCATCTTCGCGCCCGCCCGCATCTGGCGCAGCGACACCTTCAGGGACTGGGGCGACTTGGAGCGCAGCATCTTCAGTTGAGCCTCAGCCCAATCGGACCCTTCGGCCGCCAGGGCGGCGAAGACGGCTTCGACCGTATCGAAGGCGAAACATCGATCCATGGCGTCGCGATGCGGTTCCAGCGGCGACGGGCCCGGATCGGCGGCAAAGTGCTCGACCACGGCGCGCGGGGTCTCATGGCTTTCGATCAGGGAGGCCTTGAACGCCTCAATCCGGTCGCTTGGAATGAAGTGGGTGCCGACTTCCAGCGGCAGACAGTCGGCAGCCTTGATGCGCGCACCGGTCAGCGCCAGCCAGATGCCGGTTTCACCGGGCATCCTGGGTAGGAACCAGCCGCCCCCGACATCGGGAAACAGCCCGATGCCCGTCTCAGGCATGGCGTAAAGGGTTCGCTCGGTCACGATGCGAAGAGGAGCCGGGTCCGAAATGCCAACGCCCCCGCCCATGACGATCCCATCCATCACCGCCACGATGGGCTTCGGGTATCGGACCATCAGGTCGTTCAGACGATACTCGACCAGGAAAAACGCCTTGGCCTCGGACGCATCGCCCGCCCCGCTTTCGGCGATCATGCGAATATCGCCACCGGCGCAGAATCCGCGCTCCCCCGCATGGTCGATCAGGACGGAACGGACGTGGCTGTCGTCGCGCCAGGCCAGCAGCGCCTCGGTCATGATCTCGCACATGGTCCGATTCAGCGCATTCAGCGCCTTGGGCCGGTTCAGCGTGAGACGGCCCACCCCGTTCTGGACGCTCGTGAGGACTTCGGATTCGGTCATTGCGGAGGCGTTTCGCAGATGCGCGGCGGTCGGGGCAAGCCTACTGCCGTCCCAATTCGCGCGCCGTGATCACCCGCATGATTTCGTTGGTCCCTTCCAGAATCCGGTGGACCCGAAGATCGCGAACGATCCGCTCCAGCGGATAGTCCTTCAGATAGCCATAGCCGCCGTGCAGCTGCAGCGCATCGTCGGCGATCTGGAAACAGGCGTCAGTGGTCAGGCGCTTGGCCATGGCGCACCATTTGGTCTTTTCTGGATGCGCGTTGTCGATGGCCCAGGCCCCTCGCATCACCATCAGCCGGGCGGCTTCCAGCTGGGTCGCCATATCCGCAATCTTGAACTGGGTGTTCTGGAAATCCCCGATGGGCTTGCCAAACTGCTTGCGCGTCCTGACGTAATCCTGGGCCGTTTCCAGCGCCAGCCGCGCCCCACCCAGCGAACAGGCCGCGATGTTCAGCCGCCCCCCGTCGAGTCCGGCCATGGCATAGCGGAAACCGTCGCCCTCGCCGCCGACCCGATTGGCCACCGGCACCCGGCAGTCGTCAAACGACACCACGGCGGTCGGCTGGCTCGACCAGCCCATCTTCTTCTCATTGGCCCCAAAGCTGAGGCCCGGCGTGCCCTTTTCGACGACGAGGCAGGAAATGCCCCTGGGGCCGTCCTCGCCTGTGCGGACCATGACCACATAGACGTCCGAAACACCCGCGCCGGAAATGAATGCCTTGGAGCCGTTCAGCACATAGTGGTCGCCGTCCAGCCGCGCCGTGGTCCTGAGCGCCGCCGCATCCGACCCCGACCCTGGCTCGGTCAGGCAATAGCTGGCGATCTTCTCCATCGTGACCAGCGACGGCACCAGCCTCGCCCTCAGCTCGTCAGAGCCGAAGCTGTCGATCATCCAGGTCGCCATATTGTGGATCGAGATGAAGGCGGCGGTCGAAACATCGCCGCGCGACAGCTCCTCGAAGATCACCGCCGCCTCAACGCGACCCAGGGCCATGCCACCGTGCTCCTCGCCGGTGTAGATGCCGCAAAAGCCCATTTCAGCCGCCATCCTCATGACATCGACCGGGAAGTGTTTGGTCTCATCCCATTCGGCGGAATGCGGGGCCAGCTCGGCCTCGGCGAACTGGCGGGCCGCGTCCTGGATGGCGCGTTGGTCTTCGGTCAGGGCGAAATCCATAAGTCCTCGTCTGCCCAGCGGGCGGTTTGCCTTGGCGTCGCTTTCGGCTAAGCCCGCGCGGTCAGGGTCTCGCCGAGGCCGATTGCGGAGCCGCTTGATGTCGGACACGGGTTCTAGTGGAGCGACCGCGCGGGCGCAAAGTGATGATCGCACCCTGGCCTTCGTCGTCTATGCCATGCTCTTCGTAGCCCCTTTCGTTTTCGGCCTGACGGCCCTGATCGGCGTCGCCATCGCCTATGTCCGTCGGCCCGAGGCCGAGCCGGTCGTGGCCTCCCACTATCGGTTTCAGATTCGCGCCTTCTGGGTCGGCTTTGCCCTGTCGATCCTGGCCGCCCTGGCCATCATGCTCGGCATGGGTATGATTGTCTGGGAACTGGCCGGAGCTTTCCTGTCGGACTTGCCGACCGACCCGACCGAGGCCGTGACCCGCAACCTCGATGTGGATCTGCCGGTCGCCGCCTTCGTCAGCCTGATCGTCGCGACCTGCGCCTGGGTGGCAACGGCGCTATGGATGATCATCGCCTCGGTCGCCGGGTCCCTGCGGCTGTCGGCGGACCGGGGCATTCGCATGAAGGCTGATCGGACATGACCTTCTCCCCTGCCCCATTCCCCCTGGCCCGCCCGCGGCGTCTGCGCAGCCAGCCCTGGATACGACGCCTGGTCGCCGAGGCCGTGCTGACCCCCGCCGACCTGGTCTGGCCTCTGATCATCCATGACGGTGCTGAAGCGCGGGTTCCGGTCCCGTCCATGCCAGGTGTCCACCGCCTCTCGCCGGCCGAGGCCGCCCGGGCCGCCGTCCAGGCGCGCAAGCTCGGCATTCCGGCTGTCGCCCTGTTCCCCAACGTCGATCCGGCCATCAAGGACGCCATCGGCACCGGGGCCACCGACCCGGACGGCCTCGTTCCCCAGACCATTCGCGCCATCAAGGACGCGGCACCTGAGATCGGCGTCATCACCGATGTGGCGTTGGACTGCTACACCGACCACGGCCACGACGGCGTGCTGGAAGATGGCATCATCCTCAACGACGCCAGCCTCGAACGCCTGGCCGAACAGGCCTTCATTCACGCTCACGCCGGAGCCGATGTCGTCGCCCCGTCCGACATGATGGACGGGCGCGTCCAGGCCATTCGCGAGGCCCTGGAGGCGAACGGGTTTCAGGACACCCTGATCCTGTCCTACGCCGCCAAATACGCCTCGGCCTTCTATGGCCCCTATCGCGATGCGGTCGGCTCGGCGCGCGCCCTGACCGGCGACAAGAAGACCTATCAGATGGACCCGGCCAACTCCGACGAGGCCCTGAAGGAGGTCGCCATGGACCTGGCCGAGGGGGCGGACATGGTTATGGTCAAGCCCGGCCTGCCCTATCTGGACATCATCCAGCGCGTCAGCTCGACCTTCCAGGTTCCGACTTTCGCCTATCAGGTGTCCGGCGAATACGCGATGATGAAGGCCGCCGCCGCCAACGGCTGGCTCGACGAGGACCGCGCCGTTCTCGAAACCCTGATGGCCTTCAAGCGGGCCGGCTGCAGCGGTGTCCTGACCTATTTCGCCCCGCGCGCTGCGGAACTGATGAACGGCTAGGCCGTCAGGAGATCACCCGGCATGACCGACACCCCCCAGGACAATCCCTGCGACACGGACGGCACCGCCCACGCCTTCGACCTGGTGCTCGAGCGGACCATCGCCGCGACGCCGGACAAGGTTTTTCGCGCCTATACGGACCCCGACCTCCTCAGCCAGTGGTTTGCGCCCCGGCCCTGGCGCATCACCGACGCCGTCATAGAGCCACGCCCCGGCGGTCGCATGAGCTTCGTGATGCACGGCCCGAACGGCGAGCGGTTCCCGAACACGGGCGTCTATCTCGAGGTCGTCTCGGATCGCCTGCTGGTCAGCACCGATGCATTCACGCCCGGCTGGAAGCCGGCTGGCCAGCCGTTCATGGTCGCCCGCATCGAGCTGGAGCCGACCGACGACGGCCAGACCCGGCTGCGTGCCATCGCCAGCCACTGGAACCAGGCCACCATGGACCAGCACCTCGCCATGGGTTTCCATGAGGGCTGGGGCCAGGTCGCCGACCAGCTCAACGAACTCGTTCAGTCCCTCTGAACACCGGTCACGGAAGGATCCACACATGAAGATCGTCACCAGCCTCAGCTTCCAGGGTCAGTGCCGGGAAGCCTTCGAATTTTACGCCGAGGTCCTCGGCGGTACGATCACCGCGGCCTATCCCTATGGCGAAGGCCCGCCCGACATGCCGGTCGGCCCGCAGTACAAGGACTGGCTGATGCACGCCTGGCTCGATGTCGGCGACCAGTCGATCATGGGCGCAGACATGGACACCGACTGGGCGCCTAATATCGACAAGCCCAAGAACGGCTTCGACATCTGCCTGAACACCGACGATGTCGAAGAGGCCCGGCGCTGGTTCGATGGCCTGTCGGCGGGCGGCAAGGTGGTGATGGACTTCGCCCCGACCTTCTGGTCGCCGGGCTACGGCTCGTGGATCGACAAGTTCGGCGTGCCGTGGATGGTCAGCACCACCGGCCAGGTTTCGGCCCCCTAGCGTTCGGACCGCGCCAGCAGCGCCACCAGTTCGTCCTGCCAGAACCGCGCCCAGGTGTGGGTGCCGTGTCCCCGCGTCTCGGGGCTGGCCGGGATCAGGACATAGCGGCCCTGAGCGATGCGCGGGGCGAACTGCTCGGCCAGCCCCAGCTCCGGCGGATTGATGAAATCGTCTGCCGAGTTGATCCAAGTGACGGGCACCGTGATCGCTTCCAGGCGGGCCGAGGGATCATAGTCGCGCGAGGAATTGACCTGATACCAGAGGTCGTTGGCGTCCAGGCCGGCGATCCGGCCCGGCAGTTGCTCGGCCAGCCACGCATCGGTGCGCACGCGATCGGGCAGGTCCGCCTGCATGGCCATGGGGGCCGCCCCGACCAGCATCAGCAGGTCGGCCGCGGTGCGCAGACCCTCAACCGGCTGGCTTTCATAGTCACCGCCCATCCAGGCCGGGTCGGACCGGATCGCGTCCATCAGCATGGCCCGCCACAGCCGGTTGCGACCGGCGATCTCGGTCGGCTGGCAGGCCAGCGGCATCAGAGCATCGGCGAAATCGGGGTGCGCCTCGCCCCAGACGAAGGCGTGCATACAACCCATGGAGGTGCCCATGATCAGCCGCAGATGATCAACACCCAGACCCTCGACCAGCAAGCGGCGCTGGGCCTCGACCATGTCGTCATAGGTGTATTCGGGAAAGGTGGCCCGTAGTCCGTCCGACGGCTTCGAAGACCCGCCATGGCCGATATTGTCCGGCAGGATGATGTAGTAGCGGGTGATGTCGAGCGGCTGACCCGGCCCGAACAGCTCATCGGCGAATTGCGGCCGCAGGAACTGGGCGCCGGTTCCACCGGTGCCGTGCAGGACCATCACCGCATTGGTGACCCGCCCGGATGCGTCGCGCCGGGGCTCCCCCAGGGTGCGATAGTGCAACCGCAGTTCCTGGAGCGTCGCCCCATCCTCGAACGTGAAGTCGTTGATGACATGGTCGCCTTGGCGAACCGGCCAGTCCTGGGCCAGGGACGGCGAGCCCAGCGCAATCCAGGCCAGGAGCCCCAGCACAAACCCGAACGATCGTTGAGACGCCGTCATTCTAGAGCTCCGTTCCCAGCGGCGATGCGTCGTCCTCACCCGGCTCGGATTCGAACGATACGGCGTATTCAATCAGGCCCAGTTCCACCACCGAAGCCATCTGGCGGGCCCGCCAGGCGCAGGCGAGAATGTAGATCACAATCCCGCCCACCACGAGCAGGGTGTTGAAGGTGGCGATGTCCCAGTCGTCGACAAATCGACGGAACAGGGCGGGCTGGAGCTGCTCCATGGCCAGACCGAAAGACAGCGGCAAGGTCACAAAGGCCACAGCCGTCCAGCGCGAGATCGCCTCGTGACGACGCTGATTGAGCCGAGCGATCAGCAGCAGCCGCCGCATGTCGCGCGGCGACAGCGGACGCATGAGGTCGAAGATGCGCCGCGATAGCGGATCATGACGCAAGCCCCAGACATAGTCCGAACCGACCAGCGTCCAGACGGCGCGGCTGAACATGGCATCAAACGGCATCCGCCACATCGGCAGGACCTCTCGGACGGCTTTCCAGATCGCCCAGAGTTGATCGGCACTCAGGGGCCTGACGACCGCCTCGGCCGGCGCGGGCTTCTTGCGTCGCCGGGTGGTCGGGGTCGGAGCTTTCATTGCGACAGCCCCGTCGGAAAGGGCGCGCCAATCGTCTCGGCCATAGCCTGTTGGGTGATCAGGAATACGCGATCTCGCTGATGATAGTTGTTGGTCAGGACGATCACCGTCACATCCTGGCTCGGCAGATAGCTGACCATGTTGCGGAATCCGGCCCAGCTACCAGTGTGATAGATCTGCGGGGCGCTGAACGCCGGGATGGCACCGGATGCCAGGTCGCTGGTGAACACGCCGAAACCCCAGGCGCGCGGGCGCGCGCCCTCGGGCAGGCCCTGATCCGCCGGGCCGTGATCCGCGATCATCTGGGCATAGCCGGCCTCGGACAGGATACGTCCGTGATGCAGGGCGCGCTGCCAAGTCAGCATGTCGTCCAGGGTCGAATAGAGGGCTCCGGCCCCGGCGATGATCGAAACATTGGCGACCGGCCCCGGCACCAGACCGGCCCCGCCGGCATTGTGGCCCCGCACCACGCCGTGGCCGCGATCATCGGCATCGGACCCGGTGTCATCCATACCGAGCGGATCGAAGAAGGTCCGCTGCAGATAGCGTTCGAAGGGCTGGCCACTGGCGCGCGACACCACCTCGGCCAGCAGATTGTATCCGGCGTTGTTGTAGTCCGCCCGCGATCCCGGCTCGAAGCGGGGCTGGTATTGTTCGGTCTCGCGGGTCAGGTCGTCCAGGGTCGCCGGCGCGACCCGCCGATCCCCCCAGCCCGGCCGGTCCATCAGGTCGGGCAGGCCCGATGTATGGCTGAGCAGATGGCTCAGGCGGATCGCCGCCCACCCTTCCGGGCACGGCGAAATCCAGCGGCAGACAGGATCGGTGATCGACAGCAGGCCTTCGTCCTGCAGTCTCAGGATGGCGGCGGCGGTGAACTGCTTGCTGACCGACGCCAGACGGAAACGGTCGTCCGCCGCAAGGCGCTGCCCGGTCTCGACATCGGCCACGCCGTAGGCCTGCCTGAAGATGATCTGATCGCCGCGCGCGACCAGCACCGCCCCGTTGAACTGCCCCTGCCCGGCCAGACTGTCCAGTTCTGCCGTCAACTGCGGCAGCGTCGTCTCGCTGGCGACTGCCGCCGGCAGGGGTTCGATGTCGGGAGCCGCCGTCACGATCGGCGGCGAGACGGCAGCCTCGACGTTCGGCGCGCACGCCACGACGACCAGCGACGTCACCGCTCCCAGCAGGAAACCACCAACCCCGCCGATCAGGCCGGGATACTTCATGTCCTGCCGCGATCCTGGAGCCGGGCCGCCAAGCTGGAGGTGTCCCAGCGCGATCCCCCCATGGCCTGGACCTCGGAATAGAACTGGTCGACCAGGGCGGTCAGGGCCAGGTGGCTGCCGTTGGCGCGGGCCTCGTCCAGCACCAGACCCAGATCCTTGCGCATCCAGTCGACGGCAAAGCCGAATTCGAATTCGCCGCGCGCCATCGTGGCCCAACGGTTGTCCATCTGCCACGACTGGGCGGCACCCTTGGAAATCGCGCCATAGACGGCGTCCGTGTCCAGGCCCGCCTGCTCGGCAAAATGCACGGCCTCGGCCAGACCCTGGACCACGCCGGCGATACAGATCTGGTTGACCATCTTGGTCAGCTGTCCAGAGCCGACCGGCCCCATGTGCTGGACCGCCTTGGAATAGCCCTCCAGCGCCGGCAGGGCCCTGGCCAGGGCTTCGGCGTCGCCGCCGGCCATAACGCTGAGCTGGCCGTTCTCGGCCCCCGCCTGCCCGCCCGACACCGGCGCGTCGACGAAGGCGCACCCCGTCTTGTCCGCCAGATCGGCCATTTCGCGCGCAAGCCGGGCCGAGGTCGTGGTGTGGTCGACGAAGACGCAGCCGTGGGGGGCCGTCTCCAGCGCCGCCGTCACGACCTGTCGCACATCCTCATCATTGCCGACGCACAGGATGAACAGGTCCGCGCCCGCGGCTGCCGCCTGCGGCGTCGCCGCCGCCATTCCCCCGGTCGCGTTCGCCCAGGAGTCCGCCTTGGCAAAAGTGCGGTTGAAGCCGGCCACCTCATGCCCGGCGCGCACTAGGTGCCCCGCCATCGGCCCGCCCATCACCCCGAGTCCGGCAAATCCGATCCTCATGAGGGCCGCTCCGGCGATGGCCCATAGATCCCGCGAAACAGCACCAGGCCCACTGCGTCACGGGCCTCAAATCGCAGGACGCGCCCGAAGATCAGCATATGGTCACCGGCGTCCACGCGACGGCAGACCTCACACTCAAAGCGCGACACCCAGCCCTCAATCAGCGGCGCCCCTCCCAGCCCGGCTTCGAACTCGCCCTCGGCCAGCTTTGGATCTCCGAACGCAAAGCGACGGCAAAGATCTTCGCCCCCCGCATCCAGCACATGCACCGCAAAGTGATTCGCTTCGGAGAAGGTCGGGCAACGATCCGCCCGCATGCCGAGGCTCCACAGCACCGTCGGCGGGTCCAGCGACACCGAGGTAAAGGAGTTTACCGTAATCCCCATGGGGCCGCGTGCCCCGGTCGCCGTAACCACGCAGACCCCGGTGGCAAAGCCCCCCAACGCATGGCGCAGCGGGCGCGTGTCAGTCGGCAAGATCGGCTTCGTATCCACATCCTCCGACCTAGAGCGCGTCGCGCCCCTTAGCAACCGCAACGCCCTCTTAACCTTGAGCCGCCATCAAGGGATCAGCATTTCCAAGGCTTAATCACCATGTCGATGAGCGACCGGCCCATCCTCATCAAGAAGATCAAGAAGGGGGGCGACCATGGCCACCACGGTGGCGCGTGGAAGGTCGCCTATGCCGACTTCGTGACGGCCATGATGGCCTTCTTCCTTCTGATGTGGCTGATCAATACGACTGACCCAGAGCAGAAGCGCGGCATCGCGGAGTATTTTGCACCGGCCAGTGTCGCGGCGACGACCTCTGGCTCGGGCGGCATTCTGGGCGGGACGTCGCTGGGCGAGGACGGGGTCAAGAGCGACGGCTCCAGCGCCGTCGTCAACCAGCTGTCGCCCGAGGCGGCTGAACAGGCCGCCGAACAGGCCGGCCGCTCGTCTGACCTTTCCGCCGCCAGCGAAGAGGAACTTCGCGAAGAGATCGCCCGGCGTGAGGCCGCCGACTTCGCCTCGGCCGCCGCCTCGCTGCGCCAGGCCATGCAGGACATGCCCGAACTGGCCGAACTGTCGCGCCAGCTGATTATCGACCAGACCCCCGAAGGCCTGCGAATTCAACTGGTTGACCAGGAGGGCCGTTCGATGTTCGAACAGAATTCGGCTCGCCCGAACGAGCGGGCCCGCGTGCTGCTGCGCGCCATTACCCGGGTGATCAACCAGCTTCCGAACCGCATCACAATCTCGGGTCACACCTCCGCCACGGGCTCGCGGGCGTCTCAGCCGGGGGACTGGGCCCTGTCGTCGGCGCGCGCCGATGCGTCGCGTCAGATCCTCGAGGGGGCCGGTGTCGATCCCGACCGCATCTACCAGGTCTCGGGCAAGGCCGGGTCGGATCCGCTCTATCCTGACGATCCGACCCTGGCCGGAAATCGGCGCATCGCCATCATCCTGCTTCGCGAGGCCCCGGTCCTGCCGGCAGACACGAGCCTCTGATCGGGGCTTGCCCGCCGGCGCGATTTGCCTCCAAGATCGGGCTGCACGCCCTGTCTGCGAGGTGTCTTGACCCAATATGTTCCGACACGCCAGCTGCGCTTCTTTCTGACGGGACCGTCGCCGTGCCCCTATCTGCCTGGACGCGAGGAACGTAAGGTCTTCACCCATCTGCCGATGTCCGATGGCGCCCAGGTCAACGACGCCCTCACCCAGGTTGGCTTCCGTCGCAGCCAGAATATCGCCTACCGCCCGGCCTGCGAGCAGTGCAGCGCCTGTATTTCGGCCCGGATCCCGGTGGCCAACTATGTCGCGGGCCGGTCGCACCGACGCATCCTGCGCCGGAACGCCGACCTCGTCCGCAGCCTGGTCGAACCCGAGGCCACGACCGAACAGTTCGACCTGCTCCAGCGTTATCTGCAGGCGCGCCACCCCGGCGGCGGCATGACCGAAATGAGCTGGCTCGACTATGTCGCCATGGTCGAGGACAGCTCGGTTCGAACCCACCTGATCGAATATCGTGCGGCCGACGGTCGCCTCGTCGCCGGTGCCCTGACCGACCTGCTGTCAGACGGGCTGTCGCTGGTTTACAGCTTTTTTGACCCCGACCTCGACCGACGAAGCCTCGGACAGTTCGTGGTGCTGGATCACGTTCGCCAGGCGACGATCGTCGGGCTGGAACATGTCTATCTGGGCTACTGGGTCCGAGGCTCGGCCAAGATGGACTACAAGGCCCGCTTTCGCCCGCTCCAGACCCTGCGCGGTGACCTCTGGGTCGAGGAAGGGCCTCTTAGTCTGCTCGAGCTTCCCGAACTAGGGCACCGAAAAGATTGACATAGTCATCGGTCCAGGGAGCGGTGTCCGTCGTGATGTTGCCGCGCCAGCGCGGATCAATGTCGAACGCCACCAGACCGGCCGCCGTCGGCGACAGGACCAGAACCTCCGTCGAGGATTCCGTCATCTGGGGCGCGTCCGGGTTCTCGCCATAGATCTTGTGCCGATAGGGCACGCCCAGCTGGTGGGCGGCGGCAAGGGTCGGCGAGGTGATTTCCAGATTGCGATTGGACAGGTGCAGCACCAGCAGACCCTCGGGCTTGAGTACGCGCAGGAACTCGCGGATCGCCTCCACCGTGAGCATGTGAGTCGGTACGGCGTCCGATGAGAAGGCATCGACCAGCAGCAGGTCATAGGTGCCCGACGGCTCGTTCCTGAGAGTCAGGCGCGCATCTCCGATGACTGTACGCACCGGCCCGTCGGCACAGTCGGAAATGTAGCTGAACCGCTCCGGGTCCCGGGCCCAGCGATCGACCAGCGGATCAATCTCGAAGAAGGTCAGATCATCGCCGGCCCGCTTGTAGGCCGCCATCGAGCCGGTTCCTTCACCAACGACGCCCATGACGGCGTTTGCGGTCCGGTTCTGGGTCACGATCACCGTCTCGCCGATCGGCGTGGTCGGGGCGTAATAGAGGCCGGGGCGGCATCGCCATTCTGGGGCCTGGGCCTGGGCTCCGTGCAGGGTTGTGCCGTGCATCAGGATGCGGACCGGTCCGATCTGGTTGAAATTGACGTCGGCCCGCCGCACCACGCCGAAGAAGCTGCGGCCGCTTTCGGTCCAGTCATAGCGCACGCCGATCTGGGCCGCCGCCAGCGCGATCAGGCTGAGCGCCAGGAAGAACAGGCGGGCCCGATCGCGCACCATGAAGGCGCAGATGGCCGCTGCGGCCAGGGGAAAATAGACGATCCCTCGGGCCAGGTCCCAGGTCAGACCCGCCTGATGAGGCCGGGCATCCGCGCCCAGCCACCAGAACATGAGCGGTGGGATGAGGCACAGCGGCACGATGGCGGCGAGCCACAGGATTTCGTCGCGCTTGAGGCGGGTCCGCGCCCAGGGTCGGGCCAGCGCCGCCAGACAGAGCACCAGCGGGTATTCGATCACGGTCTGGAAGACGGCCGGAGCCAACAGGGCCGTGAAGGCGCCGCCCAGCACCCCGCCCAGAGACAGCCACAGGAAGAACTCGGTCAGACGGTCCGGGGCCGGCTTCAGTTCGGCCAGCCGCTGATGGCACATCAGGGCTGTGAAGAAGAAGGTGCCCAGATGCAGGAAGAACAGCATGGCCCACTCGCCGTTCGTCAGCTGCATCAGGGCCGTGCAGACGGCGGCGGCGGCGGCCTGGGCCACCAAGGTCGCCGTCAGCGGAATCGCTGGCCTGCGCGAGAAGGCGATGACGAAGGTCAGCAAATACAGCGCCAACGGCATGACCCACAGAAAGGGGGCCGAGGCCACATCAACCGACAGATAGGTCGTCACCCCCAGCATCAGGCTGGTCGGCACGGCCGCCATCCCGACCCAGACCAGACGCTGCCGCCAGGTGATGGGAGCTGAGGCCACCAGTGCGGGTGCCTCAAACACCCCACGGTCCCCGCGCCAGACCACCGCCGCCAGCCCGAGAATCAACAGGATGAACAGGCCGAACCCGACCGACCAGCCCATCGTCTGCAGCGACAGGCCTGCGATCGGCTCGATCAGCGCCGGATAGGCGATCAGGGCGGCAAAACTGCCGATGTTGGAGGCCGCATAGAGGACGTAAGGGTTGTCGCCCTCTTCGGTGCCCTGGCGGATTCGGGCGAACCAGGCCTGCAACAGGGGGGCCGTCGCCGACAGCACCGCAAACGGCGCACCGACCGACAGCGCCAGCGCCGCCAGCAGCCAGGGGATAGGCCGGTGCGTATCGGGAAGCCCCACCAGCTCACTCAGCCCCAGCGGCCAGAAACTGATCAGGGCCAACCCCAGCAGGCCCAGATGGATCCCGGCCTGAACCTTCAGGGAGCGGACACGCTGAAGCAGGTGGGCATAGCCGTAGCCGACCAGCAGCGCCGCCTGGAAGAACACCATGGAGGTGTTCCACACCGCCGGAGATCCCCCCAGCAGCGGCAGCAGCACCCGTCCCATGATCGGCTGTACGGAAAACACCAGCGCCGCCGAGGTGAAGATCGCCATGGCGAACAACAGGGCGATCGGCGAAGGCTTCGAGCCTTGCGGGACGGCGGTGGTCTCGGTCATCTAGTCTGGCCCTGTCCCCATCGTTCAGCTGAGGTTGCTGATCGACTCATGCTCGTGCGAGGCCAAGCTGCCATGTTCCCTGACGATATCGAAGCCACCTCGCGGCGTATCATAGCGGCGGCCGAGCGAGGGCGGATGGGGCTGACGACGGCCGAAAGCTGCACCGGCGGCCTGATCGGAGCCGCCCTGACCAGCATTCCCGGCTCCTCGGCAGTCTATGATCGCGGCTTCATCACCTATTCCAATGCTGCCAAGACCGAGTTGATCGGCGTGGCCGAGGCGTTGCTGGCCCGGCACGGAGCCGTCTCTGAACCTGTGGCGCGGGCCATGGCCGAAGGCGCGCGAAGGCGGTCCGGGGCCGATCTCGCCGTTTCGGTCACCGGCATCGCCGGTCCGGGCGGCGGCACCGCCGACAAGTCGGTCGGTCGGGTCCACTTCGGCCTGGCCTACGGCGACGACCAGGTCCTGCACCACGTCGAAGACTATGGCGATCTGGGTCGGACGCAGGTGCGGCTGGCGGCCGTCCGAACCGCGCTCGGGCTACTGGAATGGGGCCTGGCTCAGGCGCTCGAACGACCATAGAGGGCCGCAGCCCTCAGTTCGAAACAGCTGATCAGGCGATGAGCCGCCCGATCAAAATTGGCCTGCAGAACCCGGTCCAGCAGCTTCGAGCGAAACTCAAAATCAATGAAGAATTCAATTTTGGTTCCCGTGCCTTCGGGCAAGAACCGCCATTCATTTCTGAGGTGATTGAACGGCCCCCGAAGGAGAGACACGGCGATGACCTTCTGGGGACCGTCGCGCCTCACCGAGGTCGAAAACCGCTCGCGGACCATGGCAAAGCCGACATCGGCTTCGGCATCGAGCTGGGTCACGCCCGGAGCCGTCTCGCGCTCATTCCAGACCCGCATCGACGAGATCCACGGCACGAAATCCGGGTAGGCGCACACATCCCCGACCAGGGCGAACATCTCCTCAGGACCGTACGGCAGGGTTCGGGTGACGCGGTGAGTGGCCATTGGGATGGTTCTAGGGTCTGGGGGTCAGGGTCTGGGGCTGGTCGGCATCGGCGTGGAAGTGCTCCCCGGAACCTAGGACCTGGACCCTAACCCCTCTCTCGCGGCCTTGAGCCGCGCGAAGTCGTCGCCGGCGTGGTGCGAAGACCGCGTCAACGGGCTGGCCGATACCATCAGGAACCCCTTGGCCCGAGCAATCGCCTCATAGGCCTTGAACTCGTCGGGTGTGACGAAACGATCGACGGGCGCGTGTTTGCGCGTCGGAGCCAGGTACTGGCCGATGGTGATGAAATCGACATTGGCGGCGCGCATGTCATCCATCACCTGCATGACCTCTTCCTTGGTTTCACCCAGGCCGACCATCACGCCAGACTTGGTGAACTGATTGGGGTCGCGTTCCTTGACCATCTGCAGCAGACGCAGGGAATGGAAGTAGCGGGCACCGGGCCGGATCTTCAGATACAGCCGCGGCACGGTTTCCAGGTTGTGATTGAAGACGTCGGGCCTGGCGTCGATCATCACCTCCGGCGCGCCGTCCTTGCGAAGGAAGTCGGGCGTCAGGATCTCGATCGTCGTGGTCGGGGCCTGCAGACGGATCTGGCGAACCACCTCGGCAAAATGGGCGGCACCGCCATCGGCGACGTCATCGCGATCGACCGAGGTGACGACGACATGGTTCAGGCCCATCTGCTGGACGGCCAGGCCGACCTTGGCCGGCTCCTCGGGGTCGAGCGGCTGCGGCAGGCCGGTCTTGACGTTACAGAAGGCGCAGGCCCGCGTGCAGGTGTCACCCATGATCATCAGGGTGGCGTGCTTCTGGCTCCAGCATTCGCCGATGTTCGGGCACGCCGCCTCTTCACAGACGGTGTGCAGACCCTTTTCCTTCACGATGGAACGGGTGGCGTTGTACTGGCCTGTGCCCGGGGCCTTGACCCTGAGCCAGTCCGGCTTGCGCAGCACGGGGGCCTCGGGCCGGTTCTGCTTTTCCGGGTGACGCAGGGGCTCTTTCGGAGCCAGATTGTCGATCAGGGTGACCATCGGGCGCTATGTCGTCTTTCACGCGCCAGAAGGCAACCCAATGGTCCAACCGGAGGCCGAGATGACCGATCCCATGATCTCGACGCATGACCTGGCGCAGCGTCTCGGTGACCCTCGCCTCAAGATCATCGATGCGTCCTGGCGACTGGATGGCTCTGATGCGCGTGGCCCGTTCATTCAGGCCCGCATCCCGGGCGCTGTGTTCTTCGACATCGACGTCATCGCCGACCCGGACAGTCCCCTGCCCCATATGCTCCCGACGCCCGAGGGGTTCGCCGAGGCGGTCTCGTCCCTCGGAATCGGCTCGGACGATGAGGTCGTGGTCTATGACCAGGCCGGTCTGTTTTCGGCCCCGCGTGTGTGGTGGACCTTTCGGGTGTTCGGCCACGACCGGGTGCGGGTCCTGGATGGTGGCTTGCCGAAATGGCTGGCCGAGGGACGACCGGCGGAGTCCGGCTCGCGAGCCCCCGCCAGTCCAGCCCGGTTCACCTCCGATTTCCGTCCCGACCTTGTCCGCTCAGCCGACCAGATCCTGCCGGACGTCGCGGGCGGTCGCCAACTGGTCGATGCCCGGCCCGCCGCCCGCTTCCGGGGCGAAGCGCCCGAACCCCGTCCGGGCCTGCGCGGCGGACATGTGCCCGGTGCCTGGACCCTGCCCTTTCCAGAGGTCCTGAACGCCGACGGCACGCTCAAATCCCGCGAGGACCTCGCCAAGGTCTTTGAGGCCGCCGGTATCGACGTGAGCGGGCGTATAACCACGACCTGCGGCTCGGGCTTGACCGCCGCCATCCTCGCCCTGGCCGCCGCCCGCGCCGGCAATCCCGATGTCGCCGTCTATGACGGCTCCTGGGCCGAATGGGGGGCGTCAGACGGGCCGATCATGACGGGGGCAGCCTGACCCTCGCCTCACCCGTTGCTACTCCGGCAGGATGACAAGGGGGTGCCAGTTTTGATCCTTCTCCCCTTGCGGGAGAAGGGAGGTGGGGCACGCCTGTCTCGGAAATCGGCTTCGCCGATTCCGGGATGGCAAAATTGTATGAGCGTACCGGTCCCCGACCCAGACCTACCCCACGCCCGTCCAGCCCAGCCGATCCAGCGCCCCCTGCAGGATGAAGGCGGCCGCGTTGCGGTCCACGACCTCGGCGCGGCGTTTGCGCGACAGGTCCAGATCCTCGACCAGGAACCGTTCCACCGCCGCCGTCGACAGGCGCTCGTCCTGAAATGCCACCAGCACCGGCCGGATCCGCTCCAGATTGCGGGCGAATGCGCGGCACGACTGGGCCCGCGGCCCCTCGGTCCCATCCATGTTCAGCGGCAGGCCGATGACCAGGCCAGTCGCCCCCCGCTGATCCATCAGCTTGAACAGGCGGTTGGCGTCGTCGGTGAACTTCGTCTTGCGGATCACCTCCAACGGGCTGGCGATCATGCGGGTGGCGTCCGAGGCCGCCACACCGATGGTCCGCTCGCCCAGATCCAGCCCGAACCAGGGTGTCCCCTGGGGCGTCTGCGCGGTCAGGTCCTGTAGGCTCACAACGGTCATCCGCGCGCGGTAGGACTAGCGCCGCCCCGTGTCAAAGCGCATTGTCGTTCCAGCCTGCAGAGGAGTGCCGCGATGAAGCCCATCCTGTTCGGAACTGCCCTGGTGCTTTTGACCGCCTGCGACCCCAGCGCCGCAGATCGCACCGCCGAGATCGAACAGGCTGACAGCCAGGCCGCAGCGGCTCCGCACGCCCCCGCCCTGACGGCGGCCGGCGATCCGATGCCGCTCGAGGCCGACCCCGATGACTATCTGCAATGGTCGGCTGCCGTCGTCCGGGTCGATGTTCTGGAAAACCAGGGCCTCCAGCCGACGATCAAGATGTTCGGCACCGCCGGCGGCGACCCGGCCATGAACGGCCTCTACACCCACATCGCCTTCTTCGCCGGCGTGGCCGATGGCTGGCGGGTGTTTCGCATCGGCGATTTCCTGGAATACCGGATCCTGGCCGATGCGCCCGGCAGGCTCGACCTTGAGATTCAGGAAAGCGTCCTCAATCCAGCCAATGACGAGATCACCAGCCGGACACGACGTCTGATCGTCACCTGGACGCCGGAAGGGCCGGATGGGGCCCCAACGACCATCTCGATAGCTCCGGCCCGTTGAGCGCCTTGTGAAAACCGCCCCGCGCCGCTAATCCCGCCGCTTCACCTTTTCGACGCTGGAGGGCCGCATGGCCATCGACGCCGCGACGGTGCGCAAGGTGGCGCATCTGGCACGCATCAAGACCCCCGAAGACCGCCTGGAGCCGCTGGCCCGGGAGCTGACCGGCATCCTCAGCTGGATCGAACAGCTGGATGAGGTCGATATCGAGGGTGTCGAGCCGATGACGTCCAACGTCTCGCAACCCCTTCGCCTGCGCGAGGATGTCGTCACCGACGGCAACAAGGTCGCCGAGGTGCTGTCCAACGCCCCCAAGGCGGCAGACGGCTTCTTCGTGGTTCCGAAGGTGGTGGAATAAGTCCATGACCGACCTCACCAAACTGACTCTCAAGGCTGCGCTCGACGGCCTCAAGGCCCGCGACTTCTCGTCCGAAGAAATCACCCGCGCCTTCATCGCCAACATCGACGCGGCCAATCCCAAGCTGAACGCCTTTGTCGTGGCGACTCCAGCCCGTGCGCTGGAGATGGCGCGCGCATCCGATGATCGCCTGGCTCGAGGCGAAGGCGGAGCCCTCGAAGGCGCGCCGCTCGGCATCAAGGACCTGTTCTGTACGAATGGCGTCCAGACCACCGCCGGCTCCAATATGCTGCGCGGCTTCGTGCCGCCCTATGAATCCACCGTCACGGCCAACCTCTGGGCCGACGGCGCAGTCATGCTGGGCAAGCTCAATATGGACGAGTTCGCCATGGGCTCGTCGAACGAGACTTCGGCCTTCGGACCGGTCACGAATCCATGGAAATCAAAACACTCGAACGCTGATCTGACACCGGGCGGCAGCTCGGGCGGCTCGGCTTCGGCGGTCGCGGGCGACCTCTGCCTGGCCGCCACGGCCTCGGATACCGGCGGCTCCATCCGTCAGCCGGCGGCCTTTACCGGTACGGTCGGGATCAAGCCCACCTATGGCCGCGCCAGCCGCTTCGGCATGGTCGCCTTTGCGTCCTCGCTGGATCAGGCCGGGCCGATCACCAAAACGGTTGAGGACGCCGCCATTCTGCTGCGCTCCATGTGCTCGTTCGATGCGAAGGATTCGACCAGCCTGGACGTCGAAACCCCCGACTGGACCCAAAGCCTGGGCCGTGGCGTCAAGGGTCTGCGCATCGGTGTGCCGCGTGAATATGTAGTCGACGGCATGCCCGCCGAGATCCAGGCCCTGTGGGACCAGGGCGTCCAGTGGCTGAAAGACGCCGGTGCCGCGATCGTCGAGATCAGCCTGCCGCACACCAAATACGCCCTGCCCGCCTATTACATCATCGCCCCGGCCGAGGCCTCGTCGAACCTCGCCCGCTATGACGGGATGCGTTACGGCCACCGCGCCGACCACTTCACCAGCCTGAATGACCTCTATGAAGAGAGCCGGGCCGAGGGCTTCGGCAAGGAGGTCCAGCGCCGCCTGACCATCGGGGCCTATGTGCTGTCGGCCGGCTTCTACGACGCCTTCTACGTCAAGGCGCTCAAGGTCCGCCGCCGCATCGCCCAGGACTTCGACGATGTCTGGGATCGGGTCGACGCCATCGTCACCCCGTCCACGCCGTCGGCCGCCTTCGCCTTGGGCGACAAGCAGATCGACCCGGTGACGATGTATCTGAACGACGTCTTCACTGTCACGGCCAACCTGGCCGGCCTGCCCGGCATTTCTGTGCCCACCGGTCTGGACAGCGGCGGCCTGCCGCTGGGCCTTCAGGTCATCGGCAAGGCGCTCGACGAAGCCACCGTCTTCCAGGTCGCCGATGCGCTGGAACAGGCCGCCGGCTTCACCGCCCGCCCGGACAAGTGGTGGTAATGATCGATTGCCTCTCCCTATGGGAGAGGGATCTTGGAGATTCGTCATGCGTCGCTTTGCCCTTATCGCCCTGCCCCTGCTTCTCGCCGCCTGCCAGGGCGAGAGCCGGACATCCGCCTCGTCGGAAACCACCGTTGACGGCCAGTCGGTGTCCCAGGTCAACGCCACCGGACCGTGGTGCCGGCCGACGCCGAATGGGCGCGACATGACCGCCTGCTACATCACCCTGACGTCCTCGACCGGGGATCGCCTGACCTCGGTGATTTCGCCGCGTGCCGCCCGCTCGGAGCTCCATGCCGTCTCAACCGATGGCGGCGTCATGTCGATGCGCGAGATGGAATACGGCCTCGAGCTTCCAGCCGGTGAAACGGTTGCCCTGGCCCCCGGTGGCGACCACATCATGCTGATGAGCGTGACCGTGCCGCTGGCCGAAGGCGACCGGGTGCCCCTGGCCCTGACCTTCGAATCCGGGGCCCAGATCGCACTGGAGGCTCCGGTCCGCGCCGCGGCCCCCGGCGACGAAACCGCCCACGCCGCTCACTGATTTCTTCGCCCTACAGGGGAGAAGACGGCTCCACCCACCGGAGGGCGCAGCCCGCAGGCCTGCGTGGAAGATGAGGGGCGTGGTACCCGGATGAGGCTCTCTGGTTTGGCCCTCACCTCCCGCCCATTCGCCTCGCGTTTCGCTCAGCGGGGCGGGTCCCTCCTCTCCCACGAGGGGGGCAAGGCGAACCGCCAATCTACGCAAATCCCCATTTTAATACTGTTTTTGCCGGAAATTATTTTCCGCTTGACGGAGCCGCCCGGTTTCCACCACGGTTAGATCACTCATCAAGACCGGCTGAGGGATAGGCCCTTTGAAGCCGGGGCAACCTTCCAGAACCACCCAGTTCTGGAGATGGTGCCAACTCCTGCGGGGTTCTGTTTCAGAGCCGCGAGAGATGAGTGAAGAGACGGCACGCGGCGCGTGCTGACTGCTTCACGGGTCTTCTCATCCGTTCGGGTCTTCGATGAGCGGAGATCGAGCGGCCCGTGTCGAACCTGATTACCCCCTGCACGCCTCAGAGCCGTGACGTTGACGTCGCGATCCCGCCGGATTTCATCCTGACCTCGGGTCAGCGGCTGAGCGGTACGGTCCGGGTCCGGCTGGTCGGTCCGGCCCAGGGCCCGCTGGTGGTGGTGGCCGGCGGCATCTCGGCGGATCGTCAGGCCGCCGACACCCCGGACACGCCGGGCTGGTGGGGCTGGGCCATCGGCGACGGGGCCCCCCTCGACACCAGCCGCCTGCGCCTGCTCGCCTTCGACTGGTCCTCCGCAAACGGCGGCGACCAGATCGTCACCATCCGCACGCATGACCAGGCTCGCTTGCTGGCCCTGGTGCTGGACGAGATCGGGGCCCCCCGCATCGACGCCTTCGTCGGAGCCTCCTACGGCGGCTGCGTCGGGCTCGCTTTTGCCGAGCTTTTCCCCAAGCGCATCGAGCGGCTGGTCGTCATCTCCGCCGCCCACCGCGCCCATCCGGCGGCGACGGCCTGGCGCGGGGTTCAGCGCCGTCTGCTCCAGCTTGGCCTCGACGCCGACCGCGAGGCCGACGCCATCGCCCTGGCGCGCGAGCTGGCCATGACCACCTATCGTTCGGCCGAGGAGTTCGAGACCCGCTTCAGTGACAACGCGCCGCCGCGCCTGGCGGGCGATGCCTATCCGGTCTGCGACTATCTGATGGCACGCGGCCAGGCCTATCAGGCCAGGACCACCGCTCGCCGCTGGATCAGCCTGTCGGATTCGCTGGACCGCCACAGCGTCTCGCCCGAGGCCATCACCGCCCGGACCACCGTGGTCGGCTTCTCGTCGGATCGGCTGGTCCCGCTCAGCGACAGCCGCGCGCTGGCGGCCCGCCTGCCGCGTCTGGCCCAATTCGTCGAAGCGCCGTCGCTCTATGGCCACGACGCCTTCCTCAAGGAGCGGGCGATCATCGCCGGCGTCCTCACCACCGCGCTGTCCGACCTGTCCTCCCCCTGTTCGCAAGAGATCGCCGCATGACCCGCCCGCTCGCCCCCTCGACCCAGATCTGTCGCACCGGCGTCAATGCCGACCCGACCCACGGCGCGGTCATTCCGCCGCTCTATCTGTCCTCGAACTTCAGTTTTGACGGGCTGGAGGGCAAGCGCCGCTATGACTACACGCGATCGGGCAATCCGACGCGCGACCTCCTGGCCGACGCCATCGCCGACCTGGAAGGCGGATGCGGCGCGGTCGTGACCGCCACCGGCATGGCGGCAGTCGATCTGGCCCTGTCGGTGCTGGAGCCGGGTGACCTGCTGGTCGCGCCGCATGACTGCTACGGCGGCACCCACCGTCTGCTCACCGCCCGCGCCCGCCGGGGGCATTTCTCGGTGACCTTCGTGGATCAGGGCGATGACGCCGCCGTCGCAGCCGCGCTGAAGCTCAAGCCCCGCCTCCTGCTGATCGAGACGCCGTCCAATCCGCTCTTGCGGGTGGTCGATGTCGAGGCCCTCTGTCGTCGCGCCCAGACCGTGGGCACCCTTGTGGCCGTGGACAACACCTTCCTGTCACCGGCGCTTCAGACCCCCATCGCCCTGGGGGCCGACATCGTCATCCATTCGACCACCAAATACATCAACGGCCACTCTGATGTGGTCGGCGGCGCGGACGTGGCCGCCGATCCCGCCATTCTAGAACAGCTCGCCAGGTGGGACAAATGCCTGGGAACGACGGGTTCCCCCTTCGACAGCTGGCTGACCCTGCGGGGCGTGCGCACCCTGTTCGCCCGCATCGAGCGCCAGCAGGCCACCGCCGGCCAGGCCGCCGAATGGCTTCAGGCCCAGCCCCAGATCGCCCAG